>JBPCLM010000125.1:0-6260 GCA_051003295.1 Tepidiformaceae bacterium | reverse complement strand
GCCCGGGCTCGGCCGCGCCGCCGCCATCGAACTCGCCGTCAACGCCATCCTGCCCGTTGCCCTGGCCTCGGGCGCCTGGCCGCCCGCCGCCGCCGAAGCGGCCCTCGCCGCGCTCCCTTCGCCGGGCACCTACGGCCGCCTGCGCCGCCTGGAGGGCTGGCTCGCCAGCGGGGGCGAGCGCCCCTTCGGCAGCGTTGCCCGCCTGCAAGGGGGCCTCCTCTTGCACGCTGACTACTGCACGCGCGGCCTCTGCGGCCGCTGCCCCCTGAGCCCGTAGAGGGGGCCGAGTCCTGAGTGCTGAGTTCTGAGTCCCTGGTCCCCTGGGGCCCCTGCCGCCGGCGCGCGCGGTCGCGTAGTGCAGGTGGGCGCCTCGCTGAAGCCGCTGCCGCCCGAGAACCCGAGCAGGTCGCCCCTTTCACAGGCCAGCGCGCCGCCGCCGTCGCCACGCGGAAGTCCCGCAAGGGCGCGAACGGCTCGCGGTAGGCGGCGGCGCTGGGCGGCCGGCTGGCCCCGCGCGGTGCGGCAGTCCCGCCAGGGCTTGCCTGGAGGCTCCCGCGGCCAGTGGGGTGGCGGTGCCCTGGAACCACCCGGACAGGGCGGCGCTCAGGCTGGCGAAGGACGCAACGTGGGGACGACGCAGACGCTTGCTCACGCGCGCGGTTCCATTCGTTGCGCGGCCGGTGACTGCCCAGCGCGGCCCGCAGGGCAGCCGCGTCCCGGAGGGCGCGGCTAGTGCGGTTCAAGTGCGCCAGGGCGGCGGGGCGGCGTTGGATCCATACGCAGCGGCGCGGGCAACGCCGTATACGCATCTGCAACCCGCGGCGCGTGTGCGGGTGACCTCCCCTTCCATGAACAACCCTTACGATGGTGACGTCAGGGGATACCCTCCCCCGGAGGCACACCATGAATGCTCTCGCACGTGCGCTGCTCGTCCTCTACAGCCTGCTCCTCATCGCCGCCTGCGTTGGCGTGGGGCTGCTGGCGTGGAACGAAGGCGACCGCCTCGACCTCAACGCCGGCGACCTCAAGATGCAGGCGTTCATCGATAGCAGCGACGCTGCCCGCTGGGCGCTCACGGGCGTCCTCGCCGCCATCGCCCTCTTCGCCCTCGGTGCCCTCGCCGTCGCCTTCGGCCGCGAAGGGCGCGGCGGCGAAAATCTGCGCGTGCGCCAGGCCGATGGCGGCTACGTCACCGTCTCCGCCAGCGCCATGGAACGCTTGATCAGCGAAGAGCTCGAGCGCCTGCCCGATATCCGCAGCGCTACCCCCCGCGTGCGCATGCAGAAGGGCGGCGTGGCCACCGACCTCGACCTGGCCATAGAGCCGGGCACCAGCATCTCGCACATCACGACGGCGGCTTCGCAGACCACCGCCCAGGTGCTGCGTGAACAGGTCGGCGTGGCCGATGTGCGCCGCCCATCCGTGCGCATCCGCTACGATGAAGCCGGCACGCGGCCGATGGACCGGCGGGAGCCCGTGCAGGCGGGCGAGGACCGCATCGAGACCGCCACGCCAGATGACACGAGGGAGCCATCGAACCGTGGCGAAGAGCCAAGGCACGCCCACGACTGACGCCCCGCGCTCGCAGGCGCCGCCCCCCGGGGAGCTCCCCTGGGTGATCGAAGCCCTGCTCTTCGTGGCCGAAGAGCCCCAGCCGCTGGCTGCCCTCGCGCGCGCCGCTGGCGCAGGCGAAACGGCCACGCGCCGCGCCATCGAGCAGCTCAAAGCTGACTACGAAGTGCGCGGCCTGCGCGTCGTCGAAGACATGGGCCACTACCGGCTGGCCACCGCGCCCGCCTACGCAGCCTACGTCGAAGCCTTGCTCGGCAGCGTCCCCGGCCAGCGTCTCTCCCGCGCCGCCCTCGAAACGCTCACCATCATCGCCTACCGCCAGCCCTGCACGCGCGCTGAGATCGAAGCCATCCGCGGCGTCAATAGCGACCGCCTGGTGGCCACGCTGGAAGCGCGTGGCCTGGTCGATAACACCGGCCGCGGCGAAGGCCCGGGGCGCCCGTTGCTCTATCGCACCACCATGACGTTCCTCGAACACTTCGGCATCGGCGGCGCGGAAGAGCTGCCGCCGCTGCCCGCCGAAGCGCCCCCGGCACCGGATGCGGCCGTCTTTGGCGCCTGATTCGGCCCCCACCGTGGGTATCCTGCGCGTGCGCCTGGCGATCCCGGCGGCCACGCTCAAGGAGAAGCGCGCCATCGTCAAGTCGCTCGCGGAGCGCCTGCGCAACCGCTTCAACGCCTCCATCGCCGAGATCGCCGAACTGGACGACCCCGGCCGGGCGACCATCGCCGCTGCCGTCATCTCCAACAGCGGCGCCCACGCCGATGCCCAGATGGCCGCCATCGCCGCCGCCATCGAAGCCACGCGCCTTGATGCCGAAGTGCTCGATATCGCGACCGAACTGATCGCGCTCTAGTCGAGCGGGCAACAGGCAGCGGCGGCGATTGCCCATCCCCGGACCAGCGGCGAACTAACAGCCAACGGCCACTACGGGCAGGCGTAGTTCATGTCGTAGGTTTCGACCCACTGCACAAGTTGCACGCGGCCGCCGCCGAAGGCGTAGCGCGGGTCGTCGCAACGCGTCTTCGCGTCCTCCAGGTCATCCGCGCCCGCGCTCCAGTTGGGCAGCCCGGGGACGTAGTAGCCGGCGATTTCGCCCCACTGGTAGGGGGTGGAGTAGATGCCGGCGGTCTTATCCATGGCCTGGAGGTAATCGATGGCGCCCGCGATCACGCGCGCGTTCAGCAGCTTGTCCTTCGACCACGAGTTCATGGTTTCGACATCGAGCCACCAGGTTTGCGGCTGGGCCCCCTGGGCGCGCGCGTAGCGCACTGCCGCGGCGGCGGTGTTGTAGCCGTAGAAGTAAGCCGTGCAATAGGCATCGCCCGCGCAGGCGCGGAAGCGGTAGTTCTTGGGGACGCCGTTGACGTTGAAGTACACGGAGGGGTCGGCCGCATTGGCGCTGGCAGCCCAGTGCCATTCGCTGGCGAAGCAGCGGTTTTCGGTGAAGGCCTTGCCGCCCGTGACGCCCACGATGCCGAAGCCGTAGGGCGTGGCGGGGTAGGGGCCCCCACACTGCGGCCAGGAGATATCGAAGCCGGTGCTGTTGGCGGCGTAGTTGCTCGAAGCGGCGGACGTCAGTTGCCTGGCGCCGAAGACCAGGAAGGCCGCGGCGAGGGCAACGGCAAGGGCAAGCACGGGACGGGAGGACGGGAGAGCACGGCACCGCACGAGGACTGCTCCTCACCGCTTCCCGGCACTGCGGACTGCCGGGGAGCCACCACCCAACGGGCGTTCGAGATGTGCGTGGGGCGAACGCGTCCCAGAAAGTTACGGTCGCCCGCGGAGATATTGCAAATCCGTGTCAAGAGCAGGTACAGGGCGCGCAGGCAGGCCCGCGCCCTGGAGCAGAATGCGGATGGGTCCAAACGCCGCACCGCCCCCTGGCGCGATTCGCCGCGCTAGCCGCGCCCTCCGGGACACGGCTGCCCTGCGGGCCGCGCTCGGCAGTCGGCCACGGGGGAGCGGCCGCACTCCCGGCATCCCGGCGCGCCAAATGGCCAACAGCCAACGGCCAACAGCTAATGGCTAGCTTCGCGATAGCAACCCTCCCCCGAAACCGCTATCCTCCGCCCATCAGCGCACCCCGGAGGATGGCATGGCCGCACCAGTGGTCGAACGCATCAAGGTCATCGATGCCGACAGTCACATCTCCGAACCCGAAAACCTCTGGACCAACCGCGTCTCCACCGAGAAGTGGGGCGACCTCGTCCCCCACGTCGAATACGACGAGAAGATCAAGGAAGACCGCTGGTTCATGGGCGGCAAGGGCTTCATGCCCACCGCCGGCGCCGCCATGGCTGGCTGGAAAGAGCCACCGCCCGACCATCCACCCTCCCTCCAGGAAGCGGACCACGGCTCATGGAACGCCCGCGAACGCCTCACGCGCATGGACGAGTACGGCATCTGGGCGCAGGTCATCTACCCCAACATCGGCGGCTTCGGCAGCGGCAACTTCCTCGCCCTCGGCGAACCCGAGCTCATGATCGATTGCGTGCGCGCCTACAACGACTTCCTTCTCGAATGGTGCGCCATCGATATGAAGCGCTTCATCCCCATCATGGCCATGCCCTTCTGGGATGTGGACCTCTGCGTGAAGGAGATCGAACGCTGCGCGAAGGCCGGCCACAAGGGCATCCTCATGACGAACCAGCCCCACGTCTTCGATCAGCCCCGCATCACGGAAACGCACTGGGACCCGCTCTGGAACACCGCCCAGGACCTCGGCCTTTCGATCAACTTCCACATCGGCTCCGGCGACCTCACCAAGTTGCGCGGCGTGACCGTCGATAACGGGCGCCAGGCCGCCTACGCCAAGGCCACCGTGCAGCTCTTCCTCGATAACTCCCAGGCGGTGATGGACATCATCCTCTCCGGGATGTGTCACCGCTTCCCGCGCCTCAACTTCGTCTCCGTCGAAAGCGGCGTGGGCTGGGTGCCCTTCGTGCTCGAAGCGATGGACTGGCAGTGGCTCAACAGCGGCTGCCCCAAGGAGCACCCGGAGATGGACCTCCTCCCCAGCGAGTATTTCAAGCGCCAGTGCTACGCCTGCTTCTGGTTCGAAGAGCAGAGCGCCCTCAAGGCAATCGAACAGCTCGGGCCCGATAACCTGCTTTACGAAACCGACTTCCCCCACCCTACGAGCATGTCGCCCGGCCCCAACTCCATCGCCCAGTACCCCAAGGATTTCATCGAAAAGAACCTCGGCCACCTCCCCGAGGAATCGCTGCGCAAGCTCCTCCAGACCAACTCCGCGAAGATCTACCACCTGGAGGTGTGAGGGCCGGAGGCGGCGTCAACTCCCCTCTCCCGCGAAGTCGGGAGAGGGGCGGGGGGGTGAGGGCCCCCGCCCGTGGCGGCCGCGCCGCACCCCCGCTACCCTTCCCTGCACATGGACGCCCCCCTGCGCTTCGGCTGGTACATCCCCACGCACGGCGATGGGCGCACCGTTGCCGACCCCGCCACCTTCATCCCGCCGGACATGGACCTCTTCATGCGGGTCGCCCACGCCGCTGAAGACGCCGGCTTCGAATATGCCCTCGTGCCCGTCGCCCCCGGCTGCTACGAAGCCTGGATCTCCACCGCCATGATGTCCGCGAAGACCGAACGCCTCACCATGCTCGTGGCCGCCCGCCCCGGCCTCATCGCCCCCACCGTGACCGCGAAGATGGTCTCCACGTTCGACCATCTCAGCGGTGGACGCGTCTCCGTCAACCTCATCGCCGGCGGCGGCATCGAGGAAATGGCCGCCGATGGCGTCTTCCTCGGCCACGACGAACGCTACGAAGTGATCGATGAAACCGTCACCCTGATGAAGCGCGTCTGGGCGGAGGACGAGCCGGTCAATTTCGAAGGCAAGCACTTTCGCGTCGAAAAGGCCGTCGTGCGCCCCCGCCCATTGCAACAACCGCACCCGCCGTTCTACATCGGCGGCATCTCCCCCGCCGCCCAGGATGTGGGCGCGAAGCACGCCGATGTCTACCTGTTCTGGGGGAACACTCCCGAGCAGATACGCCAGGATCGCGCCGCCGTCCACTCCCGCGCGGCCGCGTACGGCCGCACTGATTCCCTCCGCTACGGCATGCGCCTCCAGGTGTTGGTCCGCGAAACCGAGGAGCAGGCCTGGCGCGATGCCGATGCCCTCATCGCCACCGCTTCCGAACGCATGCGCCAGGTGCGCATGACCGGCATGGGCCAGGAATCGCACGCCGATGGCCGCATGCGCGCCCTCGCCATCGAAACCGCCGCGGACAATTACCGCATCGCCCCTAATCTCTGGGCCGGGCTCACCACCGTCCGCCACGGCGCCGGCGTCATGATGGTCGGCAACCCCGCCCAGGTCGCCGCCACCATCCAGGAATTCATAGATGCGGGCTGCAGCGAATTTTGCCTCTCTGGCTATCCCCACGATGAAGAAGCCGAGCGCTTCGGCCGCCTGGTCATGCCCTACTTCCGCCACGCGATGGCGCGCTGAGGCTGCGTATCCCGTTTGCGATGGCAGCCCCGGTAGGCCCGGATGCGGTCATCTCATCGCGCGGACGGGGTCACTGGCGGGTACGCGTCGTTGGGCACGCCTGTCAGCTCGTAGATCTCGCGAGGGCTCCTGGTCAGCCATTGCTCGGCACAGTCGAAGTACGCCCCCGCGAGCGCGGGCCGAGTGCCTCGCGGACTTGCAGCGAGGGAGACA
>JBPCLM010000124.1:0-24699 GCA_051003295.1 Tepidiformaceae bacterium | reverse complement strand
CTGGAGACCTACGCGCGCATGCGCGGCGCCCAGGTGCTCTGGGGGCGCAGCCACGAGGCCAGCGGCGCGCCGCCGTACTGGCCCTGGGTGCAGGTAGGGCGCCAGTGGGGCGGCGCGAACGACCTGGCCTCGATCCAGGCGGAGGTTGCGCCCACGCGCGGCGAGCTCGTGCGGCTCTTTCCCGAGCTGCGCCAGCAGCCCGGCTTCGTCGAGCCCGAGGCCGTCCTCGACCCGCAATCGGCGCAGTTCCGGCTGTTCGACGCCTTCGCCACCTACCTGCGCGCGATGGCGGGCAAGGGGCCGCTGGTCGTCGCCCTGGACGACCTCCACTGGGCGGACAAGCCGACCTTGCTGTTGCTCGAGCACGTCGCGCGCGACCTCGGGCGGCTGCGCCTGCTCGTCGTCTGCACCTACCGCGATACGGACCTCTCGCGTACGCACCCGCTGAGCGAGGCGCTCGCCGCCCTCAACCGGGACCCCGGCTTCCAGCGGGTCGTGCTGCGCGGGCTCTCGAAAGACGAGGTGCGGGCCTACATCCGTGAGGCGGCCCACGCCGAGCCGAAGCCGGCCGTGCTGGAGAAGATCTTCGAGGAGACGGAGGGCAACCCCTTCTTCCTGAGCGAGGTAGTGAACCTGCTCACGCAGGAGGGGACGCTCAACAGGGAGAGCGTCTCGGACATCGCTGTCCCGGACGGGGTGAAGGAGGCCCTCGGCCGCCGCCTCGACCGCCTGAGCAAGGAGGCGAACGAGCTACTGCAGGTCGCCGCCATCGCCGGTCGCGAGTTTGCATACGACACGCTCTCGCTCCTCGGCGAGCGGGACGAGGATGCGCTCCTGCGGCTGATCGAAGAGGGCATCGAGGCGCGCGTGATCGAGGAGATGGAGCAGCCGGGGAGATACCGATTCACCCACGCACTCATGCAGGAGACGCTCCTGAGCGAGCTGAGCACGACGCGCCGCGTGCGCCTCCATGGCCAGGTGGGCGAAGCGCTGGAGCTACGCTGGGGCGACCGCGCGGAGGAATATGCATCGCGCCTTGCCAGCCACTTCCTTGAGTCATCAACGCTGACTCCGCGACATGCCGACAAGGCGCGACAGTACGCTGTGTTGGCGGCGCGGGAGGCCGAGCAGAAGTTCGCGTGGGCGGAGGCTGTGCGATGGTATGAGGCCGCGATTGCCGGGGATGAGGACCCGGAGCCGGGCGTGCTCACAGCTCTTTCGTTCGGTTGGGAGTTCGCCGAAGAGAGGAGCGAGCGTTCCTGGCCAATTTTCGAGCGTGCGCTGGAAGCCTACCGAATGCGACGCGACGTGGACGGGTTCGCTCTTGCAGTGGCGAGGGCCCCGCACTTCGTTGCCCACGCTTCGGCGATGTACCCGCTCGTCGCCGAGGCTGTCGCCCAGCCCAATACCCTGACATCCGCGTTGAACTTGCACCTTCGAATTCAACTCCGTCGTGCCGACTACCAATCCCGAAACGACGCACGTTCGGTAGTCGGTCCTCCCGACTTGGAGGAGCAGATCCTCCAACTATCCCACGTTGTGGGCGGGGCAGAGGGGGCGGCGGCTCGTTATGAGGTCGCTGCAATGCGCCACTTGCGCAGCGGGGACCTGGCGACGACGGCCCGCAATTTCGACGACGCAGCCAACGAGTGTGAGGCTGCCGGAGGAGCCGATGAGGCGAGCTATTTTCGAATCGCGGCCGCGTACGTCGCGATTGCCGGGGGTCACCTTCAGGAGGCTTCGCGGCTCAGCCACGAGCTGAGGAGGCTGAGCCTTGAGCGCGGAATCCGCTCGGGAATCGCCTTCGCCGCGGAATTTCTGACGGCAGTTGCTACACTCAGATGGGACCTCGACGAAATCGAACGCCTCATCGATCGTGCCCGCGTGGAAGCCGGTCACTGGCGAGACCCGGAGGACTTCCGAATGATCGTTCGGGTATTCCAGGGCAAAAACCCCGAAGGCTGGGACGCGGCCTTGTCCCGCGGCTTGCCGGCGGCGCCCCAGTTCAGGATCATGCAGATGGCATGGGCGTCCGCCGCCAGCGCCTATGCGGGAGAGACACGAGCATCTGAGGAGCGGTTCGCCGAGTGGTGGGTCCTTTGGGCTGTCGGAGCCGGTGGATCTCCCCAGCGTGCAGAATCTCTCGTTTGGATCGCACTCGCGCTTCCACACATCAGCGTGCAAGACCACATACTGAGACAGATCTATGAGGAGACGCGCCAATGGAAGAACTGGTGCGCCTTCGATAGCGGGATAGGTATCGACCCCGCGCGTGGCCAGCTCGCCCTCCGCCTCGGCCTGGTCGACGAGGCCGAACAGGCGTTCAACGACGGCCTTGAGTGGGCGGAACGCGAAGACTGCCCCGTCGAGCTGGGACGCAACCTCCAGGGCCTCGCGGCCGTCGCCGAGAGTCGGGGGGACATCGCCGGCGCGCTCACCCTCCTCGACCGCGCGGCGGGACAGTACCAGCCTCGCGGCGTGAAGCTCTTCTTGGACCAGGTGATCGCGGCCAAGGTCCGCCTCCAGGGCATCACGAGCACGTACCGGAGCTCGATCGAGAACGTCGCCGCGGCCGTCCAGGGGGAGCGCCTCGCCGTCTCCGAACACGCCGCCGCCGACGGGACGGTGACGCTGTTCTTTTCGGACATCGAAGGCTCGACGGCCATGAACGAACGGCTGGGCGACGCGCGCTGGCTGGAGGTCCTGCACGCCCACAACACGATCCTCGATGGCGCTATCCAGGCCCATGGCGGCCGCACGGTGAAGACCATGGGCGATGGCTACATGGCCGTCTTCGCCTCTCCCGAGGCGGGCGTGCGCTGTGCCCTCGCCATCCAGGCCGCCTTCCAGGTCCCGCGCGAGGTGCTCACGGATGTGCGCGTGCGCATCGGCATCCACACCGGCCAGGCCGTCCGCGACCAGGGCGACTTCTTCGGCCGGGAAGTGAACTACGCCGCCCGTGTCGCCAACGCCGCCATCGGTGGCGAGGTGGTTGTTTCCGAGGCGGTGCGCGAACGTATTTTGGGAGCGGCGGGCCTCCTGATCTCGCCGCCCTCGGACGTCGAGTTCAAAGGGTTCAGCGGCGAACAGCCAGTATTCCGGGTGGTCGCGGCGGGCTAGGAGCCTGCCGGCCACCAGAGGCGCGACCGGTAGGGAGCGCGTGACGATGCGATCCATCTCCAGTCACCGCGGCAGGCCCACGGACGCCCTCCCTAGCGGTCGGGCCACGGACGGTGCCCGGCCGGGCGCGCGCTCTTGGCCAAGGGGGCGACGGACAGGCGTTGTCGCGCGGCCCTAAAATCCGGGGGTGGACCTGCACGAAGTACGGCGGCGGCTGGAGGAGGATGAGAAGCGGCTGAGCCCGTATGCGGCGCGCTCGGCGCTGAGCAAGGGGCGGCGAGTCCCCGAGGAGCCTTCGCCGCTGCGCATGGCCTACCAGCGTGACCGCGACCGCATCCTGCATACGAAGGCGTTCCGGAGGCTCAAGCACAAGACGCAGGTGTTCATAGCGCCGCAGCAGGACCACTACGTGACGCGGCTGACGCACACGCTCGAAGTGGCACAGGTGGCGCGCACGATCACGCGGGCGCTGAACCTGAACGAGGACCTGGCGGAGGCGGCTTCGCTGGGGCACGACATCGGGCACGGGCCGTTCGGACATGCGGGGGAAGAGGCGCTGGCGGAATGCCTGCCGGAGGGGTTCCGTCACAACTACCAGTCGGTGCGCGTGCTCGATCGCCTGGAGAACGGGGGCCGCGGACTGAACCTCACGTATGAGGTGCTCGACGCGATCGAGAAGTCGAGCAAGGCGCGTGAGGACATCTTCGCGGAGGGCTGGGGCCTGCCGGCGACGCTGGAGGGGCAGGTCGTGAAGACAGCGGACGCGATTGCCTATGTGAACCACGACATCGTCGACGCGATACGGGCGGGGCTGCTGCGGGAGGATGACCTGCCGGTGGCGGCGCGGCGGGAGCTCGGTGGGACGCACAGTGAGCGCGTGGACACTCTGATTTGCGACGCGGTTGAGGCGAGCTGGGCGGCAACGGGGGCAGAGGGCGGCAACGGGGTCCCGGCGATTCGCTTCAGCGCCGGCGTACACGCAGCGGCCAACGAGCTGCGCGAGTTCATGTTCGAGAAGGTGTACCTGTACGACGCGACCCGGCGTGACGCCGAACAGGGGAAGCGGGTGGTGGTGTTTCTCTACGAGCACTTCGTGAAGCACCCCGAGGGCATCTCGCCGGACTTTTCGCTGGTAGATGACCCGGTTGGGCGGCGAGCGGCCGACTATGTGAGCGGAATGACCGACCGGTACGCGATCCGGCTGGCGCGCGAACTCGGTTGCGGCGACGCGGAGGGACTCGGGACGTAAACGGCGCTGTACCGGGCGGGGGCGGCGAAGGTTACAAGGCGGGGCCGAGGATTGCCGTAAGCGGCAGGGCGCAGATAATCGTGATGGCGGCCCCCCGCACAGCCACATGACAGAACGCTACCCAGGCTATCCACCCGACGAGCCGGTCATCGGCGCGACGCACTACGCTCCGCCTCAGCCCGGGGCGGCTGTGCATGACGGGGAGTACATCGGCGCGGGGCAGGCGTCCTACGATGCGGCGCCCGAAGCGGAAGCCGACCAGTGGGCGGACGAGTACGAGGACGAGTACGACTACGACGCCGACGACCCCTATGGTGAGCGCGGGGATGATGCACCCGCGCGGCAGCCCGTCTTCTACGCGGTCATCGCCCTGGCGCTGATCCTGGGGGTGGCGTTTGTGGTGATGCTGTTCACGCTCTTCCGCAATGACGATGGCGGAAACACGGCGGTGGCGGCGGAGTTCAAGGTCGAAATCATGCAGCCACTCGCGGGGGAGCGCGTGCAGACGGGCAAGGAGTTCAACATCCTTGCTTCGGCGAGTTCGAACGAGCCGATCACGCGCTTCGAGCTGGTCATCAACGGGCAGAAGGTGAGCGAAGTGGCAGCGGCCGCGCTGGATGGCACGGTGTACCGCGGCACGATGAAGTGGCAGTTCGACCGCAAGGGCGATTACAAGCTCGTGGTGCGCGTGACTTCAGGTTCGGGAGCGACGGCGGACTCCCCCGAGGTGAAGGTGGGCGCGGTCGAGCCGATCGGTGAGAAGCCGGTCGAAATCAAAGGGCGGGTGATCACGACGACGAACGTGCGCACGGGGCCCGGCGAGGAGTTCGAGTCGGTGGCTGTACTGAACAACGGCCAGGAAGTGCGCATCCTCGGGCGCACGCGCACCAACGACTGGCTCCTGATCGACTTCGAGGGCGGGCGCTGGGTGAAGCGGGCGGCGATCGAGGCAGCAGAGTCGCTGGACTTCCTGCCCATCCGTGAAGTGACACCAACGCCGCGCCCGGCAGCGACGAACACGCCCGTGCCGTCGCCATCGCCGTCTCCCAAACCGAGCCCGGGCGCAAACGCCCCGGACTTCGTGCCGACGGGCGCGTTGCTGATCGATGGAGGGACAAAGCTGCGTGTGACAGTGGCCAATCTGAGTCCGAATAACTTCAGCGGCGGACTGGAGATTGCGGTGGGAGTGATGGTGCAAGGCCAGCCGAAGCAGACGCTCAGCCAGGCATTCTCGGCGACCATCGTGGCGAACGGGAGCGCAACCTTCGACTTCGAGCTGCAGCCGGTGACCCAGGGCGGGACGGCGGAAGTGCGCATCGACCCCGGGAATGCGGTGAAGGAAGCGAACGAGGACAACAACAGCGCGACGATCCAGATTTCGCCGCCGGTAGAGCAGCCGGACATCCTCATTGCCGAGTCGAAGGTGGAGCAGGGGAACGTGGTTATCGTCATCAAGAACCGCGGCGGCGCACTCGCAGCGAGCGAAGTGGTCGTTTCCGTGAGCCTCGGCGGGGCAACCACTGCGCAGCAGCAGAACATCGCTCTGGCGAAGAACCAAACGGCGACATTCGTGCTCGCGAAGCCACCGGGCCAGGGGGCGGCCACGATAACGGTGACGGTCAACGGCACGCCGCTGGCGAGCGGCACGATGCAGATCCCCTGATGTGCCAGGCGAACTGTTGTTCGGAGGCGGGCACGGCGTAGAATCCGCGCAATGGACGCGATCGAGGAGATCAAGCGCAAGCTGGACCTGGCGGAGTACATCGGGCGGTCGGTAGCGCTGCAAAAGTCGGGCCGCAACTTCCGCGGGCTCTGCCCGTTCCACACGGAAAAGACGCCTTCGTTCTATGTGTTTCCGGATAGCGGGAACTGGCGCTGCTTCGGCAGTTGCGGTGAAGGGGGCGACCTCTTCGGCTTCGTCAAGAAGCGCGACAGCCTCGAATTCCGGGAGGCGCTGCGGGTGCTGGCGGCGGAGGCAGGGGTAGTGCTTTCGGCGGAGTCGCAGCAGCGGCGCGGGCGCCAGGAGCAGCTCGCGGCGATCGTGTCGGCGGGCGTCGATTATTACCAGCACTGCCTGGGCGAACCTGGCGGCGAGGCGGCGAGGACGTACCTGTTGGAGAAGCGCGGGCTGAAGCAGGACACGATCGAGGCGTTCCACATCGGTTGGGCGCCGGACGGCTGGCGGGGGTTGCGCGACCATCTGCTCAACCGCGGCTACGACGAGCGAGACGTGATGGCAGCGGGGCTGCTGGTCGAACCAGAGGCCGGGGGCAACGCTTACGACCGCTTTCGCGGGCGAGTCATCATCCCGATCCGGGACGAGCGGGGGCAGTTCGTGGGGATGGGCGGCCGCGGGCTCCAGGGGGAAGAGCCGAAGTACCTGAATTCGCCCCAGTCGGAGCTGTTCGACAAAGGCAGGACGCTGTACGGGCTGGATATGGCCGCGCAGGCGATCCGGACGGCGAGGGCGGTGGTGGTGGTCGAGGGGTACATGGACGTCATCGGGCCGTGGCAGGCCGGGTTCCAGAACGTAGTCGCGACGATGGGGACATCGCTCACGGAGCAGCACGTTTCGCTGTTGCGGCGGCACGCGCGGCGGGTGGTGCTGGCGATGGACCCGGATGCGGCCGGGCTCGCTGCGGCGGAACGCGCTGGCGGGATGTTCGTGGCGTTCGATTCGCCCGAAAGCATGGCAAAGTCGGCGCGTTCGGCGGATGCGCTGGCGGCAGGCGCGGGCATCGACCTGCGCGTGGCGCCGCTTCCGGCGGGCAAGGACCCGGATGAAATTGCGCGGGAAGACCCGCAGGGCTGGGCTGACGCGATCGCGAAGGCGCCGCCGTACGCGGAGTTCCTGCTGCAGCGCATCATGGGTGAGGAGCGGCCCGCATCACCTATCGAGGCGCGGCAACTGGTCGACCGCGTGGGCCCGGTGCTGAGCAGCGTGGGTGACCCTGTGGAGCGTTCGGTGTACGTGCAACGGGTGGCGCGGCACCTTGGGGTGACGGAGGAAGCGGTGCTGGAGCGGCTGCGCGCGGCCCGGCCGGGCGGGCAGCGACGGCGGGCGGTAGGCCCGGCGAATGCGGAGCCGGCCACGCCCGAGCAGATGCTGCTGGCGTTGCTGTTCCGCCACCCGGTGTTGCGCCGGGAGGCACGTTCGTTCCCGGTGGACCTGTTCGCGGATGCGCTCGATCGGGAAGCGTTCAGCCGCTGGGTGGGCGGCGAAGAAGCGGGAGAGGTGTCGCAGGACGACCCGGTCGTGCTCCATGTGCAGCGGCTGGAGGCGCGCCGGCTACCTCCCCTGAGCGAGGAGGAAGCCGGGAGGGCCGTGCGTGCGAAGGTGCGCGAGGTACTCCGCGAGCGGCGCATCCTCCACCAGGCGGCGCTGACGGAAGAATTGGCGGAGGCGGAAAGGGAACTGGGGGTCAACCAGGTAGCGGAGGTGGCGGCGGGGGCATTCCGCGGCGAACGGCCGGAAGAACACGCGCGTGCCATTGCCGAAGCAGCGATGGAGGAGATGGAGCTGGGATTGAGCATCCATCGGCGCGAAGAGCCGTGGGCGCGCTCGGGGGCATAACAAACGGGGGCGGTGGCCGGGACGGCCGTGTGCAGAACCGGTGGAGTATCGATCCGAATGGCATTCACCCCATTGACACCGTCTGTCCACCGGTGTAAAATATACTGGCCGGTCGCCATAACGACCGGAAAGCGGGAGGTGCCTAGTGAGTAGGCTCCGGACGCTCCTGGTCTTCGGCGCGCTTGCAGCCGTTGCGGTCGTTTCTTCGGCCGCGCCGATGCTTAGCGTTCTCTGGTAGACCGGGGCAAACACCAAGGGAGGGGCGGGCTGTGAGGCCCGCCTCTTTCATTGCGGTCAGGAGGGCGGCGCGGGGATCAAGCCCCGCGAGCGCTGCCCAGTGCCTCTTCGACCATGAGGGCATCGATGAGCTTGGCCACCATGTCGGCGCGGGCGAGCGCCTCGGCCGGGGGAAGCCCGGCATCGACGGCAGCCTCGCCGAGGCGGCTCAGGCGGGCGCTGCGGAACGCCACGAGCTGGGACGCCACAGCATCGGCGGTGCGGGCGAGCCGCCAGGCCTCTGTGACCAGGCGCACATGCCGGAGAGCGCCGGGGGCTGCGAAGTAGGCAGCGGCGGCGGCCGCGGGGGGTGATGCGACCGCGGCGGCGGTGTCATCCAGGCGTTTCCGAGCATCGATAAGCACACCGCTGAAGACGGCCAGGAAGAGGTCGAGCTTGGTGGCGAAGTGGGAGTAAACGGCGCCCTTGGAGAAGCCGGCCGCCGCCACGACAGCATCGAGCGAGGTGCGGTCGTAACCGCCTTCAGCGAAGGCGTCGCGGGCCGCATCGAGAAGGGCGGCGAGCGTCCTAGCCCGCCGCTCGGCCTGCCTCATCGCCTTCGCCTTTCCAGGCAGGCAAATAGAGGGGGCTCGCCCCTTCCACTTCTTCCCGCCAGCGTGGGAACGCGGCCTCGAAGGCCTCGACAACCTTCGGGTCGAACTGCGTCCCCGCACATCGTAGTATTTCGGCGAACGCGGCGTCCGGCGACTGTCCCTTGCGGTAAGGGCGGTCGGAGAGGATGGCGTCGTAGGTATCGCAGAGCGAAAAGACGCGCGCGCCGAGGGGGATGTCCTCGCCTTTGAGGCGGCGAGGGTAGCCATCGCCGTCCCAGCGTTCGTGGTGGGCGAGAACTACGTGTGCAGCAGGACGCAAATAGGGCACCTGCGCGAGGATGCGGTAGCCGAGGGCCGGATGCTTGCGCATGAAGACCCATTCCTCTTCGGTCAGCTTGCCGGGCTTACGCAGGATGGCATCGGGGACGCCGATCTTGCCGACATCGTGCATGAGTGCGCCGCGATAGAACATGTCGAGTTCGGCGGGGTCGTTCACGCCGAGCATTTTCGAAAGGTCGACGGCATGGGTGGCGACGCGCGTGGAATGCCCGCGAGTTTCCTGGTCACGCATATCGAGCGCGGCGACGAGGGATTCGAGCGTGCCATTGTAGGCTTCGCTCAATTTCATCGACATGTCTCTTACTTCGATGACGGCGCCCCGTAGTTGCTCGTTGGAGCGTTCGAGGCGGACGACATTGTCGCGCGTCTTGTCCAGCACCTGTTTCATGGAATAGCGGCTGAGGACGAGCGGGAGCGCGAGGACGAGCAGGCCGGAGGGGCCGAGGTGGTCATAGGCGACGGCGAGCCCACCGGCCATGAGGCCAAGGACGGCATAGTGGGGCCAGAGCCACACGAAGTTGGAGCGGTAAACAGGCACGGGAGAGCGATGGGCCGTAAAGGACATGATCGCTGTGACGGCGCTGCTGGTGAGGGCGAAGATGAGGACGCCCGTGATCGTCCCCCCGAAGAGCAGGAGACCGGCGGAGACGCCTTCTTCGTGGACCCCCATGGCAGCGGCGAGGGCGGAACCGCCGAACACGGCCACTTCCTGTTGGCCGAAGTTGAAGGCAAGCTTGTTGGGCGAACGTTCGGCGAAGTAATAGCCGCCGCTAACGGCGATGGCGGCGGCCACGATAGCCGCCCCCGGCGCCCCAAAAATGAGGACGGCGACGACCACGCCAACGAAGCTCAGCGAAACACGTCCATCGAAGTAGAGCTTGAGGGGAAAACGTTCGCTGAGGACAGTGAGGGCGACGACGATCGCCAACCCAACCCAGTCTTCCAGCGGGCGGACGTAGAAGGAGAGGGTGAAGGCAGCCGCGCCCGCCATGAAGACGGCGGCGATGAACCAGGCAACGCGGGAGGGGAGCGGCGCGGCGGGCATCGTACTAGAGATATCGACCGAATTCACCAGCCGTGAACCGATTTGGTTGGCCGAAAGAGGCGAGTATGACGGCAAACGGACCCCTCGGAGCGCGAAAGTGACAGCGCGCCGAGGGCCTGATGGTCCTAGCGTGTAGATTCACTGCGGCGCCACCAGCGCTTTATCGGCGGGCTCCACCTGCGCGAAAGCCCGGGAACGGTGACGAAAGTGGCGATCTGGTGGACGGCGGCCGCATGGTGGACGCCCGGGTAACGTGTTGAAGGGCGCGGGGCGGAGAGTACAATCGGGGCATGACAGCACCACTGGCCGGCATCCGCGTCCTCGACTTCACCCGATACCAGCAAGGGCCGTACGCCACGGTCATGCTCGCCGATATGGGGGCGGAAGTGGTGAAAGTGGAGGAACCTTCGGGAGGTGACTTCGGCCGCCGCTTGTGGAAAGAGGCGGACGGCTTCAGCGGATTCTGGGAGGCGATGAACCGCGGCAAGAAGTCGGTCTGCATCGACCTGCGCAAGCCGGACGGGCGCGAACTGGCGCTGATGCTGGGCGAACGGTGCGACGTGGTCGTGGAGAACTTCCGGCCGGGGACGATGGAAGGCTGGGGGCTGGGTTACGAGGAGTTCAAGGCCCGCAACCCGCGGATCATCTATGGACAGGCGACCGGGTGGGGGACGAGGGGCCCGATGGCTGGCTTCCCTTCGTTCGACCAGATATCGCAGGCGTTCAGCGGCTACGCGCAGCACTGTGGCGGCGGACCCGGTCACCGGCCGGAGATCCCATTCCCAGGACTGGCGGATCAGACGGGCGCGATGAACCTTGCCTTCGGGGTGATGACGGCGCTGTTCGCGCGTGAGCGCACGGGACTTGGGCAAAAGGTGGAGGTATCGCTCCTGGGGACGCAGATAGCGGTCCAGGCCCCGGAGATCGTGCACTACCTGCACGCGGGCGCGGAGCACGAGCGGGAGTTCCGGGCAGGGCCCATCGTGGGCCACTACGCGTGCGCTGATGGGCGCTGGGTGATGATCGTGGCGATCGACCAGAAGTTCTGGCCGCGGGTGGCGAAGGCGCTGGAGGTACCCGAACTCAGCGACGACCCGCGGTTCGCGCGTGGCCTCGCGCGCTATCAGAATCGCGCCGACCTGGAGGGGCTGCTCGAGCGGACGTTCCGCTCGCGTGATTCGGACTACTGGCTCGAGCGCCTTCGTGAGCACGATGTGCCGGCTTCCACCGTGCAGGACTACGCGGAGATGGTGGAGACGGAGCAGGTAGTGCTGAACGACTACATCGTGGAGCAGGAGCACCCGCTGTGGGGCAAGCAGCGCGTCATCGGCCTGCACGTGCAGCTGAGCGAGACGCCGGGAGCCGTGGGAGAACCCGCGCCCATGCTGGGCGAGCACACGGAGGAGGTGCTGCGCTCGATCGGCGTCGATGCCGGGCACATCAACGCGATGGCGGCAGCGGGCGTGATCGCGCGGGGCGGTGGCGGCAAGTAGGGCCCTGGCTCAAGGGGAGAAGTCGCCGTTGGCAGGGCCGCGAGCGCCGGCGAAAGCGAACCCCAGGGTTTCCAGGGAGGCGCGCAGGACGGCCTGCTCGCCGGCCCCTGCCTGGCCGCGGACAACGCGCGGAGCGGCGGCCGCGAGGACATCGAGTGCGGCAGGGACGTTGAAATCATCGTTCATGGCCGCAGAGAAGGCGGCGGCGAGGGGGTGACCGGGGCTGGCGGCGCCCGGGGAGGCTTCGGAGTTAGCGGCGTTGCGGAGATGTTCGAAGCGCTCTTTGAGCGCGGGCAGGTCGCCTTCGAGGAAGTTCGCATCGGCGCGGTAGTGTGTGCTGAGCAGGTAGAGGCGGAGATGGTCGGGCTCCCATTCCGCCATGAGGATGCGGGCGAGCACGAGGTTGCCCAGGGATTTGCTCATCTTGACTCCATCGAGTTGGAGCATGCCGTTGTGCAACCACCAGCCGCAGAAGGGGGCAAGGCCAGTGGCGCATTCGGCCTGGGCGATTTCGTTTTCGTGGTGGGGAAAGATGAGGTCGCGGCCGCCGCCGTGAATGTCGATCTGGCTACCGAGATGGGCGGAGGACATGGCGGTGCATTCGATGCTCCAGCCGGGGCGGCCGAGCCCCCACGGGCTCTCCCAGTGAGGCTCGCCTTCCTCGGTGCGTTGCCAGAGGAGGAAATCGAGGGGGCCGCGCTTTTTGTGTTCGCGCTTCGATTCGGGGTTTTCCAGTTTCGCGAGCTCGGCGTGGGCAAGGCCGCTGAGGCCACCGTAGCGTGCGAAGGCGCGCGCTTCGAAGAAGACATCGCCATCGACGACGTAGGCACAGCCCTCGGCGATGATGCGTTCGGTGGTGGCGATAATCTGCGGGATGTGGTCGGTGGCGCGCGGGTAGGCGGTGGGACGCAATACGTTCAGGCGGTCAAGGTCGTCGCGGAAGATGGCGTCGTTCTCATCGCGGATGTCGGCGATGGGGCGGCCTCCCTGGCGCCGGGAGACCATGATCATGTCGTCATCGATATCGGTGATGTTCTGGACGTAGCGCACATCGTTGCCGAGCGAGGTGAGATAACGGCGGAGGGCATCGAACTGGACGTAGGAGAAGGCGTGTCCGAGGTGGGTGACGTCGTAGGGCGTGACACCGCACACGTACATCCGTACGAGGCCGGGAGTGATGGTGCGGAACGGGGTGGTCTGTCGACCGAGTGAGGAAAAGAGGCGCAGGGCCAAGCTATGCTCCGGCGGGGACTGCCGACAAGCGTAGCAGAGCGGTCAGGAGAGCGCGCCCTGCGCCACGAGCGCGGCGATGTCAGCGTCGCTCATGCCCAGGACTTCGCTGAGCACGGCAAATGTGTCGACGCCGGGCTCGCGCGCGCCCTCGTAACGTGGGGGGCGGCCGCCGTTGAAGAGCGCGGGGAAGCGGTCGATGCCGTATTCGCCCCAGCGTTGGGAATGGGCGGTGCCGAAGAATCCGCGGGCGGCGAGTTGGGGATCGCCGGTTGCGAGGTCGGCGGCGTCCTGGACGGCGCCAGCGGCGATGCCGGCCTGCTGGCAAGCGCGCATCACGGCGTAGCGGTCACAATCCCGAGTCCAATCCTCGATGGCGGCATCGAGGGAGTCCTGGTTCTGGAGGCGAGCGCCGTGTGTGGCGAAACGCACGTCGGCGGCGAGTTCGGGACGGGCCATAAGGGCGCAGAGGCGCTGCCACTGGGAGTCGCCGCGGGCGGCGATGGCGACCCAGCGGTCGTCGCCCGCGCAGCGGTAGATGCCGTGGGGGGCCCAGGTGGCGAAGGGATGGCGGTTGCCCACGGGCTCCGGGTTGACGCCGTTGGCGAGGTTATCGATCAAAGCCGGGGCCATCAGCCCCAACCCCAGTTCGTACTGCGAGAGGTCGATATCCAGCCCCTGGCCGGTGCGGCGGCGATGCTCGACGCCTTCGAGCACGGCGAGGGCACAGGCCAGCCCGCTGAGGTGATCGGTGAGCGAGAAGCCATAGCCGAGGTCGTGGCGGCCAGGTGGATTCGTGAGGTAGGTGAGGCCCGTGAGGGCGTGGATGGTCGGGGCGAACGTGACGAAGTCTTTCCACGGGCCCGTCTGTCCCATTCCGCCCATGGTCACGACGGTCACGCCCGGCGCATTGTCGGCGAGCGAGGCGCGGTCGAGGCCCCAGCGCTCAAGGACGCCGGCGCTGAAGTTCTCGGTGATGGCGTCGCTCGCCTGGGCGAGACGCCGGGCAAGGGCTCGTCCATCGGGGGTGGCCATGTTGAGGAAGATGCTGCGTTTGTTGCGATTCCAACAGACGTAGTAGGGGTGGAGCGTGCTGTTCGCGCCCCCGGCACGGGCAGCGGTGCCCACCTTGATGACATCGGCGCCGAGATCGCCGAGGGCGCGCGTGCCGAAAGGGCCGGCGAGGACGTGCGTGAAATCGAAGACGCGAACTCCGGCGAGGGGCAGGCCAGGCGGGATAGCTTCCGGGAGCGCGGTCGTTGGGGTGGCGCGGGGGGACCAACCGAGTTCGGTTATGGGGACACGCAGCGGCGGCGCGGGGTGGGGCCCATCGGCATCGGTGCGGAAGAAGCGACCCGGGAAGCGGGCGCTGCCATAGCCGGGGACGTCTACGTCCTGAAAGTACGCTCGTGCTTCGACCTGGGGTGTGCCCGCGGCGGTGGCGACATCTAAGACGGTGCCGAAGGGCTGGTGGCGGCGCTGTGCTTCGAGGAAGAATTCGTCCACGTCCTTCGTAGCAACCCATTCGCGCATGACCTGCATGACGCGGGGGAGCTGCTGGATGACGGCCAGGATATCGGGGAATTTCGCGGGGTCGGCGAGGTCCTGAGCGGCGCCATCTTCCTTCATCCAGGGGAGCAGGACATCCAGGAAGGCGAGGGCAGCCGTGACCATGACGCCATCGCCGGCCTTTCCCGGGTAGACCTCGTAGGCGCCGCTCCAGTGGAGGCTGCCCTGGCGGGGGGCGATTGCAGATTTCCAGCCGCCGCCGGTGGGGAAGAACCACTGCATGAGCACCTGTTCCGTGGCGGAAACGAGCGCTTCGTGGGCGGAGAGGTCGATGCGCTGGGGGCGCCCGCTCGCGCGGGCGGCGCGCAGGCCGGCGAGCGCGCAAATAGCGGCGTAGAAGGCGGCGGTGTGGTGGCTCTGGTTGCCGTAGCCCGTGAGGGGCGGCGTCTCGGCGGCTCCAGTGACGGAAGCGCCGCCGGAGAGCGCGTTGGCGACGAGGTCGTTGACCATGAGGTCTCGCCAGGGACCCTCGGCGCCCATGGGGGTGATCGAGACTCGCGTGAGCCTGGGGTTCGTGCCTTCGAGCTCGGCATCGGTGAGAGGGCTGCGACCGCTCATCCAATCGTCGATGAGGATGTCCGCACCGGCGAGGAGACCCAGCAGGCGGCCGCGGCCTGCGGAGCCTGAGACGTCGAGTTCGACGATGCGCTTGCCAGCGTTGTACCAGGCCGACTGGATGGATGTGGCGGAGGGGCCGAAGAAAGGCGGCTCGGCATCGAGCGAGTCGCCGCCGGGGGGAGCGATGCGGACGACATCGGCGCCGGCATCGGCCAGGAGACGGCCGGCGAGGACGCCGTTCCAGCCGGCACATTCAATCACGTGCACATCGAGGAGCGGTGGGCCGAGGGCCATGGGAGGCATCTTACGGGACGACCGGGGGCAGGCAACGGAACCGGGAAGGCGATTCGGGGTGCGCGTTATGTACGACTTCCCTGCGATTTGTGAAGTTTCTTTCCAAAAAAGCCACCACAAAGCGTGGTTTTCGGCTCTTTAGCGGGTTGTGGCAAGACGATCCCCCAGTTAGGGTGCAAAGGCTCCCGGGAAAACCGAACAGGTGTTGCGATGCCGATGTCTCCCCACCGGCCGGCCTTGGCAGGCGCCGTTGCTGCCCTGCTGGCCGTGATCGCCATTGGCGCAATGCTCAGCGCGCGCGGCTCCCACGCTGCGCAGTACGGAGCAATCGCGACCACTGGTTTGACATACGAAGGTACCTACCAGGGCCAATGCTGGCCGTGGATGCGCCAGGTGGTGAAAGAGGCGACCGGCCGCACGGTGGGGTTCGACTACCGCCAGGGGTTCTTTGAAGCGGGGGCGACGGAGATCACGGACCTCGCCCAGGTGCGAGACGGCGACATCATCCAGATTGCCGACGACAGGGACACGAGGCCGGACGCGGACTACCCGGGCCTGCACACGGCGATCGTGCTCGAGCACCTCGGCGGCGGCGTCTTCAACGTCGTCGATTCGAATTCGCAGTGGGATGGCATGGTGCGCGTACACGCGAACTACAAGCCCTTCGCGGCAGCAGCGAGTTCGGGCCTGCAGGTGCACATCTACCGCGTCCCCGGAGGCGGCTCCAGCCCAGCGCCACTCCCAGCGCCACTCCCGGCGCCACTCCCGGAGCCGCCCCCGGTGCCGCTGGGGCCAGTCGTGACCGGCGATATCGCGACCGTGAACACGCCACGCGACTGCCTGAACCTGCGGCGCGGGGCGGGGCGGGAATACACACCCTTCTCCTGCCTGCCCGACGGCACCGTGGTGACGGTGATTGACGGCCCGATTGCCACGGACGCGACAACGTGGGTCAAGGTGCGGACACCGTTCGGGGAAGGCTGGGTGTCACGCGAGTTCCTGGCCAAGAAGAGCGGGGTGCCTGGGTCCGGCGACGGGCCAACACGCCCGCTCCTGCCGTACCGCAGCCTCGCGCCGGGAGTGGCCGTTACCGACGATTAGCGCGGCGCGCGCGGGCCGGTGGTGGCGACGAAATCGAGTATGAGGCGAGCCTCTTCGGCGGGCTTTTCGAGCATGGGGTTGTGCCCGCACTGAGGGATCAGCCGCAGTTCCGCAGCGGGGATTAGAGAGGCTAACTGGTGGCTGTTTTCAGCCGGCGTCATGCCGTCCTCCTCACCGCAGATCACGAGCGCCGGGACGTGGAGCGAGGGCAAGCGGTCCAGGCTCTGCCAATCGGCGATGGCCTCCTGTTGGCGGACGACGGCAAAGCGCTTCGGTGGAGCCTCGAGGTCGGTCGCGATGGCGAAAGCGTAGGCTTTGGGATCCCGCTCCTTCCAGCCGGGGGCGGCCATTGCTTCTGCCTGGGTGGCGAAGATCTGCTCGCGGGTCATATCCGGGGTGAAGTTCATGGCGCGGGTGACGGCTTCGTTCCAACCGACCGAGCCGGGGCCGCGATGGCTCGTGGCGGTGAGGATGAGCGCGCGTGTGCGGTCCGGGTAGGCAAGGGCGAATTCTTGCGCGATCATGCCGCCGCGGGACCGCCCGTAGACGACGGGCTGATGGCAACCCAACGCATCAAGGACGGCGAGGACATCCTCGGCCTCATCGCGGACGGTGAAGGGCTCGTCGCGCCGCTCACTCTCGCCCATGCCGCGGCAATCGAAGGTGATGACGAAGAGTTCGTCGCTGAGCAGGTGGGGAAGCCGGCCCCAGTGTGCCAGGCGGTGCGAAAGCCCGAGCACCATGACGATGGCGGGATTGGCGGGCTGGCCGTGGGTTTCGTAATGGATAGTCCAACCATGGGATTGGGTGCTGGGCATTGGCGTCCTCCGAATTGGGCCTATTGTCCGCCGGGCGGGCACCAATGTCGCCTGTTGAGCCGCCTTTATACTCTGGGCATGCGAATCGGCCCGTTGCACGCGCTCCTGCCGGCCCGGCGGCTGCTGTTAGCGCTGGCAGCGGTGGTGCTCGTGATGACCGTGGGGACGGCAGGGTACATGCTGATCGCCGGCTTCAGCTTCGTCGATGCGCTCTACCAGACGGTGACGACGCTGAGCACGGTCGGGTTCGAGGAAGTGGAGCCGTTCGGCACGGCCGAGAAGCTGTTCACGGTGGTGTTGATCCTGTTCGGCGTGGGCACGGTGCTCTACACCTTGACGATGGCCGTGGAGCAGGCGCTGGAAGGGAACATTCGCAGCCGGTTCTATTTGCGGAGGATGACTATGCAGATCGAGGAATTGGAAGGGCACTACATCCTCTGTGGCTTTGGCCGGGTGGGCCAGGAGATCGGCCGCGAGCTGCGCGAACGCGGGGTGCCCTTCGTCGTGATCGAACAGACTGCGGACCAGGCGGCGATGGCGCGAGGCTTTGGATACCTGGTGATCGAGGGAGATGCGACGCAGGACCACACGCTCAACCGCGCGGGCATCGGCCGGGCGCGCTGCCTGTTGGCGGCCAGCGACAGCGACGCGGGCAACACGTACATCACTCTCACGGCGAAGTCTATCAACCCGAGTTGCTACCTCGTTGCGCGCGTGGCCTACCCACACAACGAGGAGAAGCTGCGGCTGGCGGGCGCCGACCGCGTGCTCTCCCTGTACAGCCTGGGGGGGCGGCGCATGGTGCTTTCGGCCCTCCAACCGCTGGCAGCGGACATCATGGATACACTTGCGGCGGGCCGCCACGGCGACCTGCTGCTCGCCGAGTTCGAAGCGAACGAAGCCAACGGGCTGGCGGGCCGCACGTGCGGAGACTTGCTGCGCGGCAGCCCGAACGCGACGCTCCTGGGGATACGCCACCGGCAGGGCACGCTGGTGGTGGGGCCGAAGGCGGACGCCGTGATGCACGACGGGGACATCCTGATCGTGCTGGCCGAGGAAGCGGAGATCGCGGCACTCAGCAGCGATTCGGGGCCGGCGGCACCGCGAGGCTAGCCGATGCGGATCGGTTCGGCCGCGACGCCTGGCACCGAGCGATAGACCGAAAAGCCCAGGTCCTCGACGCTTGCCACGGCGTCCGGGTTGTGCGACCGGCGGATGGTGCGCACGCGCAGGCCCGGCCCCCAGCCCGGAATGGTCACGAGCTCTGCCGGTGTCACGACCAGCTCGACACGGCCGGGAGCGGGCAAGGCGGCGCGCACCGCCGCGGTGACCGCGCTCTGGGTGGTGGCGACCGAGAACTGCACGGTGGTGGGATGGGGGTTGCGGAAGCGCAGGTCGAGATAGCCGTACTCGATCGTGGCGTCGCGGCCGAGTTCGAAGTAGCGGGCCTGGCCGTAGGAATCGACGCTATGGCAATGGCGTTCGAGTACTTCGAGGCCCGCGAGCAGAGCGGCGTTGTAGAGGGCGGTCGAAAGCAGACAGATCGCGCCGCCGATGTCGGTGACGAGCTCGCCCCGGCGAAGCGCGGCGGCAGGGGCGTAGCCACGGGCGGCGCTGGGGCGGGGCGCTATTCGCCACAGGGAGAACACCTCTCCCGAGGCGACGACGACGCCATCGAGCGCGGACGCGAGCAGGGCCTGGTTGCGCCGCTTGGCCACGCCGAGCTGCTCCTGCCCGGGGTAGTCGATGAAGGGCCGTTGGTAGCGCGCCCATTCGAACGGGAAACGGTGAGCGGGGGCGCGGCCGGTGGCGAAGCGAAGGCGGGCGCGCGCATCGCGGGCACGGCGGCGGAGGAGAGCGATGCGCACGCGCGTTTCGAAGGGGACCAGGCGCCGGGCGTATTCGCGGGCCGTCATAGGAACCCAGACGCCGGGGAGGCATCGGTGGTTCCCGCCGGGCTCAGGGCGGGGGCGCGGCCGCAGCAGCCTCCGAGGCGAGCAAGGCGACGAGCGCTGCGGTGGCGGCGGGATCGTCGCCTTGCAGAGCCACGCAGTGGACGGCGATCGCGCGGGGAGCGAGCTCGCGGCTGAGCGCCGCGGCGAGGCCCACGAGGCCTGCCCTGGCGGCGGCGTAGGCGGCGCCTGCCGGCGGCGACGACTGCGGGAGGGCGGGCGTGACGAAGATGATGCGGCCGGGACCCGCAGGCACGCATTCGCGGACGAAGGAGCGGGCGGCGTAAAAGGCGCCGTGGAGGTTGACCTGCTGCACGCGCGCGAACTCGGCGTCGGTGGTTTTCTCGAGAGGCCGTTCAAGGGGGGCATCGGCGGTGAAGACGAGGATGGATGGACGACCGAACTCCTTGAGGAGCTGCTTGAGCCCCACCTGCACGTTCACGGGGAGCGTCACATCCCAGCCCTGGGAGAAGGTGCGGCGGCCCGTGAGCGCCGCTTCTTTGGCGATGCGGCGGGCCTCGAACATCTCTTCGGGCTCGGTGGTGGCGGAGGCGATGGCGACATCGGCGCCGGCGGCGGCGAGGGCGAGCGCGATCGGGCGGGCGGCGGGCGTTGCGCAGCCGACGACCAGTGCTTCCTTGCCGCCCAGGTCTGGTGCTTGCGGCACAGCGCCTCCTCGTGCCTCCGCGAAGGGGGCCGGAGCGTAGTGTATCGCGCCGCGGCGGTGGCAGCCGGTTCAGGCGATGCGGAAGGCGCCAATGGCCAGCGTGATCCCGGCCACGGCGAAGCGGTAGAGGACGAAGGGGACGAGTGAGCGGGTACGCAGGTAGCGCAGGAGCCAGTGAATGGCAGAGAAACCGACGAGCATGGACACGGTGAACCCGACCGCCAGCTCACCGAAGTCACGGCCGGACTCTCCCCAGAGTTCGGCGGATTTGAGGAGGGCAGCGCCGATGAAGGTGGGCGTGCCGAGGAGGAAAGCAAAGCGGGCGGCGGCATCGCGGGTGAAGCCACGGGAGAGGGCGGCGCTGATGGTGGCGCCGGAGCGGGAGACGCCGGGGATGAGAGCGCACGCCTGCGCGGCCCCGATCGCGACGGCATCGGCAAACGCGAGCGAGCCGAGAAGACGGTCGCGGCGGCTGAAGCGGTCAGCGGCGTACAGGATGGCCCCGGCGATGGCCAGCATGATGGCGACGAGCCAGGGCTGGCGCAGGTTGTCCTCGATCCAGTTGGCGAGCAACAGCCCGGCGATGGCGGCAGGGAGACATCCGAGGGCGATGAGCCACAGCGTCTGGGCATCGCGCTCCTGGGCGGCGAGGTTGAGGCCGTGGCGGGCGAGGCCGCGCAGGCCGGCGGAGAGCAGTCGACGCCAATCGCGCCAGAAGTAGGCCAGCAGTGCGACGAGCGTGCCGAGGTGCAAACCGACATCGAAGGCGAGGCCCTGGTCGGGCCATTCGAACAGTGCAGGGACGAGGATGAGGTGGCCGGATGAGGAAATGGGGAGGAATTCGGTGAGGCCCTGGACGATGCCGAGGATGGCGGCGCGGACAAGGTCGTCCATCGCCGCCAAGCGTGGCGGTCACCCCGTGTACGGGCAATCGGAGGGCGTGCCCCTGAGGC
The DNA here is from genome assembly GCA_051003295.1 of Tepidiformaceae bacterium. Taxonomy (GTDB): domain Bacteria; phylum Chloroflexota; class Dehalococcoidia; order Tepidiformales; family Tepidiformaceae. Next base: position 3,907 of record JBPCLM010000124.1, on the reverse strand, counting down.
GGCTATACGCCCGCGATCTGGGTGTAGCGTTCGACGACAGCGCGGCCGGCGAGGAGGCCAGTGAGCTTACCGCCCATGGCCTTCATGTGGTCTGTGGTGCGGTGCGCTTCAACAGCGGCCGCGTCGGCGTACTGTTCGTAGAACATGAAGGTCGTGGGGTCGTTATCGGCGGTGTGGAGGGAGTAGCAGAGGGCCTTGCCGGATTCGTTGGCCTTCACGTTTCCGACCATTTCGGTGAGGATGGCGCGGAGTTCGGCTTCCTTGCCGGGGACGGCCTGCAGCCTGGCGACGATGGTAATCAATGCGATTCTCCTGTTGGCGTTGTGGGCGGATTGTACGGGCGGCGGGGCGGCGTGTCGCCAGTACCCGCGTGGCGTTGTTTGCGACGGCGGTCGCGTGGCGTTAGCCTTCGCAGATCGACGGGAGGGGCACGATGGCGACGGTGATGGATCCTGAGCAACAACGCATCCGCGGCTACTTGCAGCAGCAAGCGCAGAAGCCGATCGAGGACCTGATTGCGCGCGTGGAGGAAGGCGTGGCGGAACTGGAGGCGGCGGCGCGGGCGGTGGAACCGGAGGCGCTCGATGCGACCGTGGCGGGTGAGACGTGGACGCCGATGGACTGCATCCGCCACAGCACGGGATCGAACATACATGGCGCCCGGCAGATCCTCTACGCAGCGCACACGGGGGAGCTGCCGGCGGATCCGACACCCACGCCGGGCGGGGGCCGGGAAGAGGCGCTGGCGGCCCAGCGGGAGGCGATGGACTCCCTGTACGCGCACGTGCGCGACGCCAACCCAGAGGCGTACCTTGAATTGAAGTGGGAACACCCGTTCTTCGGGGACCTGAACTGGCGCGAGTGGCTTATCTTCCTGCGCATTCACAGCAAGGACCACGCTCGCCAGCTCCAGACGATGTCGGGCGCACTCGACTAACGGCACAGCCTGGCGACAGCAGCTGTCGCGGGGGCGGTGGAGGCTGAGGGGAGCTTCGTGCCGCGCGGACGGGCGTGGGTTAGGATAGAACGATAATGCGAGTTATCCATTTCGCAGACCTGCATATTGGCGTGGAGAACTACGGCCGGACGCTCGCTGACCGTGGGTGGTCATCGCGCATGCAGGATTTCCTTGATGCCTTCGACCACCTGGTCGAGTACGCGACCGCCGAGCGGGTGGACGCGGTCATCTTCGCGGGCGATGCGTACAAGGCACGGGAGCCCAGCCAGACGCACCAGCGGGAGTTCGCTTCGCGGATCCGGCGGCTGAGCGACGCCGGGATCGTGACCTTCCTGCTGGTGGGGAACCACGACGTTTCGAACGCAGAGGGGAAGGCCAATGCGCTCGAGATCTACCGCACCCTGGGTGTGCCCAACGTGGTGGTGGGCGACAACGGCTGGTTCAATAAGAAGGACGACTTCCGGCCGCCGGTGCTGCAGACCCGCTCCGGGCCTCTGCAGGTGGCCTTCTTGCCCTGGCCGCAGGTGAGCCGCCTGCTGGCCGCCGATGACGTGGCGTCAGCCATGACCATCGAGCAGACGCACGAACTGGTGGAGGCGAAGATGACGGCGCTGATCAAAGCGCAGGCGGAATGCCTGGACCCGGACGTCCCTGCAATCCTGGCGGGCCATGTTTCGCTGAACACGCCACTTGTACGCAACAACCCCGGCAGCGAGCAGTGGATGACGGTGGGCACGGCGCCGACGCTGCTCAAGAGCGAACTGCACGAAGGCTACTTCGATTACATCGCCCTGGGGCACCACCACAAGAACATGCAACTCGAAACGCAGACACCGTGCTGGTACGCGGGCTCGATGCAGCCGGTGGACTTTGGGGAAAAGGACCAGGACAAGGGCTTCATGGTGTTCGATATCGATGCGACGCGCGGGAGGGGCGACCGCATCGGCGGGAGCGGCTTGCCGCGGATGGAAAAAGTGCCGGCGCGGCGCTTCGTGTTCGTAGAAGCGAAGCCGCGCGAAGCGGACCCCACGCCGGAGGTTTGTGCCGCCATCGAGCGCGCGGACATCGAGGATGCGATCGTGCGGGTAACGGTGGACGTGACGAATGAGCAATCGACGGCGTTCCGGGCGCCGGAGGTAAGGCGGCTACTGGAGCGGGCGCATTATTTCGCGGGGCTGACGGTGCAGTTGCCAGCGGACACGCGTTCGTCGCTGCCGCTGGGCGAGCAGCCGGACTCAGCTTCACCGCTGGAGACGCTGGACACCTACCTGAAGCTCAAGTTCACGACGGATGATGCACATCGGACGCGGCTGCTGCGAGCGGCGGCGGACCTCATCGCCGAGACAGAGCCCGCCGGTGCCTGAGGCGAAGCCGCTGCGCATCGTGCACACGTCGGACGTACATCTCGGCGCCTATGCTGGCAACGGCGATGGCCAGTGGCAGGAACGCCGGGACCTGATCGAGGCGGCGTTCACGCGCGTCATCGACCTCGCGGTTGGTTCCGGGGCGCAGGCGCTCATCATCGCGGGGGACTTCTTCGACAACGCGCGGGTGGATGAGGCAACGGTGCGATTCGCCGGGGAACAGCTACGGCGCTTCGAGGGGTACAGCTTCCTGCTGCCCGGCAACCACGACCCGATGGACGAGGGAGGGCTGTACTGGCGGTACGACCTTGAGGGAATGGCGCCACGGCTGCGCATCGTGCGCGACCACGCAGGCGCCTTGTTGGAGCCGGACGGGCTCGACCTCGTGCTCTGGGGGCGCGCGTACATGGATAGCGACTGGCACTTCCGGCCGCTGCAGGGCCTGCCGGGCCGCTTGGATGGGCGCTGGCACATCGCAATGGCCCATGGGCACTTTGTACGCGAGGGGGGCGAGATGCACCGGTCCCTGCTTATCCGCGAATCGGAGGTGGCGGCGGCGGCGGGCGACTGGGACTACATGGCGTTCGGGCACTGGGAGCCCCACGCGGATGTGACCTCAGGCGGCGTAACGGCCGTATATTCCGGCGCGCCGATGCCGCTGTCCGATGCGAACCGGAGGGCCGGCTGGGCGGCGGTGGTGGACTTCGGGGACCAGGGTGTGAGGTGGCAGTTGCACCGCGTCGACCCGAGGCCGGGGGGTGGCGAGCGGTGATCCCGAAGAAGATGCGGCTGCGGAACTTCCTTTCGTACAAGGAATGCACGGTCGATTTCACGGGGGTGCAGCTGGCCGTGCTGTGCGGGCGCAACGGCGATGGCAAGTCGGCGCTGATGGACGGCATCACGTGGGCGCTCTGGGGCAAGTGCCGGGGGGCGCGCGAAGACGAACGCATCCACCTGCAGGAGCAGGAGATGCTGGTCGACCTGGAGTTCGAGGTCGCTGGCGACATCTTCAAGGTGGTGAGAAAGCGCACGCGGGGGCGGGCTTCGGGTGCGCTGGAGTTCTTCCAGCGCGCGGACGACGGCAGCCGCATACCACTGACGGGCGGCACCATCGCCGAAACCGAGCGCGAGATCGTGCGGCGCGTGCGGCTGGACTACGACACGTTCGTCAACAGCGCCTTCATCGCCCAGGGGCGTTCGAACGAGTTCACGAACAAGACGCCGGCGGAACGCAAGGTGGTCTTCGGCAAGGTGCTGGGACTGGAGCGGTACGAGCAGCTGGCGGGCGCCGCGAACGACCGCAAGAAGGACAGGACGCTGCAGGCGGCAGCGAGGGAGCGCGAAACGGAAGAGGCGCGCAAGGAGCTGGATCAACTTCCTGGGGTGGAGCAGGAACTCGCGCGGGTGACCGAGGAGGGGGCCGTCATGGCGCCCAGGGTGGACGAGCTGGACAAGGCCGTGGCGGAGCTCCGCCAGGCGGCCGCGGCGTATCGGGCGCTGGAGCTGCGGCTGGGGGAGGCGGAGAAGAGGTCGCAAACAGCGATACGCGCCCACACAAAAACAGAACTGCGGCGCGCGTCACCGA
>JBPCLM010000123.1:0-6160 GCA_051003295.1 Tepidiformaceae bacterium | reverse complement strand
CGCAGGTCCCGGTCATCGACGGCGGGCGGTGGCTCCATCCCCGAAGGCGCGGCCTCGAGCAGCGGGCGCGCGGCTGGCGTTGTGGCGGCGCCGCGCCGCCAGACGGCGTGCGCTTCGATGTCGCAATAGCGCAGCGGGCGGCGGCAGGGGGCTCCGCGAATCGTCGGGGCGCCACAGCGTTGCGTGTCCATGGAATCACTGTGGTTTCGGGGCAGGGCATGGCGAAGCCCCCGGCGGCATCGCGGAATCACCCGATTGGCGATTCACGATTCACGATTCGGGCGGCCAGAGGCAGAGCGCCGACCTTTCCTCAAAGGGGATGGCGCCCCGCGTCCGCGGATGGTTTCACGACTGGCGATTCGGAGGCCCGTGTGAGGCGGCGGCTCAGTGTAGTCCAGTCGTCAATCGTGAATCCGCTACGTGCGCGCGAGCACGACGCCTAGCGCCAGGCCCGCGGCCAGCACAGCTCCAAAGCGCATGTGCAACTGCGCCGAGAGGAAGAGCGCGAAATTGAGCTTCTTGGGGTTGCCGCCCGCGCGCACGATCTTCACGATCGGGCGCACCAGCGGCAGCGTGATGAGGGCCACGATCGCGGGCCACGCCATCGCCCCCACGGCCACGGCCACGACCAGCGAAACGTAGGCGCCCGCCAGCAAGGCGTACATCTCCACGTTCGCCCACTTGCGCCCGATGATGGTGGCGAGCGTGCGCTTGCCCACGCGCCGGTCGCTTTCGATATCGCGCAGGTTGTTGGCGTGCAGGATAGCGGTCACGAGGAAGGCGATGGGCAGGGAGGCGACGACGGGCTCCCAATCCCACGATTCGGTCTGCACGAAGTAGGCGCCGAGCACGATCACGGGGCCCATGAACACGAACACGGTCAGTTCGCCCAGGGCGATGTAGGCGAGGTGCACGGGCGCGCCCGTATAGAGGAAGCCGGCGAGCACGCTCGCGAGGCCGAGCCAGAGCAGGCTCCACTCGGTGGCCGCACAGAGCACGAGCCCGAGCGCGGCGCCGGCGGCGAAGCTGAGCAGGCCCGCGGCGAGCACCGCGCGCGGTGGCACGAACCCGCGTTGGATGAACCCCGCTGGCCCGAGCGATTCCGCGCTATCGGCGCCTTTGGTGTGGTCGAAGTAGTCGTTCACGAAGTTGGTGCCGGCGTGGATGGCGACGGCCCCCACGAGCGCGAGGAGCGCCTTCCACCACGAGAACACGCCTTCGGCGGCGATGAGCGTGCCGATCACGACGGGCACCACCGAGGCGGTGAAGGAGAACGGCCGCGAGGCCTCCCACCACAGGCGCAGCCCCGCCGGTGCGGGCGGCGGGGGCACGGTGGGCGGCGCAGCGGCGGTGAGCGCCGGTGACTGTGCCATCACCGGGAAGGATAGCGCGGTGTATGCATCGGGGAAGAAGGCTCGCTTACCTGGCCCGGGCGCGGGCTTCACACGAACAAGATCTCTCCGTGCCAGAGCAGACGTTTGGGGTCCGGCAAACCCGACCCGCCAATGGAGCCATCGGGCCGGAGATACTGGTGCACGACCGCCACCCGGGTCCCATCATCGAGGACGTAAGCTACAGCCTGACTTCGCGTGCAGACGGGTTGATACGGTGCTTCGAGGCTCGGGTGCCGTTCCTTCAGCATGACAGCGCGAAGCTCACCACGCTGCAGCCGAGCGAGAAACTGGCCATCGTTGAAGATGCGCCGTAAGTTGTTGGGAGTCGAGCGCCTCGCGCCCGGAGTATCAGTCATGCAAAGCAAGCTCGAAATGGAAATCAGAGATCATCTCGTACGCTACTTGCACGGGGAGTCTGGACTCTCTTCCTTCGAAGAATGGTTCGTGGCGGCGTCGTGGGCAGTCGCTCCAGGCGGGCCCGCCGCAGACCTGGTAGGTGGAGTGGAGCTTGCACTCGCCGAACACTCCTCGGGGCACGCGTCGGAGAAGACTCTTCGCAGCCTGCTTCGGCCATTCGTGGCCGCCAGGCAGGATGACGAACGTCCGAAGCCGGCGGCCGGCGCACCTTCGCGGCACAAATCCTCCACGACCTGACTCTCGGGATCCTACTGCCTCTTGCCTACCGCCAGCGCCAGGTAGTCATCCAGCGCCTTCAGGATGACGGCGAGGGCGCGTTCGCGGCCTTCGAAGGGGTCCACGAGCACCTCTTTTTCTTCCAGCACTTTGTAATCGAGGAAGAAGCGGCGGATTTCGAGCATCACGTGCGGCGCCACCTCCTCCAGTTCGCGAATGTGGTTGAAGGCGGGGTCGCCGGTGTGCACGGCCAGCACTTTGTCGTCCTCCTTGCCCTGGTCGCGCATGTGCATCACGCCGATGGGCCGCACGTAGACGATCGCCAGCGGCACCACGGGTTCCTGGCCGAGCACGAGCACATCCAGGGGGTCGCCGTCATCGCAGTAGGACCGCGGGATGAAGCCGTAGTTCGCGGGATAGTGCACGGCGCTGTGCAGCACCCGGTCCACCTTCAGGAAGCCCGTCTCTTTTTCCAGCTCGTACTTGTTCTTGCTGCCAGCGGGGATTTCGATGACGACCGGCAGCCGCTCGCCGATGAGCGCGCGATCGATGGGGATATCGTGCCAGGGGTGGGGCATGGGCTTTCCTCCGCGGCACCGAGTATGCGGGCGGCGCGGGCGGCGGGCCACCGCGGCCGCCATCGGCCGTCGGCGGTGGCGGGCAGCTCGGGCCCCGGCGAGCCTCCCCGCCGACCATGGCCGCCTGCATCCCTGCCAGCTTGTTCCAATTCCCAAGACGGGTGGTATAGTGGCGCCTGCCCCGGCGCTTGCGGGGAACCCTGCCCTGGCCGGCGGGGATGCGCCGGGAATCGCCGCTTCCCCGTGCCATCTGTGAGCACAAGGACGGTCTCGCCTTTTGACCGAACCACTCCAGGTTGGCCAGTTCGCGATTGTCGATCACGAACCGGTCGACCGCGGTCCCAACGCCGGGGTGTTCCACGGCCGGGGTCCGCACGATGACCGGGCTGAGCTCTTTTTGGTCGCCGAAGGCACAACGCCGGCGGGCGAATCGTTCGCTGGTCACGTGGTCTCCGCCCTCGGCACCGCGCTCTCCTCGCTCGATGTGAGCCTCACGGGCTCGCTGCGCCGTCTCTTCATCGAAGCCGAGCGCAACCTGCGCGAATGGAACCGCAAGAGCATCGCCCAGCACCGCGTGAGCATCGGCCTGACGTGCTTTGGGCGGCGCGCGAACCAGGCGGTGCTGGCGCAGGCCGGCCCCTCCGCCGCCTTCCACCTGCACGATGGTGAAGTGCGCGCCTACTACGTCGATGAGGAGCACGGCAGCCCCATCGGCCTCGGCGGGAACGTACCGCCGCAGCTCACGAAGCTTGACTTCGGCCCACTCGACCGCCTGCTCCTCATCACGACGCCAGGCTTGCGCGAACTGGACGATGAGGTCATCGGCGGCATCCTCGCGCTGCCCACCGATCAAGTGCTGCCGGACCTCTACCGGCGACTGCAACACGTACGCCACGTCACGACGCTGTTGGTCACCGGCCGCGGTCACGCCGCGACGGTAGCGATCGCGCCGCCGGAAGGCAGCGAGTTCGTGATCGACGCGACAGGCGGGGCCGCCGGCGAGGCCGCGGGCGCCGACCCCTTCCAGCCCAGCCTTTTCATCGGGGGGGACCAGCACGAGGCGGAGGTGGACACGGCCCGGCGCCAGTTGCTCGAAGTGATGCCCCGCGCGCGCGTCGAAGCGCCGGTGCCCATAGCCGTGGCGGAAATCCCGGCGCCGCTGAGGCGCGTCGCCGGAGATAGCACCCTCGCACAGCTCGCGGCCTTCCGCCAGGCGCGCGCGAACACAGCGCGCATGGCGTTGCAGATGAGTACTTCGCCACCGAACCCGGCACAGCCCACGTGGCGCACGGCCCCCCCACCAGGGCTCGGCGAGACGCCCTTATCGGAACCACGCCGCCAGCACAAGCGCCGCGACAGCTTTTCCCGCGGCCTGGTGCGCGAAGAGCCGCCCCCGCGCCCGGAAGCGAACGTACACCGCGCCCCGCTCGTCGATGACCTGGCGGCAGAGCGTCGCGTGCCCGCCTCGCCATCGCTCGCGGGCGAACTCATCGCCGCCGAAGCGGCCGGGTCCATGAGCAGCGGCGGCTCGCTGGTGCGCGTGCGCAGCTCCATGCGCGGCCGCTGGAAGGGCGGCGGCAGCCTGGGCCACAAGCGCACGGCCGCGGGCCAGCTGCCGCCAACGTGGCTCGTGATTGTCGTCGGCCTGGGCGTGCTCCTGGCGGTGGTGGCAGCCCTCACGGTGCCCCAGATGCTCGAAGAGGAAGCGAGCCAGCGCGTCGACCGGCTCATCGATGGCGCGCAGCGCGAACTGGCGGCGGCGCGCGTGCAGCAGGACCCGGCGGAGAAGCGTCGCGCCCTCACGGATGCACAGGCGTTGCTACTGGAAGCGAACGACGCCAGCCCCGACGCCTCCGGGCAACTGCTCGCGGAGGCGGCTGCCGCGATCGCGCAGATGGACGCCATCCGCGCCCCGGCCGCGCTCGAAACGCTCGGCAGCCTCGAGCAGTTCGGCGACAAGCCGGTCGCCGTTTCGCGGCTTTCCATCGGCGATGCGCACGCGTTCGTGCTCGATAACGCCTCCGGGCAGGTGGTCGCGATGCCGCTTGCGGGCGGCGAACGCAAGGTCGTCTTCGCTGAGGACAAAGAGGCGAAGCGAGGGCGCCCCATAGCGACCGCTTGGGCGGACAACCCCGACGGCGCTGGCCCATCGCTCGTCATCGCCGATGCCGCGCGCGCGCTCTGGGCGTATTCGGAGAGTGGCGGGCTGCGGCCGCTGGCGTTCGCCGCGCCGGGCAACCTGACGATTACCGATATCGCCGTTTTCGGGGGCGAACTGTACGTGCTCGATGCGGCGCAGTCCGTCGTCTACCGCTTCGCCCCGGGCAGCGGGGGCTACGGCGCCACCCCCACGCGGGCGCTCGATACGCCAAACATCGCGGCCGCGCGCCGCCTGCTCGTGGATGGCGAAATCATCACGGCCGATGCCGATGGCACGCTGCGCCGCTTCTACGGCGCCATCCAGTTGCAGCTGTCGCAGGCGGGCATCGACCGCAAGCTGATAGCGCCCGAGCGCGCCCAGCCGTTCGCCGAAAACGATATCGCGGTGCTTGATGCGACGAACGACCGCATCGTGGTGCTGCGGCGCGATGGCACGTTCGCCTATCAGTACCGCCACAAGGACTTCCAATCGATAAGCGCCTTCGCGATGAAGGACGGGGAAGGCTACGTGTTCTCCGGGGGCAAGCTGCGCCGCGTCATCTGGTGAAGGTGGCGGGTAGCTGCTGGGCCGTTAGCCGTTGGCTATTGGCCGTTGGGGGGCTTCAGAGGCGCGACCGGTAGGGAGCGCGCGACGGTGCGATCTTCGCCACCGGCACCGCGGCAGCCGCACGGACGCACTCCCTGGCGGTCGGGCTACGGGCCCGCTCACGCCCGCTGGCCCGACCGAGTGTCCCCTCGCCCGCCCGGGTCGGGAGAGGGGTTAGGGGTGAGGGCTCCAGGCATCGCGGCCGGCCCACGCGGGCCGGAGCTGCGCCCAACGGCCAACGGCCAAGAGCCAACGGCTACCCCACCAGGCGCGCTGCCGTCCCCAGGCAGCGCTCCGCCTCTCGCGCCACCTCCGCCACGATCTCCGCCGCGGGCATCACTTTGTGCACCAGGCCGGAGGATTCGCCCGCCCAATTGAGCATGCGGTCCGGCTCTTGCAGGCCCATCAGGAACGCTGCCGGTGATTCACCCGCCGCCACCTCCTCGCGCAACTCGCCGTCGCGCCCGTGCCATTCGGCCGTGAAGCGGTTGGCGATGACGCGCCCCGCGATCCCCGCGGGCCACTTGAAGGGGAAGGGGATATCGACGATGTCGCCGTAGTAAGTGTTGCTGCCATCGCTCGCGACCACCGCTTCCTTGAGCGCGGGCAGGCAGCCGAACTCCTCGCTCGCCTTGAAGCGCGTGCCCAGCACCGCTCCCGCCGCGCCCATCGCCAGCACGCCCGCGAGCCCGCGGCCCGTGGCGATGCCACCCGCCACCACGATGGGCACGTCGCCCGCCATCTCCAGCGCCTGTGCCGTGAAGCTGAGCGTGCCCCGCCGGCCCGTGTGCCCGCCTGCCTCCGTGCCC
>JBPCLM010000122.1:0-24597 GCA_051003295.1 Tepidiformaceae bacterium | reverse complement strand
GATGATGACGACGACGACGATACTGGCGGCACCGGCTCACCGGCGACGGCCACCAGCGCGCCCGGGGCCACAGGCAGCGCCGGCAGCCTCCAGTCGCAGCTCGAGAAGATCAAGGGCGACGCCACCGGTGTCACCGACAAGGAAGTGGTCTTCGGTTCGAACTTCCCCAAGACGGGCAGCCTGGCCGTCTACTACGACCTCGCCATCGGCTGGCAATTGTACTTCGACAACGTCAACAAGAAGGGCGGCATCGCCGGGCGCCAGGTCAAGTTCATCATCGAAGACGACGGCTACAACCCTTCGAACACCGTCAACGTCGTGAAGAAGCTCGTCGAACAGGACCAGGTGTTCGCGCTCTTCAACCAGGTGGGAACCCCCACCGTCAGCGCCGTCATCGACTACATCAAGTCGCGCAACGTGCCCACGTTATTCATCGGCTCGGGCGCGAGCCGCTGGGCCAAGGAAGGCCCCGGCGTGCTCGGTTTCCAGGCCGACTACGTGAACGAAGGCACCGTGCTCGGCAAGTACATCGCCGAAAACTACAAGGGCAAGAAGTACGGCATCCTCCTGCAGAATGACGACTTCGGCAAGGATGGGCGCGACGGCCTCAAGCTGGGCGTGGGCAGCGCCCTTCAGCTCGTCGGCGAAGAGACCTACGAGGCGAACGCCGTCGATGTGACCAGCCAGGCGCTCAAGCTCGTCAACAGCGGCGCCGACGTGATCGGCATCTACGCCACACCCACCCAGTTCGCGGGCGCCCTCAAGAACCTCAAAGCGCAGGGCAAGCAGGTCGTCTGGGTCTCCTCCACCGTCACCGCTTCCGGGACAACCGCTAAGCTCGCGGAAGGCGCCATGGACGGCGTCTTCACCGCCGGGTTCCTGCCCGACATCTCCGAAGCGAAGACGAACGCGGACGTGCAGAAGATTGTCGATTTCTACGTAACCAACGGCGTGGCCAAAGACAAGCTCAACAACTTCCACATCTTCGGCTATGTCATCGCCGAGCACCTCGAACGCCTGCTCGTCACCACCGGCAAGAACCTCAACCGGGAATCCATGATCTTCGCCATGGAGAACATGGCCTTCCAGGGCGACTGGAAGTGCTCCATCTGCCTTCGACCGACGGTCATCACGCCCCAGGACCACAAGGTCATCGAAGCGCAGTTCATCCAGAAGTGGACGGAGGCGGACAAGTCGTTCAAGCCCGTGGGCGCGATCATCGACGCCGAGACCACGAAGCGCTGACTCCACCCGGCGTCGCAAGCGAAGAAGGGGCCCGGCTCAAGCCGGGCCCCCTCGAGTTTGTGGCCGCTCGCCCCCGGCCCGCGCGGCGCTGCACGGCGGTTCAGTCCGCTGGAGCCTGCGCGGCCGCCGCCGAACCCAGCGCCACGGCCGCTATCTTCCACTGCCCGATCACGGGCTTCCAGGTCACGGACAGGGTGGCGCGGCCTGCCGGCGATATGAAGGTGACGTTGAACGTTTCGGCGTCGCCCTCCGCGCCGGCTTCGGCCACTTCGTAAGCGGTGATGCCGGGGAGGGCCGCCGGATTGATGCCGCCCGCCGCCGCCGCCATCTGCATCATCTGTGCGAGCGCATCCGGGGTGATGTCGGCCATTATCTGGGCGAGGTTGCCGGCCATCACGGCCTCTGCGTTGCGCTCGGCCGCCTCGCGGGCGCTGCCCGGCTCCGCCACTACGATTTCTCGGTGAGGTCGGCTATTTGCCACTTGCCCGGCGTGGTCTCTTCCCACTTGCTCCAGACGGTCCGCGTCGCCGTCCCGATGTAGGAGATCTCTGCCTCGCTGTTGCCGAGGTCCTTCACTTCGAACGTCTGTGCGCTGATGGGGTTGGCCGCGAGGCCCATCGCCTTGACCATTCCGGAGGGCGTGAAGTCGCCCATGAGGCCCGCCATGTTGCCCGTGCAAACGTCCTGCGCGTGGCGCGCCTGGGTTTCGCTGAGGTTCGGCATGTTGTTCCCTTCCGATCGGTAAGTCCGGTGAGGATACGGCGGGGACGCGGGCCGGGGCAAACGTGCCACCAGGCTCCATGGAGGACTACGCGTTCAGTCCGCTTCCCTGGGCGAGGGGAGCGCTAAGCCGGGCTCGGTTCCGAGCTGGCGCCAAATCTCTTCCCAAAGCACTAGACCAGGCGCAGCCAGCGCCGCTTGCCCACCTGCACGAGCGCTCCCGGAAGCGCGGCGCCATCGGGGCGGGCCACGACGCCATCGACTGAGACCGCGTGCTGGTCGAACAGCCGCCGCGCTTCGCGCTTCGACGGCGCCGCCCCCGCTGCCACGATGACATCGATGAGCCAAGCCTCCCCCTCGACACGCCACTCGGGCACGTCCGCCGGCGCTTCCTTCCGCTGGACGGTCCGTTCGAACGCGGCTTCGGCTTCGCGCGCGGCGGCTTCGCCGTGAAACTCCTGCACGATGGCGGCCGCCAACTGCTTCTTGGCGGCCATCGGGTCGTTCCGCAGCAGCCCCTCCATCCGCCCGAGGTCCTCCCGTGGCAGGTCGGTAGCGAGCACGAAGAAGTCCATGACGGCGCTATCGGGGATGGACATCGCCTTGCCGTACTGCTCGTTAGCGCTGTCGTCCACGCCGATGTGATTGCCCTTTGACTTTGACATGCGCTCCTTGCCATCGAGCCCCACGAGGATGGGCATGGTGACGGGCACGTGCGCGCGCTGGCCCGCATCCTCCTGGATCTTGCGGCCGGCCATCAGGTTGAAGAGCTGCTCCGTGCCCCCCACCTGCACATCGCACTCGAGCGCGTACGCGTCGTAGCCCTGCATGAGCGCGTAGAGGAATTCGTGCAGGTACACGGCTTCGCCCGCATCGAAGCGCTGACGGAAGTTGTCCCGGCGCAGCATCTCGGCCGCCGTGAACTTCGACATCAGCGCGATGATCTGCGGGAACGTGAGCTTGCCCAGCCACTCCGAGTTGTGGCGCACTTCGGTGGTGCTCGCATCGAGCAGGTGCGCCGCCTGCTCGAAGTACGTGGCCTCGTTCGCCCGGATGTCTTCGGGCGTCAGCTGGGGGCGCAACTTGGTCTTGTCGCTGGGGTCGCCGATGAGCGCGGTGTAGTCGCCGATGAGGAAGATGGCGTGGTGCCCGAGTTGTTGGAACTGGCGAAGCTTCCGCAGGGGTACCGTGTGCCCCAGCGTCAGCGATGTCGCCGTGGGGTCGATACCCAGGTACACGCGCAGAGGCCGGTCCTCCAGCAGGCGGGCGCGCAGTTCGCCTTCGAACTGGCGGCGCAGGCCCTTATCGCCGTACTCGACCCCGCTCATCAGCAAGACGAGCTGCTCATCGACCGGCGGCATCAGGCGCTTCACGTGAGTATCTCGCGGACGGCCTGCACGTCGCGTCCTATCTGCTCCACCAGCTCGGCGACGGAGTCGAACTTCACTTCGCCGCGGATGCGGTGCACCACCTCCACTTCCATGCGCTCGCCGTAGACGTCGCCTTCGAAGTCGAGAAGGTGTGTCTCGATCGAGATGTGGCCGGCATCGAAGGTGGGACGGCGGCCGATGTTCGTCGCGCCGGGGAGCGTGCGCCCGGCGACGTGTGCGCGCGTCGCGTACACGCCGAGTCCGGGCAGCGCGCGGTCGGCGGCCACGGAGATGTTCGCCGTGGGGAAGCCGATCGTGCGGCCGCGTTCGAAGCCATGCACGACCGGCCCGCCGATACGGTAGTTACGTCCCAGTAACGCCGTCACCAATTCCATTTCTCCTTCGGCGAGGGCGTTGCGAACGGCCGTTGAGCTGTAGCGTTCCAGGCCGTGCATCAGTGGTTCCACCTGCACCACTTCGAAGCCCAGGTCCTCCCCCACGTGTCTCATCCGCGCGGGCGTATCTCGCGGCGCGCCGCGGCCGAAGGCGGCGTCTGGCCCGAGCACCATCAGGCGCATGCGCAGGACATCGTGAAAAGCGGCCGCCAGTTCCTCCGCGGAGACCTCCGAGACCTCGGAAGTGAACGTCAGCGGGATGACCCAGTCGGCGCCCGTATCGCGCATGAGCTGCATGCGATCTTCGAGCGATGTCAGGTAGCTGGGCGCTATTTCCGGGCGCAACACCGTGATGGGATGTGGGTGGAGCGTCACCACTCCAGGCGAGAGCGCGCGCTGCCGCGCCTCCGCACTGAGCCGCCGCAGCAGCGCCTGGTGGCCGAGGTGCACGCCATCGAGCACGCCGATCGTGAGGGCCGTCTCCGGCCCGGGCGCTCCGGCAGCGAGTTGCGTGCGCGTGAATGATGGCAACGTCATGGTTTTCGGCGCGGGACCCCTTGTGCTTGTGCAGGCAAGGGTACCAGCGCGCCGAACTTGACGCTGCCGCGCGCGCTCTAGCCTGCGATGTCCTTCACGTGTTGGCGCACGTGGTCGACCGCGACGGCGCGCAGCACCTGGCCAAGTGGCCCCGTGACGCCGCCGGCCGACTCGATCGGCACCGCGAACAGCGCCTCGTCCACCTTCTCCACGGCCGCGATAAGCGTCTCGCGGTTGCGGGCGAACTCCTCTGTGAGCTCGGCGATGGAGACGCCGGCGCGCTTTTCCACCTGGCGGGCGTTGTAGGCATCGATGCCGCCGCCCGCGGCCGGGGCGGGTGTGGCCGCGCCGGCCGCCGCGGGCGCCACGCTGGCCTCTGCCGCGGTCTGTAGCAGGCGCGGATAAGCCCATTCGATCGATGCGACGTGCGCCAGGATTTGGCGGCCATTCCAGCCGTTCTCGTAGCGCCCCTGGGCGAAGCGGTCTTCCGGGAGTGAGCGCAGCGTGGTCAAAGCCTCGTCGCGGCAGTCGCGCAGGGCCTGGACCAATTCTGCTTTCGCGGGTGTCGTTGGCTCGGTCATCTGTTCACCTCGTTCCTGTGGGTTGCAACATGATACGTTTTCCGTGGGCGGTTTGGGAATGGCCTCCCATTCAGTCGCGAAGTGGCACCTTCCAGCACGCGCATGGGCCGCCCAGTATTGTTCGAACAATCAACCGCAGGACCCGCAGGAGGCTCCATGGACGAAGAGGCGACAACGCTCCAGGAACGCACGAAGGGCTTCTTGCCGGCCCTCCTCGGCATCCGCTTCGTCAGCGCCGCCCCCGACCGGGTCGTCGCCGAACTGACGGTGCGCGACGAACTCTGCACGGTCCCCGGCATCCTCCATGGGGGCGCCGTCATGGCTCTCGCAGACACGCTGGGCGGAGCGGCCACATCACTAAACCTGGCCCCCGGCGCCGGCACCACAACCATCGAGTCGAAGACGAATTTCTTTGCCCCCGGCCTCGTGGGGACGACGGTCACGGCCGAATGCACGCCGCTGCACCGCGGCCGCCAGACGATGGTGTGGCAAACGAACGTGCGTAACGCTGATGGCCGCCTGCTCGCGCAGGTCACGCAGACGCAGTTCGTGATTCCGCCCCGGCCCGCGGCTTAGCCCGCCGCCACGGCATCCGCGAGCACTACTTCGATGTCACCCCACGGCTGGGACTGCACGGCCTCGCATTCGCCTGTCTTCAGCAGTTCGAGGATCGCGAGGAAGGCCACGACCACGTCCGTGCGCGTCTCGCATTCGCTGATCGCCTTGCGGAACGAGAACTTGCCGTGGCGGTGCAGCTGTTCGCGGAAGAGCAGCGTCCGCTCGTGCACGGTAACCACGGTGTCCGGGGCGATCGTGCCGGCTGGTTCGCCCGCCGGCTTGCGGGCTACCACCTGGAGCATGATGGTACGCAGCGCATCCAGCGTGACGTCGTCGAGCCCCGGGCCTTCGGGCGGCGCCGGCGCGGGCGCCATCCTCGCGTAGAGGCGGAGGCCGGCTTCCTGGCGCTCCTCGAGCACGTCCGCAACCTCCGCGAAGCGCCGGTATTCCTGCAACAGGTCGATGAGCTCGCGGCCCACTTCGTCTTCCTGCAAGGGCGCCTCGGGTTCGCCGGGGGCGCGCGGCAGTAGTGCGCGGGACTTCAGGTAAATAAGCTTCGCCGCGATGGAGACGAATTCGGCCAGCACGTGGGGCCCGAACCCTTCGCTGGCCCGGACGGCGCCAAGGTACTGGTCCGTCACGGCAACGAGCGAGACGGCCGTGATGTCCAGGTCGTCTCGCTCGATGAGGTGAAGCAGAAGTTCCAGGGGACCCTGGAAGACGGGCAGTCGGATTTCGGGCATGGCTCCCCGCAGGCCTGCGTCCCCCCGCAGGAACGCGCCTGCCCCGGTCTCGCGACCCTTGCCGCTATCGTGCAGGCACAGACGCTTGCACTCCCGAAAGCGTCCGCCCGACCGCTGACGCGATAGCGGCGACCGAGCGCATCATCCCGGCGAAGCGCTCATATGTCAACGACTGGGCGCCGTCGCTGAGGGCGTGGTCTGGGCTCGGATGGACCTCGATCATGAGGCCATCCGCTCCCGCCGCCACGCTCGCCATGGCTACGGGCGCCACCAGCTGGTGCTTGCCCGTCCCGTGCGAAGGGTCGGCGATCACCGGCAGGTGGCTCAGCTCCTTGACGAGCGGGATGGCGTTGATATCGAACGTGTTCCGGTAGGCCGTCTCGAAGGTGCGGATGCCGCGCTCGCAGAGGATCACGTTGGGGTTGCCCTGCGCCATGATGTACTCGGCCGCGAGCAGCCATTCTTCAATCTCAGCGCTCATCCCCCGCTTCAGCATCACGGGCTTCTTCGCCTTGCCGACTTCGTCGAGCAGGATGAAGTTCTGCATGTTGCGCGCGCCGATCTGGATGATGTCGGCATGGCGGCAAACGGCTTCGAGGTCGCGCACGCTCATGAGTTCGGTGATGACGGGCATGCCCGTCTTGCGGCCGGCCGTTGCCAGGTACTCAAGTCCTGCCTCGCCAAGGCCTCGGAAGCTGTATGGCGAACTGCGTGGCTTGAAGGCCCCGCCGCGCAGCACGGTCGCGCCGGCGGCCCGCACTGCCTCGGCGGTATCGACGATGTGCGCTTCGTCTTCGATGGAGCATGGCCCCGCCATCACGACGAGTTCGCCGCCGCCGATGGTCACGCCCTTCCCCACATCGATGATCGAACTGCCACCGCGGAACTCGCGGCTCACCAGCTTGTACGGCTTGGTCACGCGGTGGACCGATTCCACGTGCGCCATCGCTTCGAACATATCCTGGAGTTCGGGCGCATCCGGGCCGATGACGCCGATGATGCAGCGCTCGGTCCCCTGGGAAAGGTGGGCCTGGCGCCCTGTCTCTTCGATGCGCGCCACGATCTGCGCTATCTCTGCCGGCGTGGCTCCCGGCGCAACGACGATGATCATGGAGTCTCCTCCGCTAACGAGCGGTTGAATGCGTGCTGGAGAGGTCGGGACGCAGCGCGCTGGCCCCGCGGATGTATACATGGTTGACGTCATGGGCTCCCTTGTCGGTGTTTACATGGAGCAGGATGCGCAAACAGAGTGGGAGGCTCCCCGGGACGCCCATTTCGTGCCCACAAAGCAGCGGCACGAACGTCCATCCCAGTTGCCTCGCCGCCACCGCCGGGAACTCCGCGTTCAGGTCCGGGGTGGTGGTGAAAAAAGCGGACGCGACATCCTCCGGCACGACTTCGTTCGCTTCGATCATCGTGCGCAGCAGTTCCTTTGCCGCGTCGATGATTTCGTCCCGGTCGTTCCTGGTGACAGTGGTAGCACCACGGATGCCACGGACTGGCATTGCGCGCAGTTCCTCCTCGGGATTCGGTACAGTCAGGGGGAAGTCAGCCTACCCGGCGCGGGGTGCGAAGGCCCCGGCCGCTGGGCGGTCATAGGCACGGCCCGCGCGGGGCCCACGCCAACACCAGCGGCGCTTCATGCCCTCGCGATAGGCCGTGACCACCTGCCCTCTAGCGGCCGGTAACATCCTCAACAAACTCCCTGACGCTCTGCGCGCGGCGCTCTGCCTTCGCGGCGTCAACAACGGCGATTATAGCAGAGCCCACCACAGCCGCATCGGCGACGCGCCCCACGGCCGCCACGTGTTCGCGCGTGGAGATCCCGAATCCGACCGCAAGGGGTAAGGAGGTGTGCCTGCGCACGCGCGCAACGAAGTCGGGAAGCTCTTCCGCCATGGCGGTCCGCTGGCCGGTGGTGCCGCTCACGCTCACGCAGTAGATGAAGGCGTCCGCCGCCTTCGCCAGCAGCTCCATGCGCTGCTCGCTCGTGGTCGGCGCCACCAGGGGCACGAACGCGAGGCCGTTGGCGCGGCAGGCCGAGATAAAGCTGGCCGCTTCTTCCGGCGGCAGGTCCACCACGATGAAGCCATCGACGCCCGCGGACCGTGCCTCCGCCGCCGCACGGTCTTCACCGAACGCGAGGATGGGGTTGTAGTACCCCATCAACAGCAGCGGGACGGTCAGTCCCTCCAGCCGCGCCTCACGCACCAGTTCGAAACACGTTTCGAGCGTTACTCCGTTCGCGACGGCGACGAAATTTGCGTGCTGGATGGTAGCGCCGTCGGCGAGGGGGTCTGTGAAGGGCACGCCGATTTCGAGCACGTCCGCGCCCCCCGCCTCCATCGCCAGCAGGATGGGCACGGTGTCTTCGCGCGTGGGGTAGCCTGCGGTGATGTAGGGGATGAACAGCGGGCGCCCCCCGGCTCGTCCGCGGGCGAACGTTTCCCGCAGTCGCTTCGACATGGGTTAGCGGCCTCCGAGGAACACGAGGAAGCTCGTGAAATTGAAGAGGAAGTGGCAGGCGATGCTCTCCCAGAGCGAACCCTGGAGCCAGAAGAGCCAGCACAGCGTAAGGCCGATGACCACGAATGGGACGAACGTGGCGGCATCCAGATGGGCGCCGGCGAAGAGCACGGCGGAAACCGTCGCAGCCGGCCAGAACCCCCAGGCCGCCAGCCCCCCGAAGACCACCCCGCGAAAGAGCACCTCTTCGGCGAAGGGCGCCAGGCCCAGAGAGACCAGGGCGAAGAGGGCCAGCGCCGCGCCATCGTTTGCGACGGCGCGCGGTACGGCGTCGTCTGCCCGCAGGGCGTCGATGCTCAGCGCTCGCACCAGCGCGGCGTAGGCCACCACCCCTCCGTAGAGACAGAGCGTCGCCAGCGCCGGCCGCCAGAGCGCCACCGCGTCCGGGCGCCCCAGCCCAAGGCGCCGCAACAGCGCCAGCGGACTCCGCCGTACGGCCACCGCCGCCACGCCCACGAAGAGCGCCGCCTGCAACAGCGCTACGGCGTAAGCGATCCTCGCGGTGAGCGCGTCACCGAGTACCGCCGGGTGCGCCGGCAACTGTGTCCCGGCGGCGGCACCCCGCAAGCGCTCGTCGCCGTAGGCAACGACCATTCGCCCGGCTGCGAAGATATCCTCTGCGCCGCCGATCGAGGCGGCGTGCCCAGCGGCATCAGCGAGCACGCGAATGGTGAAGAGGCTGAGCACGAAGGTGGCCGCCGCGAGCACAAATCCGATGGCAACGGCGCGCGGGCCCCAGGGCAGCCTCAGCACCCCGCCTTCTATGCGGAAGGCGCCGCGCGTGGCGATGGTGCTGCTGCCCGGCCGCCCGATCGCCCCGCCGCTCATGTGCCCGCCACCAGCAAGGCGAAGCTCGTCACGTTGAACACGAAGGGGAAGATGATGCCGTCCCACAGGCTCCCGCGCGACCAGAACAGCCATGCGATCACCACGCCGATGGCGAAGAACGGGATCATGCTCCCCGGATCCAGGTGGGCCAGCGTGAACAGCGCCGATGAAATCGCGGCGGCGGGCCAGAAACCCCAGCGGACAAAGCCGCCGAAGATGAGCCCACGGAAGAAGAACTCCTCCGCCAGGGGCGCCCCCACCACGGCCACCAGCCCGGCCATCACCGTTGTTGTGCTGTGACGCACCACCTCCGATGGGACGGTGCTCTCCGGCTCGAGGCTCTTGATATCCACGGCCGTCATGATGGCCGCGTAGATGGCCACCAGCAGATAAGCAGCGACGACCGCCACCGCCGGGCGCCAGATGCTCCCCGCGCGGTAGGCGTTGAGCCCGAGCGAACGAACCACAATGGCCGCGCGCTCCCGCGAGGCCACGCAGAGCATGACGACGAACAACACCTGCGACCCCAGCGTCGCGAGGAGCAAGAACTGCAGGCTCAGTGGGTCCGCGAGGATGCGCGGCGGTTCGGGGAGGCGGGCGCCCCCCGCCGCATCCTCCAGCCGGTCGTCCCCATGGCGCGCGACCTCCTCGGCCTTTTCGAAGAGATTGCCGATGTCCTCCGGCGCCAGCTCGTGGCCGGAGGCCAGCACCGCCACCAGCACAGCCTGTGTGGCGACGAAGACCGCGAGAAACAGCCCGACCCCGATTGCGGCGTTCTTGGGGCCCCACGGCGGTGGCCGCAGCCGCCCTTGTGGGGCGGCGCCCGCAGCGGCGCTCAGAGCGTCACCCCGAGCGCCCCCGCGACGGTGTGCATGTCTTTGTCGCCGCGTCCGCTGAGGCCGATGAGCACGTCCTCTTCGGGCGGCAGGTCTTTCGCTATGCGCATGGCGTGGAAGATGGCGTGGGAGGGTTCGAGCGCCGGGATGATGCCTTCGATGCGCGTCAGCGCCAGGAATCCCTCCAGCGCCTGCTGGTCATCGACGGCGACGTACTCCGCCCGCTCGGTGGTCTTCAGCCAGGAATGCTCTGGCCCGACGCCGGGGTAATCGAGCCCCGCGGAGATGCTGTGTGTTTCCAGGATCTGCCCGGCCGCGTCCTGCAACAGGTACGTGCGCGTGCCGTGCAACACCCCTGGCCGGCCGGCGACGAGCGTGGCCGCGTGCTTGCCGGTGCCCACGCCTTCGCCAGCGGCTTCCACGCCGATAAGCCGTGTCGGGTCATCGAGCAGCGGGTGAAAGAGCCCGATGGCGTTGCTGCCGCCGCCCACACAGGCGATAGCAACATCGGCGAGCTTCCCGGCCTGCTCGAGCATCTGCGCGCGCGCTTCCATGCCGATGACCGACTGGAAATCGCGCACCATGGTCGGGAACGGGTGCGGTCCAATCGCTGAGCCGATGATGTAGTGCGTCGTGCGCACGTTCGTCACCCAGTCACGCATGGCTTCGTTGATGGCGTCCTTGAGCGTGCGGCTGCCGGTCTCGACGGGCACGAGCGTGGCGCCCAGCATCTTCATGCGGAAGGCGTTCAGGGACTGGCGGCGAATGTCTTCAGTCCCCATGTACACCACGCATTCCAGCCCGAGCATGGCGCACACCGTTGCCGCTGCGACGCCATGCTGGCCCGCTCCGGTCTCGGCGATGATGCGTGGCTTGCCCAGCCGCTTCGCGAGGAGCGCCTGGCCGAGCGCGTTGTTGATTTTGTGCGCCCCCGTATGCGCCAGGTCTTCGCGCTTGAGCCAGATGCGCGCCCCGCCGCATTCTCGCGTCAGCCGCTCGGCGAAGTAGAGCGGCGTGGGCCGGCCCACGTAGTGCTTCAGCAGGTCGTCGAGTTCGGCCTTGAACTCCGGGTCATCCCGGGCGGCGAGGTAGGCCTCCTCGAGTTCTTCGTGCGCGCCCACGAGCAGTTCGGGGATGTAGCGCCCCCCGAACTCCCCGAAACGGGCCGAGAACTCCCGCTTAGCGGCCAACGCGCACCCCTTTGGCCGCGCGGATGAACGCCCGCACCTTCGCGATGTCCTTCGCGCCATCCGTTTCCAGGCCGCTGGAGCCATCGACCGCCCACGGCGATGCCTGCGTGACCGCGCGGGCCACGTTCTCCGGCGTCAGGCCGCCGGCCAGCATAAAAGGCAGGCGCGCACAGGCGGCGGCCGCCACGTCCCAGTCGAACGTCTCGCCCGTCCCCCCGTGGGCAGCGGGCGACGCCGTGTCCAGCATGAGCGCCGCGCTCGCGATGCTCCCCGCCATTTCGAGGAGGTCATCTCCGCTGGTCT
Source organism: Tepidiformaceae bacterium (assembly GCA_051003295.1). Taxonomy (GTDB): domain Bacteria; phylum Chloroflexota; class Dehalococcoidia; order Tepidiformales; family Tepidiformaceae. Next base: position 12,765 of record JBPCLM010000122.1, on the reverse strand, counting down.
CGGGGCCAACGTGCAGCGTGCGGATGACCGGGCGCTCGATGGCGCGCACGGTGTCGCCCCGCTCGCCGCCCGACAGCTGCACCAGGTCCAGTCCCGCGGCATCAGCGATGTCGTTTACTTCGGCAGCGTCCATGCCCGCGAAGACGCCGACGATCAGCGGCCGCCAGCGGGCGAGCGCCTGTTCGATTGCATCGTTCCAGGCCCCGAACCAACCGTCACCGCGCACTTCGCCGGCCCGCGGCGCCTCGAATTCGGCCGGCGGCGGAGTGTGCCGCGCGGCTCGCACCGCCTCCACGATGTCGTGGCACTCCTGGGGGGTGACCTTCCGCCGCGATTCGGCGAATACGACCCCGATGAAGTCGGCGCCCGCCTTCGCCGCCTCCACGGCGGTCTCCACATCTCGCACTCCGCAGATCTTCACGCGTGTCATGTGCCCAGCAACTCCCGGATCTTCGCGGCGGGGTCCGGCGCCAGCATCAGCGCCTCCCCCACGAGCACGGCCGCAGCACCGGCCGCCTGGAAGCGGCGCACGTCTGCCCGCTCGCTAATGCCCGAGAATGCGGCCAGTAGCACGCCCTCGGGAGTCATCGCAGCGAGCCGGTCCGTGGTGGCGAGGTCCACATCGAAGCTGCGCAGGTCGCGGTTGTTCACGCCGATGAGCCTGGCGCCCGCCCGCAGCGCGCGCTCCATCTCCTCCGCGCTGTTGGCTTCCACGAACGGCTCCATACCGAGGGCGCGGGTCGCATCCATGAGAGCGCGCAGCGCGCGGTCATCGAGGCAGGCCACGATGAGCAAGACCGCATCGGCGCCGTAGGCGCGCGCCTCCAGTACCTGGTAGGGATCGATGACGAAGTCCTTGCGCAGCACGCCCGGCCGCGCCGCCCGCAGGCAATCCAGTGCCTGGCGCACGGCCAGCATGTCATCGAGCGTGCCCTTGAACCACGACGGTTCGGTGAGCACAGAAATAGCGGCCGCGCCCCCCGCGGCGTAGATGCACGCGCGTTCAGCGGCGTCGATGCCGGGGGCGATGTCGCCTTTGCTCGGCGAAGCGCGCTTCACCTCCGCAATGAGCGCGACGGGCGCCGCTGTTCGCAGCCGCGCGCAGAAGTCGAGAGCGGCGGGCGCTGCCCTGGCTCGCCGCGCGAGGTCGGCGGCGGGCACGGCCGCGTGGGCCGCCGCCACATCGAGGCGCCGCCTGGCGACGATGCGATCGAGAATGCTTCCCTCAGCCATCGCTGACCTCGTGCGTGAGCGCCACGTAGTGATCGAGCACGTCGCGCGCCCGTCCCGAAGCTATGGCTTCGCGGGATGCCCCGACCCCCGCCTGCAAGTCCGGGACGACGCCCGCGACGTAGCAGGCGGCGGCCGCGTTCATGAGCACGAAGTCGGTGACGGCGCCCTCCGCGCCATCGAGCACGCCCTGGAGAACGCCGGCGTTCTGTTCCGGCGTGCCCCCCATCACCCCGTCGAGCGAGTGCCACGGGAGCGCGAAATCGTCTGGCGTCAGCTCACGTTCGCTCACAGCGCCAGCGGCCACGAGCCATGCGTGCGTCGTCGCGGCGGGACTGATTTCATCGAGGCCGTCCTCGGAATGCACGACGAGCGCGCGTTCCATGCCGCGCAACGCGAGGGCCTGCGCCATGAGCGGCCCCAGTCCTTTCGCTCCCACGCCCGCCAGCTGGCCGCGCGGGCGCGCGGGGTTGGTGAGCGGCCCGAGCAGGTTGAACACCGTGCGCACGCCGATTTCCCGCCGCGGCCCTGCCACGTGCCGCATCGCGGGGTGGAATCGTTGCGCGAAGATGAAGCAGAAGCCGCACTCCTCTATCACTCGCGCCACCTGTTGCCCGCCCAGGTCGGTGCGCGCGCCCAACGCCTCCAGCACGTCGGCGCTGCCGCACTTCGAAGACATTGCCCGGTTCCCGTGTTTCGCCACCCGCGCGCCCGCGCCCGCCACTACGAACGCAGCCGCCGTCGAAACGTTGAAGGTATCGATGCCATCGCCGCCCGTCCCGCAGATGTCGATAACGTCCGCGACCGGCACCGCTTCGGCGTGGGCCTGCATCACCTGGGCGCAGGCGGCCACGACTTCCGCGGTCTCTCCGCGCAACCGCAGCGCCGCGAGGAACGCGCCGATCTGCGCGGGAGTCGCTCCTCCGGACATAATCGCTTCCATAGCATCTGCGGCCTGCGGCCCCGAGAGGCCCCCGCCATCGACGAGCGCGCGGATGACATCCTGGATTACCATCTGCCACCTTCCAGGCGCAGGAAGTTCGCGATCAGCTCTTTGCCGTATTCGGTGCCGATGGACTCGGGGTGGAACTGGACGCCTTCCACCGTCCACTGCCGATGACGGACGCCCATGATGACGCCGCTCTCCGATGTCGCGCTCACTTCGAGCTCAGCTGGCTGCGTCTGGGGTGTGCCCGCCAGCGAATGGTAGCGGACGGCCGCGAAGCCGTCCGGGATGCCCTCGAACACGCCCCGCCCGTCGTGGCGGATGGCCGACTTCTTGCCATGCTTGATTTCGCCCGCCCGTGCGACCGTGCCCCCGAAGGTGTCGTAGATGCACTGGTGTCCCAGGCACACGCCGAGCACCGGTACCTTACTGGCGAAGGCGCGCACGACCGCGCGCGATATACCCGCGCCGCCCGGGTCGCCCGGCCCGGGTGAGATGACGACGTGGTCGGGCGCGAGCGCGCTGCATTCCTCGATGGTCACCTGGTCGTTGCGGCGCACGACAACCTCCGCTCCCAGTTCGGCCAGGTACTGGTAGAGGTTGTAGGTGAAACTGTCGTAGTTATCGATAAGCAGCGTCGTCACGTGTCCAGCCCCTCTTCGCTTTCGAGGTCTTTAGCCACCAGCCGCAGCGCGGCCGCCAGTTCCTCCGGCGTGTAACCGAAGCCGCGCCGGTCGAGCTTGAATTTCTGCGCGAGGTATTCGGGATCCAGCGATGCGGGCGAACGGAGATCGAGCGGATAGGCAGCGCCCGGCTCACCCAGCAGCGTCACGAGGAAATAGCCGTCGCCTGCTGACCGCGCGAAGGTGGCAACCTCAGCGAGCAGCGGCACGAGCGCGAGGTCTACTCCCGCCGCGCGGTAGAACCGCACCCCGACGTGCGCGACCTGCTTCGTCACTTCCATGCCATCCCTCCGTGAGCGTTCGCGGCCAGCAGACTCAAGAGATCCGCGGGAGAAACCGCGAGCCGGTCCGGCATGGCGTCCCGGAGCAGTTCTTCGTCGAGCGTCCCCCAGAGCGCGCCCACGGAGAGCGCGCCGGCATTGCGCGCCGCCCACACATCCGCCGGGCTATCGCCCACGAACACGGCATCGGCGGCATCATCGACGACCAGTCGCTCGAGCGCGCTGAAGATCGGCGCCGGGTCCGGCTTGTGCAGCTCGGTGTCGTCGTAGCCGACTACGGCCGCGAAATGGGGAAGGATGCCGGCCTGCCCGAGTTCGTCAATCGCTCCCCACGAAACTTTCGAGGTGACGACAGCCATCTGCACGCCGCTCCCGGCGAGCTCCGTCAGTACCGCCTCGATGCCCGCGAAAGCGCGGATATCGCGCTGCTGCGCGTAGTAGTGCTCGCGGTAGGCGGTGGTGAAGCGGCCGAATCCATCCCCCAGCAAGCGTCGCCCGAGCGCCTCCAGGGTACCGCCGCGGTGCGAACGCCAGAGCGCCAGCGCGTCGGTGCGGGTGCCCAGACAGAATTCGTAGGCGTGTTCGAGCGCGCGCATGCGTCCCGGCAGAGTCTCCAGCAGGGTGTCGTCAAGGTCCCAGAGCAAGGCCTTCATGGCGCGCTCCCGGGCCGCGTGATGCCGCGGGCAGCGAACACCTCTTCCATCAACGGCCAGGCCTCCAGGGCGGCCGGGAAGCCCGCGTACACGGCTACCATGCGCAGCGTCTCTATCACCTGCGCTGGTTGAGCGCCGTGGTTGAGGGCCCCGTTGATGTGCGTGCGCAAGGGCCCCGCCCTGCCGCCCAGCGCCGCCAGCATCGCCACTACCTGGAGGCTGCGCGTGCGCCGGTCCAGCGCCGGTCCGGTCCAGGCATCGCCGATGGCGCGGACGATATCTCCAGCGAGTTCCGGGTAGCGGGCCTGCAGCCGCTCTTCCGCCAGGCGTGGTTCGGTCGCGCCCAGCGTACCCAGCACATCGAGCGCTCGCGCATGGGCGTCTGCGCCAGCTTCCGCGGTCTCGGCGAGATCCTGGGTCGCGCCCAGCGCCGCCGGCATTTCGCGGTCGCGGCCGGGTGCCTGCTGGTAGCCGAACAATTCCAGGAGCGCGTCCCGCAGCCATGGCTCAACCGGGGTGTCCTTCAGGTCGTCCAGCGCCAGCCAGGCGCCTTCGCCGGCGGGCCCGGCGGCCGGCTCCCCGCTCCATTCCGTGGCGGCGTAGATGTTGTAGACCACCTGGCCTCCCGGGAATGGCAGGTAGCGCGTCTCGAGGAAGTCCTCATCGATTGCGGGTGCGCTCACGCCGAAGGCCGCCAGCATTTCGTCCATGGCCGCGTCGGTGTCTTCGTGGTCAGGGGTCAGAGGCCCGCCGGGCAGGGCCCACGGCGAAGCGGGGCCGGGGCGCACCATCCAGAGCTTGCCATCCCGCATCAGTATCGCGCCGAGCTCAATGCGCTGGCTCATCGGGTCCTCAGCGCGACTGTGTTGAGCACGGTCAGCAGCAGCACGCGCAGCGAGGGCACCACGTCCGCTTGGGCCACGGCCTCCGCCGTCAGCCAGCGGCCCGCTTCGGCGGGGACTTCGCCCTCCCAGTCCCACACCGTATAGAACCCCGAGAACCGCTCGCGCTCCTCGATGGGGTGGCGGTAGCTGAAGGCGCCCTGGGCCCAGATGGCGCGTGCATCGATGCCTAATTGGTCGTAAAGATGCGCGCGCAGTTCCACCTTGCGGTCTTCCGCCAGCGGCCGGAAGACCCCGCCGGGCAGCCCTTCGGCGCCCGCATAACGGGCAACGAAGACGCGCCCAGCGCGCACCAGGATCGCGTACACACGCTCTGGACGGCTATCCATCGCGTGCCATCATCCGTACCCCAAGCTGCCGCGCTTCGTTTCGGCCGCGTTTATTTCGGCCTGGTCGATGGCGCGCATCATCGCGCGCGCCTTGTTGCCCGACTCCAGGAATTCCTCCTGCGGCGTGCTATCGAACACGACCCCGCCTGCTGCCTGCACGTAGGCCACGCCGTCCTTCATCCAGATCGTGCGGATTGCCAGCGCCATGTCGCAGTTGCCGGAAAGGTCGAAGTAACCAACGCACCCTCCGTAGCCGCCGCGCTGTTCGCCCTCCAGCTCGGCGATGATCTCCATCGTTCGGATCTTCGGCGCGCCGGTCACCGTGCCGTGGGGGAAATAGGCGCGCAAGGCATCGTAAGCTGAGACCGCAGGCAGCAGCCGCCCCACCACGTGCGAAACCAGGTGCATCACGTGCGAGTAGCGTTCGATTTCCATCAGCGAAGTGACCTCGACGCTGCCCGCCTCGCACACGCGCCCAAGGTCATTGCGCGCCAGGTCAACGAGCATGATGTGCTCGGCACGCTCCTTCTCCGATGAGAGCAGTTCTGCGGCCATGCGCTCTTCGTCCGCGGCGTCGCGGCCGCGGCGCCGCGTCCCAGCGAGAGGGTGGGTCTCGACGAGGCGCTCCTCGACGCGGACGAGCATCTCCGGCGAAGCCCCCACAATGTGCAGGTCATCCAGCTCCAAGTAGTACATGTAGGGCGATGGGTTGACGTTCCTGAGCGCGCGGTAGACCTCGAAGGGGTGTGCCTCCGTCTTTCGCGAAAAACGCTGCGAAACCTGGATCTGGTAGGTATCGCCTTTCTCGATGTATTCCCTGGCGCGCTCCACCTTCTGCATGAAGTCTTCCCTCGTGTTGTTCGAAACGAAGGCGCTGCCAGCCGTGCGTGGGAGCCTGATTTCATAGGGGAGCTTGACGAGGGGTTCGGCCAAGCGCCCGACCAGTTCCTCGATTTTAAAGGCCGCCTGGCGGTACGAAGCATCGATATCGCCATCGAGGCGGGCGTGGCTGATCACCCGGATCGTGTGCTGCAGGTGGTCGAACACGAGCAGCGAATCGCAGAACATCCACACCGATTCGGGGAATCCCTGGGGGTCCGCTTCGGGCACGGGCAGCCGCTCGTAGTAGCGGGCGACTTCGTAGGCCAGGTAGCCCACCGCGCCGCCGTGGAAGCGGGGCACCCCCTCCACCCTCACGGGCACGAACCGCTTCAGTTCGTCTTCTATCTGCACGAGCGGGTCGCCCGCCGTTTCCCCCGGACCGTCGCCCGTGCGCAGCACCCGGTAGGGTTCCGTGCCGATGAAGCTGTAGCGCGCCAGCCGCTCGCCGCCCTCCACCGATTCGAGCAGGAACGAGTAGGCCCCTCGCGCCACCTTCAGGTAGGCCGAGACGGGCGTCTCCAGGTCTGCCGGCACGTCCCGGTAGACCGGCACGAGGTTGCCCTCGCCCGCCTTTGCCATCGCCTTCACTTCATCGAGCGTCGGTCGCAGCATCAGTGCTTCGCCAGGTAGTCAAGGTCGAGCGCGTCACGCACCATGGCCATGGTCTCGCTGCCGATAGCCCGTTCTTCTGCTGAACCCCGGGCCAGCGCCTCGCGGACGTACCCCATGTCCTTCTCGTAATGGGCGCGACGTTCTCGCACCGGGTCGAGGAACACATTCAGGGCACGAGCCAGCTTCTGTTTTACCTCCACATCGCCGACGTTGCCGAGGCGATAGCGGGCCTTCAAGTCCTCCACTTCCGCGCCGTCCGCGTTGAACACGTCGTGGTACATGAAGGCGGGCGTGGCCTCGGGGTCGCCCGCGTCCGTGCGGCTCATGCGCGGGGTGTACATCCCCATCACCTTGCGCGTGACGGTGGCAGCGTCGTCCTTCAGGTAGATGGCGTTGTTCTTCCCTTTGCTCATCTTGGCGTTGCCATCGACGCCCACGAGCCGCGGCGCGCGCCCCAAGAGCCCTCCTGGTTCGGGGAACACGGGCTTGAAGCGATGGTTGAAGCGCCGCGCCGTCTCCCGCGTCAGTTCGATGTGCGGCAACTGGTCATCGCCGGTGGGCACCAGGTGGGCGCGCGGCAGGAGGATATTCGCCACCTGCATCACGGGATAGTTGTAGAAGGCGACGGGGACGGCCTTGCGCTCGGCGTTGGGGTCGTCCGGGTGTTCTATGGCCTCCATTTCGGCCCTGAGCGTGGGGTTCCGTTCAAGCATGGAAACGGGGAGGAACCAGCTCAGCCAGGTGGTCAATTCGGCGTGTTCGGGCACAAGGCTTTCGATGACGAAGTGGCTTCGTTGCGGGTCCAGGCCCACGGCCAGCCAGTCCAGCGCCACTTCCCAGACGGCTTCCCGCACCCGCGCGATGTCATCGGCGTGGTCGCTCACCTGGTAATCGGCGATGAGGAAATAGCAGTCGTATTCGTCCTGCAGGCGCACCCAGTTTTCGAGCGCGCCCGCGTAGTGCCCCAGGTGCAGCGCCCCCGTGGGGCGAATGCCCGTGAGGATGCGTTTCCTGCCCTCGGCCTGGGCCGGGGCTGTCACCTCTGGCCTCCGCGTGGAGGGCCCGGCGGGCGAGGCGCGGGAGCGCCCGGAGCACGCAGCGGCGGACGCGGGCCTGCCGCGCCCGGGCCGCGGTCGATGGTGCGCAGCATGGCGCCCAGTTGCCGCGTCGCCTGTTCGGCGAGTTCAAGTTCGTTTCCAAACAGGGCGTCGCTTTCGTTCGTGACCGCGGCGAGCACGTGCAGCCACGCGCGGCACTGTGCGAGGGCGCCGCGTGCGTCGCGGTAGAGGCCAACCTGGGATGGGCCTTCGCGGCCGCTGCCTTCGGCGATGAGCGCGCACGCCATCCCCGCCTGCTCGAAGGCGTGCGCGTGCGCCTCCGCTGAGGCTTTGATCACCGAGTTGACCTTCAGGCGGCCGACGGCCGCTGCAAGCCTCACGCTCGTATGCCAGGCCTCCACATTCTGGTATTCGGAATCAGCCATGGCTCTTGCACCCGCGGCGTGCGCGCCGTCCTCGCGGTGTGTTCATCAGTCGTTCCTTCCCCCCAGCGGCCCGGATGCCCGCGTTTCCCGGGAAACACAAAACCCCTCCATCCAAAGGACGAGGGGTTGCTCGCGGTGCCACCTTTGTTCCCCGGGAGACCCGGAGCACTCTGCGTCAGCGACGGCTCCGCGGACGGAGTGATCGCCCGGGCGCTGGTAACGGTGCCCATTCCGGCGAAAGCTAGCAGGCGAGGCCGTTCGCTTCCGCGGCTCCCGGGACCATTCATCCGCTGCGCCGCCGCCGGGCTCGCACCTTCCCCGGCTCTCTGGAGGCTCGCTTCGCGGGCTACTCTTCCCGTTCGACGCCTTTTCGTATATTCAGTTGTAAGCGGGAAGCGTAGGCCGGTCCGACGCGCGCGTCAAGGGCGATGCGAGTGGTGAGGTTAGGACGCGGGTGTTAAGGTAAGGATGATAGTTCTTACCGGAGGTGAACCCATGCGCGTGACGAGCAAGGGCCAAGTAACGATCCCGGCGGCGCTCAGGGAGATGTACAGCATTTCCGCGGAAACCGAGCTTGAGTTCTACCCCGACGCTGATGGGATTCGGATCGTCAAGGCGCAAGCGGAGACTCGGCGCCAGATCCGCACGGAACTGGCCCGCATGACCGGCACCGCCGACGCTGGCATGACCACGGCCGAAATCATGGCGCTCATGCGCGGTGGCGAGGATTGATTTTCCTCGTCGATAGCAACGTCATCCTCGATGTTGCCACCGCCGATCCCGAGTGGCGAGTGTGGTCTCTGGAGGCAATGGCGGCTTGCGGGACGCGTGGTTCGCTCGCCATCAATCCGATCATCTATGCCGAACTGTCCGCAGGATTCGCTACCATCGAGGCGTTGGCGCAAGCGCTGCCGGCTAGATTCCGGCGTCTCGGCCTCCCCTGGGACGCCGCATTTCTCGCGGGAAAGGCCTTCCTGGAGTATCGCCGCCGCGGGGGCGACCGCCGCTCTCCCCTGCCGGACTTCTACATCGGAGCGCACGCTGCGGTTGGCGGCTTCACCCTCCTCACCCGGGACGCGGCGCGCTATCGCACCTATTTCCCCCGGCTGAGCATCATCGCTCCCTAGTCCGGCGCCGCCCTCCACGGCATCGCGCCTGCTGCGGACGCCACCTATAGTGCCCGAAAGCGACACAGAGGAACGTGCATGAGAGGCATCATCGCGTACGGGGCCTACCTGCCCTATCACCGGCTCGACCGGGCGGCTATCGGCCAGGCGCTGGGTACTCCGCCCGGCCGCGGCACACGGGCGGTCGCCTCCTACGATGAGGACACCACTTCCATGGGCGTGGAAGCGGCCCGCGCCGCGCTCGCGACCGCGCCCGGCGGCGCCGCCCCCCGTGCGCTTTATTTCGCAACGGCCGAGCCCGCCTACCTGGATAAGACGAACGCCGCCGCCATCCACGCCGCCCTCGGCCTCGCCCCCTCCGTCTTCGCCGTCGATATGCTGGGCGCGGTGCGCTCCGGCGCGGGCGCGCTCAAGGCCGCCATGGACGCGCCCGAGCCCACCCTCGCCGTGCTTTCCGATATCCGTACTGGCCTCCCCGGGGGCGGGGATGAGGCCACGGGCGGCGACGCTGCTGCCGCCTTCCTCTGTGGTTCTGTCCCTGAGCAGGTGATCGCCGAGTTCGCCGGTTATGCGTCCGTGACCGCGGAGTTCCTCGAACGCTGGAAGGTCCCGGGCGAGCCCGCCTCCCACGTCTGGGAAGAGCGCTTTGGCGAGCACGTGTACGTGCCGCTGGCTCAGGAAGCACTCGCCGCCGGGCTCAAGACCGCCGAGGTCACCGTCGAAGACATCGACCACCTCATTGTTGCCGGTGTGCATGCCCGCGCCGCCCGCGCCGTCGTCGCTGCCAGCGGCGTGCGCAAGGAGGCCATTGCTGGCGACATGACGGACGTCCTGGGGAACACAGGGACAGCGCACGCGGGCATCATGCTTGCCGATGTGCTCGACAAAGCGACCCCCGGCCAGCTCATCGCGCTGCTGCTGCTCGCCGATGGAGCGACGCTGCTCCTGTTACGGGCCACCGGGGCTATCAGTGGCTACCGGCCCCAACATTCCGTCCAGGACCTGCTCGCCCAGGGGAAGCCGGGGCTGAGCTATACGAATTTCCTCAGCTGGCGCAACATGCTCCACCGCGAGCCCCCGCGCCGCCCCGACCCCGACCGCCCCGCGGCCCCGCCCTCGTTCCGTGCCGATGCCTGGAAGTATGGCTTCGCGGCAAGCCGCTGCCAGGCGTGCAACACCCGGCAACTGCCGCCGCAGCGTGTCTGCATGAAGTGCCAGGCAGTCGACCGCATGTCGCTCGAGCGCCTGGCCGATGTCGCCGCCACGATCGCCACCTTCACCATCGACCGCCTCGCGTATTCCCCAAGCCCGCCCCTCGTCGCGGCCGTGGTGGATTTCGATGGCGGCGGCCGCTTCCAGTGCGAAATGACAGATGTTGACCCCGCGGCCGTCGCGATTGGTGATAGGGTGGAGATGTCCTTCCGCCGTCTCTATACTGCGGAGAACGTCCACAACTATTTTTGGAAGGCACGTCCGCTAAGGAGGACCAGCTAATGGCTTCGAAGGGAATTTGTGACCGCGTCGCTATCGTCGGTATGGGGTGCACCCAGTTCGGCGAGCACTGGGATAAGAGCGTCGATGACCTCCTCGTCGAAGCCGCCACGGCCGCCACCGAATCGGCCGGCGTGCAGATGGACGACATCGACGCCTTCTGGCTCGGGACGATGGCGTCAGGCGTCAGCGGACTGACCCTTTCGCGGCCGCTCAAGATCAACTACAAGCCGGTCAGCCGCAACGAGAACATGTGCGCCACCGGTTCAGAGTCGTTCCGGAACGCGTGCTACGCCGTCGCTTCTGGCGCTTACGACATCGCCATGGCGATCGGCGTGGAGAAGCTCAAGGACAGCGGCTACTCCGGCCTTGTCTCGGCGCCGCCGCCCAACGACGGTACCGCCGCCGCGATCACGGCCCCCGCCAGCTTCAGCCTGCTCGCTCCCGCCTACGCCAACAAGTACGGCGTGGAACTTCCCAAGCTCAAGGAAGTGATGAGCCGCATCGCCTGGAAGAACCACAAGAACGGCGCACTCAACTCACGGGCACAGTTCAAGAAGGAAGTGCCCATGGAGACGATCGCCAATTCGCCGCTCATCGCCGGCCCGCTCGGCATTTTCGATTGCTCCGGTGTGAGCGATGGTTCCGCGGCGGCAATCATCGTGCGCGCCGAAGACGCCCACAAGTACACGGATAAGCCCCTCTACGTGAAGGCGCTCTCCTTCGTGGCCGGCCCCGGGCGCGGCCCCATGGACCCCGAGTACGATTACACGACCTTCGAAGAATGCGTCGCCGTGGCGGCGGACGCGTATTCCCAGTGCGGCATCACCAGCCCGCGCGACCAGCTCGCGATGGCCGAAGTGCACGATTGCTTCACCCCCACGGAACTCGTCCTGATGGAGGACCTCGGGTTCTCGAAGCGCGGGGAAGGCTGGCAAGATGTGCTCGCCGGCACCTACGACCTGGATGGCGAGTTGCCCGTGAACCCCGATGGCGGCCTCAAGTCCTTCGGGCACCCCATCGGCGCCTCCGGGCTGCGCATGCTCTTCGAATGCTGGTTGCAACTGCGCGGCGAAGCCGGGAAGCGCCAGATCACCAACGGCAAGAAGCTCGCGCTCACGCACAACCTGGGCGGCGCGCCGGGCAACTGTGTCTCGTTCGTCTCCATCGTCGGGTCCGAGCCGGGCCTGTAACGCGGGCACTCTCTGCAAGTGGATGCCGAGGGCCGGGGAAACCCGGCCCTCGGCCTTCCCTGCGATTGGTTCAGCGCTTCACGTAGGAGTACCAGAGTTCCTCGAAGCACTGGAGGCGCTGCTCTCCCGTAATCGAATGGAGCGCGTGCAGCAGGTAGATGTGGATGTTGTGGTACTCAGCCTGGAGGTTCGGACGCACGCCGGCGATGATGTGCCCGAGGTCGTAGGCGCTGAACCCGCCGACATCGTAGTAGGGCAGCGTGTAGAGCAAGGTCTGTACAGCGCGGTGGAACGTCACGCGGGCGGTCTCCGGCGGCCCGGCGCCCTCGCGTGGAAGCTGCCACCAGTCATAGAGACCGAGCATCGTGTACATAAAGCCGTTGAGCGTGTAGTAGTCCGGCGTGCTCGGGAACTCTTTGAGCGAAAGCAGTCCCGCGAGGGCGGGGTCGAGGTCAGAGAGGTCCCCTGCGGGGCCGCCGGTGGTTTCGTGCGTGAGCAGGTACTGCAGCGCTGAATCTCCCGCGGCCAGGTATTTCGCGTCGTTCGTCACGATGTAGGCGCGCGCCATCACGCTCATCCCCATCCCCTGGGCCATGCCGGACGTCCATCCAACGGGCAATACTTCGCCGGTCAGGTAATAGGGGTACCGGAACGGATACAGGAACGCGCCGCGCGAATCCTGGAGCGTGATGAGGAGGTCGGCGATGCGCAGGAAGTCCGCCGCAACCAGCTCACCCCCGAGCATGCGGCCATACTGGATGAGGGCGTAATCGGCCACGTTCACCGGGTTGAAGTAGAACACCCCGTTGTACCGCACCATCGGGTAGCCGTCCCCATCGAAGCGGAAGTCGGGCGTCGGGTTCAGGCGATTCCACGTCCCGTAGTTCAGGTAGTCCCCGGCGGTCGTGTAGTTCTGCAGCGCGTAGAGCGGAGACTCTTCGGCCGCCCAGTAG
>JBPCLM010000121.1:0-26570 GCA_051003295.1 Tepidiformaceae bacterium | reverse complement strand
TCGGGCCGATGATTCTGCGTCCTCCAAGGCCTCAGTCCGGCGGGCACATCTAGCCCAACGCCGGACGCGTTTCCTAACTGAACAGGGATGGTTGGTTCGCTGCGGTTACCGATCGCTTAGCGGGTTCGCGGAATCGTCAGAGGTGTCGATCCCGCGGATTCGCCCCCGAGTCGTGCCGCTGCAATTGGGTGCCACTGGCTACTACGCTGACCTTTTCCGCGTTGCGACATTACTCTGACACGACGGAGCATCTCCTCAGCCGCTTGTCGGCTGTTCTGGCGTGGCACATATGCCCAGTTGCGGTGACGCTTCCATTTCTCCTGGCCGGCGTCCAGTGGCTCTTCCCGAACGCGGATGACGCGGTACTTCTGGCGGGTCATCGCCTCCAGAGCGCGGCTCTTCTTCACGTCGCGGTCGTGCTTGCATGAGGTTGCCCCCAGATGCTTGCAATCCGCGAGCGCACAGCCGTGCCAGTGCGCCCCGTCGAATTCGACGATCACGGACCGACCGCCGCGGCTCGGGATGACGATGTCGACGTCGTAGACCTTCCCCGCGCAGGCGACCTTATGCTGCTCGATGTCAAACACGAAGTGCTTTCGCAACTCCACGGCCAACCAATCCGCCGACCTGCTGGCCGGCGCCACCCAGCACCAGGGGCAGGCACCTTTGCCTCCGGGCTTTGAGCCGGCTTCGAGCCACCTGACGCGCGTCCCTATCCCAGCCTTCCACCGACGCTTGGTGCTCTGCGAACAGATCCAACGCGCCTGGCGCTTCGAGTGCGCCGGGATGTCCTCTGGTGAGAAGCCTTCGAACAGTTCCTGGTCCGAATCCCATTCGTCGAGCAGTGTCGGATAGACGGAGAGGGCTTTGGTCGAGTCGTCCACGGTGCACGTCCTTGGTGGCCCCTTGCTGGGGCTCTCAAAACGATCTGCGCACGCATGCGTTTAATGCGAGCCTGCGCGCGCGAGGCGTTAGCCACGGTCGGCAAGTCGATGTTCCCGCCTGTTCGCCCAGCTTCTGGCCCCGGCCAACGTGGTGAACCACTTCACTTCTCCCTGGGCGTTCGCGATCAGCCCCGATCCGGCAACCCCAAGGCGCCACATCCTCGGGTGGGTGGCATCCGCCTCACCGACGTTGGCGATGAAGTACTTCTCTGCACCGTCCACGTGGCCAACGGTGAGCCGTAGTCCGTCGGGGGTCGAACGCTGTGTCCATTCGATTTGTCCCATAGCGCCCTCCGTCCGGGGAATCTACGCTTTCGCCCGGCAAGAGTCCGGGCTTCCCCGATCTGGCCTTGAGGCGCACGCGTCGGGTCGTCGAGAGTTCATCGAGCAGGGTCTCCTGCCTCGGGGCGTGGGTGACGTTAAAGCGTACGTGATCTAGCTGTCTAGATACGTGATCGAGCTGTCTAGAAAGGGGTCGGGCGTTCGCATCGGGATTGAGGTTGGCCAATCTTCCTTTCCGTCGCTGACTCGCTGACGGGGGAGCGCGAGCTATCGATCCCGGCAGCTCTAATCAACGCACATGCACCGCCGCCACGCCCCACCAGCGTCCAGTCAGAATTTATGCCACCAAGGCGAGCGACAAGTTGGTCGACGACCAAAATCCCCGCGCGAGCCGCCGGGGAAGAAGCGCGGCTTCGGGCGACGCTGGGGAGCCACCAGGCACGCCCCGAAAGTATTCAATAGCCGGCACCGGGTACTACCCGCCGCCGCTATTGGCGCCCAGCGAAACCCCCACCCCACCCCTCTCGTTGACAGCAACCTTGACAGCAACGCGCGCCGCAATTGTCCGACACGCTCCGGCAGCAGACAGGACGAAGTCGTCAGATTACGTCGAGTTCAGATTCAACATCGGTGTCTCTGCGGGCCTCGCGGGGACATCGTGGGCCCCGGGAGGCGGGACTGAAAATGCAGGTGTCCCCAGTTCAAGTCTGGGCCTCGGCACCAACTCTTTGACGCGGGTGCCCACCTGCAGTCGGCGGCCAGGCGGAATGCGCAGTTCGAATTGCGCTGGCTCAGACCCGCGTCACGACCCAGATAGGCGAGCGCGTTGCTGCGCACCACAGCCCGGCCGGCGGGGAACGAACCACACCGCGGTCGAACCCGCTCGCGGGGGCGGCGGGGAGCGGGTATGCTGGGGCACGCATTCGGACGGGAACGGGAGGTGCAGCGCGTGGCGCTCGAACTGACGAAGGACTCCATCGATATCGGCGTGGTGGTGAGCGACAGCGAGAAGGCGCTCGCGTTTTACCGCGACACGCTGGGCTTCGAACACGTCGCGGACACGCCCATGCCCGGAGGCGGGACGATGCACCGCCTGATGTGCGGGACGAGCATGGTGAAGCTCGTGAAGCTGGAGAAGAACCCCCAGGCGGCGGTGCCGGGCGGCATCCAGGGCGGGCTGGGGAACCGCTACTGGACGATCTCCGTGTCGAACCTGCAGGAAGCGGCGGACGCGTGCGAGGCCGCTGGCTACCGCGTGGCCGTCCCCGTGCGGCGGCTGCGGCCGGAGATCAGCATCGCCATTATCGAAGACCCGGATGGCAACTGGGTGGAGTTCGTACAGCACCACGCGGAAGGCTGATCAGACAACGATCAGCAGGATGCCGGCGGTGCAGAGCGCCGTGCCGGAGGCGACGCGGGCAGTGAAGGCTTCGCGCAGGAAGATGATGGAAAGGGGCAGCCCCATGAGCGGCGCCGTTGCGCTCAAGAGCACGGTGCGGGCGGCGCCAGCTTCGAGGACGGCGTACACGTAGAGCAGCGACCCGAAGGCCGTACCGACGATGCCCGCGGCAACGATCGCGCCTATGTGCCGCTTATCGTGGAAGGGTGCGGTGATGTTGTGGCGCTGCGTGGCCAGGCCGAAGCCGAGCAGTGCCACGGCGCCCGCAGGCGCGCGCAACGCTCCCGTGGCGATCGCGCCCACTTCTCCGCGTCCGCCGGCGAGCCAGAGCGTGGCCGCCGCCCAGGCGATGCCAACCGCGAGGAGGAGGAAGTAGCCTTCGAGCGCGCGCAGGCGAGCGGCTGGAGTGGGCCTTGCCGGGGTCGGGGGCAGCGCCGCCCCGGCGGTTTCGGCGGCATCGGCTGCGAACACCACCGCTGCGGCGGCGGCACGGCCGCGACGCACCACGATGAGGTAGGTACCGGCGGCGATCAGCAGGCCGCCCGCGACCAGTCCCCACTTGAACGGCTCATCGAGGAGCAGGACGCCGCCGCCCACCGTGAGCGCGATGAAGAGCGACATCGAAATGGTGAAGGTGCGCTGCATGCCGAGCAGAGCGAGCGTGCGGATGTAGAGGGTGTCTCCGAGGCCGTAGCCGATGAGGCCGCTGCCGATGATGGCGGCGAGGTTGGCGGCGCTGGCGTCCGCCACGTCATCCGCGGCGCCGACGACGACCACGAGCAGGCAGAGGACGATGGTGCCAGCGGCGAGCCGCAGCGCGCTCAGAGCGACCGGGGAGGTGCGGGCGCTCAACGACGTCAGCGCGACGCTCGTGCCAGACCAGGTGAGCGCCGAAAGCAGTGCCGCCAGTTCGCCCATGCGGCCCAATCGTACGGGAGAGCCTGGCTGCGGGCGCGGGTGCCGGGAGCGTCGCGCTCTGGTAGAGTGCCGCACGCACCCCACACAAGGAGGCGACGATGGTCGAGAGTGCGCTGGCCGTG
Source organism: Tepidiformaceae bacterium (assembly GCA_051003295.1). GTDB lineage: Bacteria > Chloroflexota > Dehalococcoidia > Tepidiformales > Tepidiformaceae. Next base: position 22,905 of record JBPCLM010000121.1, on the reverse strand, counting down.
GAACACCTGTTCACGCTGGTGGCGAACATCGGCGAGCGGCACATCCTTCAGGGCGGGCCGCAGGGCGCTCGCGCCGTCGTCAATGTCGTCGGCGGGTCTTTTGAAGGCGCGGAGCTCAAGGGCAAGGTGCTCCCCCCGGGCGGTGACTGGGCGACGCTGCGCGCCGACGGTTCCGTGAAGCTCGATGTGCGCGCGATCCTGCACACCGAGGATGGCGCGCGAATTCTCATCACGTACCTCGGCATCGGCACCAACACGCCGGAGGGGCTGGAGTTGCGCACCGCGCCAATGTTCGAAACCGGCGACGAACGCTACGCATGGCTGAACAATGTGCAGGCGGTGGGCAAGGGCAAAGTCAGCGGCGGCACCGTCACGTACGAGGTGTACCGGCTCATCTAGCCGGAGGCATCACCAGGAGGGGGCTCGTTTGCAGGCGCTCGACAACGTCACGGTGCTGGACCTGACGCATCACATCGCCGGCCCGTACGCCACAAAGCTGCTCGCGGACTTCGGCGCGGACGTCATCAAGGTGGAGCGGCCCGGCGGCGACAGCGCGCGGCGATTGGGCCCATTCCAGGGCGGCGAGCCGCACATCGAGAAGAGCGGGCTGTTCTTCTTCCTGAACACGAACAAGCGCTCGGCGGTGATCGACCTGAAGACGGCGGCGGGGCGGGAAGCGGCGTTGGCGCTGGCGGCGCGGGCAGACGTGGTGGTGGAGAACTTCGCCCCCGGGACGCTGGAACGGCTGGGCCTCGGTTGGGATGTGCTGCACGCGATCAAGCGCGACCTTTCGCTGGTTTCGATTTCGAACTTCGGGAAGGATGGCCCCTACCGAGACTACCGGCTGAGCGAGCTGGTGCTCTACGGGTTCGCGGGCGAGATGTACTCGATGGGGCTCACCGAACGCGAGCCCGTGAAGATGGCGGGGACGGCCGCGCTGTTCGAATCCGGCGCCGCCAGCGGCGCGGCCATCATGGGTGCGCTCTGGAGCAACCGCCGCAATGGCGAAGGCCAGCAGGTCGATATCGCGCTCGCCGAGACCCATTTTGGCGGGGTGGACCGGCGCCACGCGACCGCGATTGCGTTCCAGTACAGCGGGCGCCGGACCGTGCGCGCGGCGGGCGTCGCGAGCGGCATGCCCGGCGGCGTCTATCCCTGCGCGGACGGCTACGCGGATTTCGCCAACGCAGGCCTGCGGCCGGACCGCGTGCTCGACATGCTCGGCCAGCCCGAATGGGCGCTCGACCCGAAGTACAACGACCCCGCCAATCGCATCAACCCGGAGATCGTCGAGGAGTGGAACGCGAACTTCCTCATGTGGTGCCTGGAGCGCACGAAGCGCGAGGTCTGGGCGGAGGCGCGGCGCGCGAAGGTGATGTGTGGCCCCCTCTTTACGATGCAGGACCTTTTCGAAGACGACCACTTCCGCGCGCGCGGTTTCTGGCAGAAGGCGTCACACCCCGTGATGGGCGCTGTGGAAATGCCGGGACGGCCCTTCACGATGGAGAAGGGCGGCTGGCAGCTGCGGCGGCCGGCGCCGTTGCTCGGGCAGCACACGCGCGAAGTGCTGGAGGAAGCGGGCGTGCCACAGGATACGATCGCTGCCGTGCTCGCGGCGGGAGGTGAGCGCTGATGGAAAAGCCACTGGCAGGCGTGCGCGTCATCGACCTTTGCGTCGTGTGGGCGGGGCCGTTCGCGACCATGCTCATGGGCGACCTGGGAGCGGAGGTGATCAAGCCGGAGAACCCCTTCGTGTTCCAACCGATGACGCGCGGGGCGATGGCGCGCCCCCCGCAGATGCTGCTGAACGCAGCCGCGGCGTGGGCGGGTGGCCTGCCGGGCAACGTGCCGGGCGAGCGGCCCTGGAACTACAACCCGACCTTCGTTTCGCTGTATCGCAACAAGAAGAGCTTCACGGTGGACCTGCGGCGCCCCGAGGGAATGGAGGTGTTGCGCAAGCTGGTGGCGGTTTCCGATGTGGTCTACGAAAACAACGCCACGGGCACGATGGAAAAGCTGGGCATCACCTATGACTGGCTGAAGGCCGCCAACGAGCGCATCATCTTCGTGCGCGTGCCTGCCTACGGGAGCACCGGCCCATACAACGCCGCGCGCGCCCTGGGAGTACACCTCGAGGGCGTCATGGGCCACTCCCTGCTGCGCGGCTACGACGACGCGGACCCTTCCGCGAACACCGCCATTTTCTCGGGCGACTACCTGGCGGGGGCGCAGGGCGCGTTCGCGGTGATGACGGCGCTCTGGCACAGGGAACGCACGGGCGAAGGCCAGCTGATCGAAATTGGACAGGCGGAGAACGCCTCGGCCATGTTCACGCAGGCGATCATGGACTACAGCCTCAACGGCAACGTCCAGGAGGCTATCGGCAACCGCGACGTGCACGGTCGCTTCCCGTGCGGCGTGTACCCGTGCCTTTCGCCCGGGAGCGCCGCCACGTCCGAAGACCGCTGGGTTTCCATCCACATTGAAGACGATGAGCAGTGGCGGGCGTTCGGGGCGGCCATCGGGAGCCCGCCGTGGGCGGCGGATGAGCGCTTCGCATCCAATGAGGGGCGGGCCGAGCACTTCCGCGAGATAGACCGCGAGATCGCGGAGTACACGACCACGCGCGACGACTACGAACTGATGCACGAACTGCAGGCGGCGGGGATCGCCGCTGCCCCGGTGCTGGAGGCGTCGCGCATGTTCGCTGACCCGCACCTGCGCGCCCGCGGCTTCTTCCGCGCGCAGACAATCGAGGGTGCGGGCACGCACGAGTACGTCGGGCCCATGTGGAAGTTTTCGGGGACGCCGGTGGAGTTCAGGCAGCCGCCGATCACCTTCGGTGAGCACAACGATTACGTCTACCGCGAAGTGCTGAAGATGCCAGCGGACGAGATCGAGGCGCTGCGAGCCTCTGGCCACATCGCCGCCGAATACGACCCGGGCGTGCTATGAGCGAAGCCGGCCTGCCGCGCATGTACACAGACCTCGCCGGCTGGTTCCACCTGCTCACCGCACCGGCGGACTATGCCGAGGAAGCGGCACGCTACATGGCGCTGCTGCGGGGCGCGTGCGAGGGCGAGGTCGCGACGCTGCTGGAGCTTGGGTCGGGTGGCGGCAACAACGCCTCCCACTACAAGAGCGGCGTGAAGGCGACCCTCGTCGATCTTTCGCCGGGTATGCTCGAGTTGAGCCGCGGGCTGAACCCCGAATGCGAGCACCTCGAGGACGACATGCGCTCGGTCCGCCTGGGGCGGGCGTTCGATGCGGTGTTCGTGCACGACGCCGTTTCGTACCTCACGACGGAGGCGGACCTGGCCGCCTGCATGGAGACCGCCTTTGTGCACCTGCGGCCGGGTGGGGCGGCGCTCTTCGCGCCCGACGATGTGCGCGAGACTTTCGCGGACTCCACGGACCATGGCGGCCACGACGGCGCGGGCGGGCGCGGCCTGCGTTACCTCGAATGGACGTTCGACCCGGACCCCTCCGACACGCTGGTAACCATCGACTACGCGTACCTGCTGCGGGAGGGCGAGGAGGTGGAGGTGGCGCGCGACCGGCACGTCTGCGGGTTGTTCGCGCGCGCCACGTGGGTCCAGCTGCTGGAGGCGGCGGGGTTCGGGGGAGTGGAGGTGCACCGCATGGAGTGGGATGACGAGCCGGTGACGGAGGCCTTCGTGGCGCGGCGGGTGGTGTAGCGGGACTGGCCTTCGTGTTTCGATTAGGCTTCCCGCGAACTCAAAGCGCGCCGCGCCGCTTCCGCCAGGCCTTCGGCGACGGCAGGGTGCCAGTGCACCATCGCCGCGAGGTCAGCGACGGGCACCTCGGACTGCATGAGGGCGGCGGCGACGGCGATGATTTCGCCTGCCTCGGGGCCGCAAACGTGCACGCCCACCACCTCGCCAAGGCTGCGCTCGACGACCACCCTGACGATGCCCTTGCGTGCCCCGAGCGAGACGGCGCGCGCGTTGTAGGAAAGGTCTGCCGTCCCTGTCGCTACATCGAGGCCGCGCGCGCGGGCCCCGGCGGCGCTGATGCCTACCCAGCCGGTTTCGGGGAACGTGTGCAGCAGCCTGGGCAAGCGGTCGAGGCGCGTGCTGGCGCTGCCGCCGGTGGCGTTCGTGGCCGCCACTTCGCCCATGTGCGCGGCGGCGTTCGTGAGCATCGCCCCGCCGCTGACATCGCCCGCCGCGAAGATGTGCGCCACGTTCGTGCGGCAGGCGCGGTCAACGGGCACGACGGTGGTAGTGACGACGCCTGCCGCGGCCAGGTGGAGGGATTGAAAGAAGGGCACGCGCGGGTCCGCGGCCACGATGACCTCGGCAGCAACGGTCACCGCGCCTGCCGCGCCCTTGAGCGTGATGCTGACGTCGTCCGGGCCGGCTTCGATCGAGACTCCCTCGTGGATTTCGATGCCCATGTCGGCGAGGCCGCCGATGGCGAACGCGGCGACATCGTCTTCGAGCGCCGGGAAGAGCTTCGGCGCGGCGGTAGCGAGCGTGACCGCGCCGCCGGAAACAGCGAGCAGGACGGCGTACTCGGCGCCGAAGGGGATATCACCGGGGGTGTCGGCGACCACGAGGGCGGAGGCGGGCGCCAGCGGCAGGGCCTGCACGGCGTCGGGCGTGAGGATGCGGCTCGCGGCCACGCCGGGGATGGCCGGCGGCTCCCAGCGCGTGCCGGTGGCGATGACGAACGCCTCCGCCGTAAGGGTCGAAGCGCCGCCGTCTTTCGCCGAGACTTCGAGGGATGATGGGCTGACGAAGCGCGCGTGCCCTTCGATGAAGCGCACGCGGCGCATGCGCAGCGCTCCTGAGATGCCATCGCGCAGGGCGATCACGAGCGCGTCCTTGCGCGCGGCAGCGCGCGCGAAGTGGAACGTTTCGCCCGCCTGGAAGACCCCCATCACGCCGAGCTCTTGCGCTTCGAGGAAGGTTCGCACCGACCCCATGAGCACGTTCGCGGGGATACAGGAGTGGTTCACGCAGGCGCCGCCCGGCTGCTCTGCCTCGACAAGCGCGACACTGGCCCCCAGTTCGGCTCCTTTGAGGGCCGCGGAGTACCCCGCCGGGCCGCCGCCGATCACGACGACATCGAAGTCCGCCATCAGAGCAGCAGCCGGTAGGGCGCCTCGAGAAGGTCGCGGACGGCGCCGAGGAAGGCGGCGCCCGGCGCACCATCGACGGCGCGGTGGTCGATGGTGAGGCTGAGGGTCATGACCTGTGCCTTGCGCGGCTGGTCGCCCTCCCAGCGGAAGGAATCGTGGATGCTCCCCACCCCCAGGATGGCGACGTTCGGGGGGTTGATGATCGGGGTGAAGAAGTCGATGCCCGCCATGCCCAGGGCTGTGACCGAGAAGGTGCCCCCGGCCATGTCGTCGAGAGCGAGCGAGCCCGAGCGGGCAGCTTCGGCGAGGCGGCTCGTTGCGGCGGCGATCTCCTTCACCGAGAGCGTCCCGGCGTCGCGCACGACGGGCACCACGAGGCCGTCAGCGAGCGCCACCGCCATGCCGATGTGCGCTTCAGCGAGGAGCGTGATCTCCTTGGCGTCGAAGCGTGCATTGAGGAGTGGGTGGTGCGCCAGCGCTTTCGCGACCGCCTTGATGACGAGGTCGGTGTAGGAAGGGCGGACGCCTTCGGGCGCCCACTCCTCGATCAGCTGGGTGCGCAGGCGGACGGCGTCGTCCATGGCTACTTCCATGCTCATCGTGAGTTGCGCCATCTCCTGGAGGGAAGCGTGCATGCGTTCGGCGATGATGCGGCGCATGCCGCGCACGGCTATGCTTGTGCCCGGCTGCGGCCCGGGAGCGACAGGAGCGGCCCCAGTGCGGGGCGCCGCCGCCGCTGCCTCCACGTCTTCTTTCGTAATGCGCCCGCCGGGTCCCGTGCCAGCGAGGCCCCGGAGGTCGACGCCCAGTTGCTCTGCCAGGCGGCGGGCGAGCGGCGAGGCGGCGACGTCATGCGCTGGCCCGGCCGAAGCTGGAACTGCCGTGGCCGCGCGGGGAGCCTGCGCGGCACGGACATCCGCCTCGGTCACGCGGCCGCCGGGGCCGCTGCCGGCGACCGCGGCCAGGTCGAGGCCCGCCTCCTGTGCCAGGCGCCGGGCAACCGGGGAGGCCGCCACGCGTCCACCCTCGAGCGGCGTGGGCAGAGCCGCTGCCACGCCATTCGACGCGGCGCCCGGAGCAACGGAGACGGCGAGGGGTGGGCTGGCAACGCCTGGCGGCAGTGTTTCGCCCGCGGCGAGGATATACCCCACGACAGCGCCCGGCTCCAGGGCCGTCCCCTGGGGGACGATGTGACGTACGGTCCCGGCCGTCTCGGCTTCGACTTCGAACTCTATCTTTTCGGTCTCGAGGCGGTAGATGAGGTCGCCGGGTTGTACCGTGGCGCCATCGGGGACGTGCCACTCCGCGACCGTGCCTTCGGTCATGGTCATGCCCAGTTTGGGGATCAGCACCTCAGTCGGCATCGCTGCCCCCAGGCTTGTCCCGCCGGAACAGACCGCGGCAGGCGGTCAGCTTCATCGCGCGGGCGATATCGACGAGCCAGGGTCCGCTGCGTTCGACACGGAAGCTGGCGCGCTGGCCGGGCCGCAGGCGTCGTTCGCGTTCGCCATCGAGCGCGACGATGCCGGGGCCGGACACTTCCACCGCTTCATCGAAGGCAAGCGGCCGCGCTTCGCGCACGGGGACGGGGACGAAGAGTCCCGGCGCGATGGGCGCCAGGAGCGGGGCGCCACCCTCGCCCACCTGCAGGAGCAGGCCGCCATCTTCGCGATCACCGAGAGGATGCAGGAGCCCACCTACGGCGGAGAGCCCCACGGCTGCTGGCTCGGCACGGGTGAGGACGATCGTGCGCAGCACGGACGGGTCCCAGATGGCGCGCGCGCCCACGAACGGCTCCGCCAGCAGCGCCGCATCGATGAGCGCGAGGTCGTCGCGTTCGCCTTCGATGGTGACGCGCACAACCTTGACGCGGTGAGCGGCATCTTCGAGCGCGACTGCGCCGCTGGCGACGAGCCCCGCGGCTGCGCCGGCGACCGTCGCTTCGATCATGGTCGGGAAGACGTTGTTGGTGCCGGTGGAGATGGCGACTAGGGGGGCATCGCGCCAGCCGAGGGCGACAGCGCGGTTCGTACCGTCGCCGCCGAGGGTGATGACCACGCCGCAGCGCGCTTCACGCATGCGCTCGGCGGCGCGAATGGAATCGAGGGCGCTGGAGGTAGCGGGCGAGTCGACTTCGGTGAAGACGGCATCGGCGTCGAGTCCCTCGATGGCGGCCGCCACAAGGGCATGCCCATCGTGGAGGTAGAGGAACTCGCTCGCACCAGCGGCAACGGCGCCGAGGACGGCGCGGCGCACGATGTTCTGCTTTTCCTGGTTATCGAAGACGGAGGCGTGCGCCACGAGCCGCCGGATGTCCTTGCCCGAGGCGGGGTTGGCGATGATGCCCACGGGGCCGCGCGTCATGAAGGTTCAGCCCCGCTTGCCCAGGAGGCGCCTCACTTCGGCGGCGATGCTTTCGGCGTTGGGGATGTAGTGCTTTTCGAGGGCGGGGCTGAAGGGCACGGGTGCGAAGGGCGCGCCCACGCGGCCCACGGGCGCGTCCAGGTAGTCGAACGCTTCCTCCTGGATCTGGGCGGCGAACTCAGCGCCGATGCCCCCGAAGCGCACAGCTTCGTGGGCGACGAGGGCGCGGTGCGTCTTCTTCACCGATGCGACGACGGTCTCGGTATCGAACGGCTGGAGCGTGCGTGGGTCGATGACCTCGACATCGAGGCCGTCTTCGACAAGGGCGGCCGCCGCCTTGAGGCTTTCACCGACCATGCGGCCGCTGGCGACGATGGTGAAATTCGTCCCGGCGCGCGCGATGTGGGCCTTGCCGAGGGGGATTTCGTACATCTCCTCCGGGACTTCCGCCTGGGAACCGAGCAGCGTCTTGATGTTGACGACGATGACCGGGTTGTCATCACGCACGGCCGCGATCATCAGTCCCTTGGCTTCGTAGGCGCCCGAGGGCATGACCACCTTCAGGCCGGGAATGTGGCAGAACCACGCTTCCAGGCTCTGGCTGTGCTGGGCGGCCATGCTCATGCCGCCGCCGGCCATCGTGTGGATGGTGAGCGGCAGCGTGGCCTTGCCGCCGAACATGTACTTCATCTTGGCGACCTGGTTCACGAGCTCGTCCATGCAGACGCCCATGAAGTCCATGAACATGATGTCGATGATGGGGCGCAGCCCCGTGGCCGCCGCGCCCAGGCCCAGCCCCATGATGCCCGACTCGGCGATGGGCGTATCGACGACGCGGTTTTCGCCAAACTCCTTCATCATCCCGCGGGTGACGCCGAAGACGCTGCCGTAGACGCCGACATCTTCGCCGGCGATGAAGATGTCCGGGTCGGCGCGCATCAGTTGCGAGAGCGCCTCCGTGATGGAAGCGACGTAGGAGAGCTTGCGGGTGGCGGGTGCTTCGGCGGTGGTCATCGGCTCCTCCTCAGTTCGCAGCGGTGGCGTAGGTGTAGACGTCTTCCATCAGGGCCTCGGCGGAGGGGTAGGGGCTCGCCTCCGCGAAGGCGATAGCCTCCGTTATTTCGAAAAGGATGCGTTCGCGCAGCTTCGCCACATCGTCGGTGGAGAGCACGCCCAGCTCCGCGAGGCGCGCTTCGAAGAGCGGCAGGGGATCGCGCTTGCGCCATTAGAGCACCTCCGCGTCCTCGCGGTAGATGACGCCCATGCCGCGGATGCCGACGTGGTCGAAGAAGCGGTAGGTCTTGCACTCGATCAAGCTGGGGCCACCGCCGGCGCGCGCGCGGGCGATCGCTTCTCCGGCGGTTTCGTAGACGGCGAGGACATCCATGCCATCGACGACGATGCCGGGCATGCCGTATCCGGAGGCGCGGTCGGCGACATCGCGGATCGCCTGGTGACGCTCCTGGCGGGTGAATTCGCCGAAGCCGTTATTTTCGCAAACGAAGACCACGGGGAGCTTGTAGAGGGCGGCCATGTTCGCCGCTTCGTGGAAGGTGCCTTCGTTGCTGGCGCCATCGCCGAAGAAGCAGCAGGTCACATTGTCCGTACCGCGGTACTTGTTGGAGAAGGCGGCCCCGATGGCGATAGGCGGCCCTGCCCCGACGATGCCGTTAGCGCCGAGCATGCCCAGGTCCAGGTCGGAGATGTGCATGCTGCCGCCCTTGCCCTTGCAGTAGCCGGTGACCCGCCCGAACAGTTCGGCGTACATCTTTTGCAAGTCGCCACCCTTGGCTACGAGGTGGCCGTGGCCGCGGTGGGTGCTGGTGATCTGGTCCTGGTCGGAGAGGTGCACCATGACCCCGGCGGCGACGGCCTCTTCGCCAACGTAGAGGTGGAGCGCGCCGGGGATCTTCCCCGATTCCATGAGCTTGCCCGCCTCCTCTTCGAAGAGGCGGATGCGCAGCATGCGCTGGTGGAGATCGAGCAGGGTCTCACGGTCCGGGGTCATGGCGGCGCCTCGCAGACGGGTAGGGATAAGGGGGATCGGAAGGCTGCCCGAATGTACACGCCCGCCGCGAAGATGACAAAGCGCGCGGCATCAGGCGGGCAGTGTGATGCTGTCCGTGCGCATGTAGGAGCGCAGGACTTCGGGGATGGTCACGCTGCCATCGGCCTGCTGGTAGTTTTCGAGTACGGAGATGAGCGTGCGGGGCATGCCCAGCCCGGAGCCGTTGAGTAGATGCGGGTGGCGCGCGGCCGCTCCCGGAGCCGACCGGTAACGGATGTTCGCGCGGCGGGCCTGGAAGTCCAGGCAGTTGGAGATGGAGCTCACCTCCAGATACTCATCCACACCCGGCGCCCACATCTCGATGTCGTAGGCCTTCGTGGCGTTGAAGCCAAGGTCGCCGCTGCACTGCTGGATCACGCGGTAGGGGATGCCCAGGCGCTCGGGCAACGTGCGTGCGTAGGCCGTGAGCCGCTCGAGCTCATGCTCGCTCTGGTCCGCCTCGCAGTAGACGAACATCTCTACTTTTTCGAACTGGTGCCCGCGCTTGATCCCGCGCACATCACGCCCCGCGCTCATCTTTTCGCGGCGGAAGCAAGGGGTGTGCGCGACCAGCCGCTTCGGGAGCGACCCCGGCGGCAGGATTTCGTCGCGGTGGAGGTTGACGAACCCGACTTCGGCGGTGGGGATGAAGAAATAGTCCTGCTCCGCATCGCGGTAGAGAGTGTCGTAAAACTTGGGCAACTGGCCGGCCGCGAGGAGCGATGCCTCCGTGACCATGTAGGGCAGGTAGCATTCGTTGAAGCCGCCTTCGCTGACGTGCGTATCGAGCAGCCACTGGATCAGCGAGCGGTAGAGACGCGCGACTTCGCCCTGGAGCACGTAGAAGCGCGAGCCCGACATCTTCGCTCCACGCTCGAGGTCGATGCCGCCGAGGCGCGCGCCTATTTCCCAGTGCGGCCGGGGCTCGAAATCGAAGACCCGCTTCTCGCCCCACTCCGCGATCTTCGGGTTGTCAGAATCGTCGAAGCCTCGCGGCGTGTCGGGCGCGACCACGTTCGGGACTTCGTAGAGCTTGTCCTGGAGCTCGGTATCGACGGCCTTGAGGCGGCCGTCGAGGGCGTCGATGCGGTCGCCGACGGCGCGCATGGCGGTGATGCGCTCTTCACGGCCGTCCGCGTCTTTGGAAGCGCCGATCGCCTTGCTGGCGACGTTGCGCTGCTGGCGCAGATCCTCCACCTCCGGCAGGAGGCGGCGGCGCTCTTCATCGAGCTGGAGGATGCGGTCGATGGGGGCGGAGACGTTGCGCAAAAGGAGGTCGCCCTTGACGCGGTCGGCGTTTTCGCGGATGAACTGGAGGCTAAGCATGCGCGGGCTCCACGGCGGCGGCGATGGCGCGGATGCCCAGGAGGCGCACGTCTTCCGCGACGGGCACGAGCGTACCATCGGCGCCGGGGAGGGAAAACGCGGCCCCGAGTTCTCTGGCGGTCACCCAGCGGTGCGCGCCGTGGGGGATGGGGGCGTCGAAGTCGATCGGCGCGAGGGCGCGCGTGTAGTAGACGTGGTCGATGTGCTGGTGAAAGGGCTGGTCGGGGCGGACGATGTCTTCGATGAGGATGACCGCGGGCGGTGGGAGCACCGCGGGGCCAACGCACGCTATCAGGCCGGGCGGGGCGATGATTTCGACCGCCTGCCCGCTTTCCTCGAGGGCTTCGCGCGTGGCCGCTTGCACGGGGTCTTCGTTGGGTTCGCAGTGACCGCCGGGCGGCAGCCACATGGCGAGCTTGCCGTGCCAGAGGAGCAGCGTGCGGCCCCCGCTGACCACGTACGCTGTGGCCGTGTGGTGGCGTTCGAAGGGGGCGCCCGTGTGCGTTGCCACGGTCTCAGTCCTTCACGGTGCGCAGTTGTGGGAAGAGGATCACTTCGCGGATGCTGGTTTGGCCGGTGAGGATCATGAGGAGGCGGTCGATGCCCATGCCGAAGCCGCTGGTTGGGGGCATGCCGTGTTCGAGCGCGAAGAGGAAGTCCTCATCGACGAGTTCGGCTTCCTCATCGCCGGCGGCGCGCAGGGCGAGCTGTTCATCGAAGCGGGCACGCTGCTCGATCGGGTCGTTCAGCTCGGTGTAGGCGTTGCCGGCTTCGAAGCCGCCCATGAACACTTCGAAGCGCTCCACGAGGTGCGGTTGGCCGGGCTTGCGCTTGGCGAGCGGCGAGAGTTCCACGGGGTAATCGAGCAGGAACGTGGGCTGGATGAGCATGGGCTCAACGTAGTGTGACATCGCCACATCGACGAGCCGCCCGAACCCGGACGTGACGGGGGCGGGCAAGCCGCGCCGTTCCAGTTCCGCGCGCAGGGCTTCCGCGGTGGCGAATTCGTCGAGGTCGAGCCCACCGTACTCGCGCAGGGCATCGTGGAGCGTGAGGCGGCGCCAGGGCCCCGCCAGGTTAATGCTTTCCCCGCGGAATTCGACCGTGCTCGTGCCCAGCACTTCCAGGGCGACGCTGCTCACCATTTCTTCGGCCATCAGCGCGACATCGTTGTAGTCGGCGTAGGCCTGGTAGGTTTCGAGCATGGTGAATTCGGGGTTGTACTTGAAGCCCAGGCCTTCGTTGCGGAAGTTCCGTCCGATTTCGTAGACACGCTCGAAGCCGCCGATGACCAGCCGCTTGAGGTGAAGTTCGAGGCTGATGCGAAGGAAGCGCTCTTCATCGAGCGCGTTGAAGAAGGTCTTGAAGGGACGCGCGGTCGCGCCGCCGGCCGCTTCCTGGAGGATGGGCGTCTCCACTTCGAGGAAGCCACGCCCATCGAGGAAGCGGCGGATGGCGGCCACGACCTCGCTGCGGATGCGGAACGTGCGGCGCGTGGCCTCGTTGGCCATCAGGTCCAGGTAGCGGCGGCGCTGGCGCTCTTCCATGTCCGCGAGGCCGTGGTACTTCTCCGGCGGGGCATGGAGGGCTTTCGTGAGCATCGTCCAGTGGGTGGCCGCGATCGTCGGTTGGCCCGTGCGCGTACGCATCGGACGGCCGTGCACGCCGATGAAGTCGCCGAGGTCGATGAGGCGCAGCGAGTCATAGTGCTCGAGGGATTGTTCGCGGAAGAGCACCTGCACGCGGCCGCTGCCATCCTGGAGGTCGAGGAAGGTCGCACGGCCCATATCGCGGCGGCCGACGACGCGCCCCGTGACATCCGCCTCGACACCGCTGACCTCGGACTCGGCCTCGGCAAGCGACGCGACGAGGGCCGTGATCTCGGCGGCCGTGTGCGTGCGCGCCGCGCGCGGAGGGTACGGGTCTATCCCGGCCGCGCGCAGTTGCTCGAGCTTGGCCACGCGCTGGGCCATCAGTTCATCCACGCCAGGAGCCTCTCCTTACGAACACGGGCCGCACGATGGCGGCCCGCGAAGGTATCACGGCGGGCCTTGCCGTCAGTCGATTTTGACGACGCGCACCTTGATGACGCCGCGGGGCACGTTCACCTCGACGGAGTCGCCGGGCTGGCGGCCGAGCAGGGCGGCGCCGACCGGCGATTCGTTGGAGATCTTGCCGTTGCCGGGATCCGCTTCGGGGGCGCCGACGATGCGGTAGTGGCGGCGTTTGCCATCCTGCTCCACTTCCACGCCGCTGCCGAGCATCACGCGCGTCGCGCGGCTCGCCACGGACTCATCGATGAGGCTGGCGCGTCGCAGGAGGTCTTCGATTTCGAGGACGCGGCCTTCGACCATGCCCTGCTCCTGCTTGGCATCGTCGTATTCGGCATCGTTCTGGCTGGTGCCCTGTTCCTGGGCGTTGTGGATGCGTTCGGCGATGGTCCGCCGGCGCGCGCGCAGGTCCTCGATCTCGTCGCGGAGCTTTGCCATACCTTCACTTGTGAGTGGAACTGGTTTATCCGTCATAGCGTAACCTGAGCAGTGCCTGCTGGGCGAAAAAAAATCGACCGGGGGTCCGAGCCCCTCAGTCGCGCGTAGTATAGCGGCCGCCGGCGCAGCGTCGCAATTCCTGTTGCATCGTGAGGGGCCGTGCAGCCACCCGCCGACAACCCGGAAGAACGGCGCCAGCGCGCGACGGACGGCCTGAACTGGTCGCCGGCGTCCGCTCCGGCGGAGGCGGCGCCGGGCGTCGCGGCTGATTCAGCAGATCCCGAGGCGTCAGCGCGGCAGCCGCGGCGGAGCCCGGGCCTGGCGATCGTCGGTGCTGCCGCGGCCGTGGCGCTTGTGGTTGGCGCTCTCGCCGGGGCGGTCGCAGCGGTGCTGGTCGAAGGAGACGAGAGCCCCCCGGAGGCATCGGGACCCAGCGAGGGGCCCGGCGGCCAGTTCAACGTGCAGCAGACCAGCGCCATCGCAGATACGGCTGCGAAGGGACGCCAGAGCGTCGTGCGCATCGAGAGCACGCGCGTGGCCACCGGCGGCACCGTCGAGGACGTGGGCAGCGGCGTTGTGCTCGACCGCGAAGGCCACATCCTCACCAACGCCCACGTGGTGCTGGGGACGGAAAGCCTGAAGGTTGTGCTGCCCGATGGCAGCGAACGCCCGGCCATCCTTATCGGCCACGACTTCCCGTTCACCGACGTGGCGGTGCTGCAAGTGGGCCCCGTCGGTCTCGCGCCAATCGAAACGGGGGATTCGAACAGCCTGGTCCTGGGCGAAACGGTGGTGGCAATTGGCAACCCGCTGGCGGAGTTCGATGGGTCGGTGAGTGTGGGTGTCGTGAGCGGCCTCAACCGCAAGCGCCTGTTCGATGCGGTCCGCCAGGACGACCTGATCCAGACCGACGCGGCGGTGAACCACGGGAACAGCGGGGGCGCGCTCTTGAACCTGCGCGGACAGTTCGTGGGGATGCCCACGGCGGTCTTACGGATCACGCGCAACAACCAGCCCGTGGAAGGCATCTCCTTCGCGCTGCCGGCGAACCGGCTCCTGGAAGTCGCGCGCCGCATCATCGCCGAAGGAGGTTCGTACCCGCGCCCTTCGCTGGGGGCCGAGCACATCGATATCACGCCGGAAGTCACCGGGCGCTTCCCGCGGCTGGCGGCGAACGAGGGCGCGCTGCTGACGGCGGTCACGCCAGCCGGCCCGGCGGGCGCCGCCGGCAGCGTTGCCGGCGATATCGTGACATCCGTCGCGGGGGCCGCCGTGAACCGTGACCAGCCGCTGTTGAACGCGCTCACCAGCGTGGCGCCCGGCCAGGTCGTGAAGGTTGTCCTCAACCGCAATGGCCGGATAATCGAGGCTGAAGTGCGCCTTGGAAAACGGAACTAGTACTGAATTGAGCAACTACGCGTTCAGTCCGCGGCCTCGGGCCCTCACCCCCAGCCCCTCTCCCACTGCGGTGGGCGAGGGGGGCAAAGCGTTTCCGAACTGGCGCCGACTCTCTTCACGCAGCACTGGCTGCGCCCCCGCCCGTGGGGCGCGCCGCAGATGACGCGACGCGGCGGCGCGCGCCAGATGCCGCTCGGCGGCCGCCGGCAACCCGGGACATTCGGTAGCCCGCGGCCGCGCGATCTGCGCGGGCCCGTCGTGCTGGGGCTGGGCCTGCTCGCGGTTGTGGTGGTCGGCTGGTTCATCCTCACGAGGGCGTTCGGGGGCGGCGGTTGCGACGAGCCATACTGCCCTTCCGGACAAGAAATCGCTCCGCCCGAAGGCTTCGAACGCGTCAGCAAGGTGTTCGAACTGCGGGCCGGGCCGACCCCCGTAGCGACAGGCCAGAAGGCGCAGGTATCGATCCCTCTCGACGACAAGACGGCTGACAGCCGCAGCCTGAGCTTCTACCGTTATGTAGAGGAGAAAGATACCTGGGAACCGGTGGCCGCCGCGGTGCTCGAACCAGCGGGCGACCGTGTTTCCGCCGTTTTCAGGGATACGCCCCAGCTCATCGCCGTCATGCGGAGGCTGGGTTCAAAGTGGACCGTCGCCGCCTACCTGGCGCACGATGCCGTGCTGCACCACGAAGCCGCTGGCCGCGTCACCATCGTGCATCCGCTGGACTTCACGCCCGCTTCTGACGGCACGCTCGAAGGCGAGCTGAGCGCGATCCAGGTCGAGCCGGGCGTTTCGCTGATACCGGTGGCGTACGCGAACGCGTCCGACCGGGCGGCTGTGCCAATCGTCAGCAGCATCCTTTCGAGCGCCGCGAGCCGTTCCAACCACGTACAGCAAGTCGTGCGCACGGTGAACGAAAAGCAGCTCGAAGGCATCGACATCGCGTACCTGGACTTGCCGGCGACGGACCGCACGAGCTTCACCCTGTTCATCGCCGAACTCGGCCAGGCACTGCATGCGCAGAGCAAGAAGCTGACGTTGACCCTGCCGGCGCCGCTGAAAGCGCAGGACCGCATCGACGAGGGGGCTTACGACTGGGCTGAGCTCGGGAAGGTAGCGGACGTCCTCCAGGTGGCCCCCTACCGCGACCAGAGCACGTATCGCACGAACATGCCGCAGATCCTCGATCACCTGACGAAGCTGGTGCAACCATCGAAGCTCGTGCTGACCGTGACGCCGTACGCGAGCGAGAAGGCGGCGGAAGGCATCCGCAGGCTGGCTGTCACGGAGGCGATGAGCATCGCCACGAAGCTGGGGCTCGGCGGCAGTTCGAGCCAGAAAATAGAGACGAACAGCCTGCTGGAAGTGGTGGGCAAGAACATCGACAAGAGCGAGAACCTGAGCGGCGTGTTGTGGGACCCGCAAACGGCGACCGTCGCGTTCACCTACAAGGACAACGGCGGGCGCACGGTGTGGATCGAGAACGTCTTCAGCGTGGGGTTCAAGCTGGAATACGTATCGCGCCACGGCCTTGGCGGGTTGGCGATCGAGGATGCGAGCGACAACGTCTATCTTGGCAACATCTGGCCCGCGATTGCCCCCTTCCTGAACGGTCAGGCCCTGCTCTTGCAGCCCCACCCAGCCGACCTGCAGCCGCGATGGTCGGCCCAGAAAGGGCAACTGGAAGATACGAAGAAGGGCCTCGTGAAGTGGACGACTCCGGCCGAGGCGGGGACGTACACCGTGACACTAACCCTAAGCGACGGCGTTTCACAGTTTGAGAACGAAATAGCGGTGATCGTCCAGCCGCGGGAAGCGCGCACGCCGGCTGCCTCGCCGACGCCGCGCTGATCATGGCTGGATCACGCCTGCGGGTGACGGCGGGGAGCGCGCGCGGGATGCCCCTTGCCGAGCCCAAGGGCATGCGCCTGCGCCCGACCACGGGGATGGTGCGGGAGGCGATCTTCAACATGCTCGCCGGACGACTGGAAGGAGCGGCCGTGCTCGACCTTTTCGCGGGGACGGGGGCGCTCGGCATCGAGGCCCTGAGCCGGGGGGCCGCGCGTGCCGTGTTCGTGGAAGGGGAGGCGGCCGCATGCCAGGCGATCCTGCAGAGCCTCGCGCGCGGCGCATTCGGGGAGCGGGGGACGGTGTTGCGCGGGCGGCTGCCGAGCGCCTTGAGGAACGTCGAAGGCACATTCGACCTCGTGCTTATGGATCCGCCCTACGATTCCGAGGCGGCTGCGCCCGTGCTGGAGGCGGTAGGCCCGCTCGTTGCCGCTGGTGGGGTTGTCGTCTACGAACACGCGAGCCGCTACAATCCGCCCGAACGCCCGGCGGGGCTGCTACTGCAGGATCGGCGGGTGTACGGCGATAGCGCAGTCGCGCTCTACGGGCCAGAGGAGGGAGAATGAGGATCGCGATCTTTCCCGGCGGATTCGACCCCGTGACGAACGGCCACCTGGACCTCGTGACGAGGATGACACACCTCTTCGACCGCGTCGTAGTGGCGGTAGTGCGGGGGCGGGACAAGGGTTCGATGTTCACGTGGGAGGAGCGCGTCAGCCTGTTTGCGAAGGCGGTGGAAAACCTCCCGACGGTGGAAGTGGAGGGTTTCGACGAGTTGACCGTGGAGTTCGCCCGGCGGAAGGGTGCCGTCGCCCTTGTGCGCGGTATCCGCGCCGTGAGCGACTTCGAATCCGAATTCGGGCAGGCGCTGATGAACCGCAAGATGGCGCCCCACCTGGAATCGGTTTATCTGATGGCGAACCAGGACTTCATGTACATCAGCGCCAGCCGCATCAAGGAAGTTTCGAGGCTCGGCTACGATGTGGCCGACCTTGTGCCACCGCATGTGCGCACAGCGCTGCGTGAGAAGCTGGGGCAGGCGAGCTCGTAGCTCGCGCACCGTGGACATCCTCGACCTCATCGATAGCCTCGAAGAACTGGTGGTACAGGCGCGCCGCTTGCCCGTCGGCGGCAATCTTGTAGTCGACCGCAAGAGGATGTTGGACGTAGTCGATCAGTTGCGTCTTTCGGTGCCCGCGGATGTGCGCCAGGCGGCGCAGATCCTCGAAACACGCGACCAGATAGCACAGGACGCGCACGAGGAAGGGCGGCTTGTGCTGCAGAAGGCAGAGCAGGAACGCGCGCGGCGGCTGGATGAGAGCGTGATCGTGCGCGAGGCGGAAGAACGCAGTCACGCGATGCTCATCGATGCCGAGGCGAGGGCGCGGCAGGCTATCGCCGAAGCAGATGCGACAGCAGCGGCCCATCTGAGCGAGGCGGCAGAAGCGGCGGCGCGCCAGCTCGATGACGCAGACCAGTACGCGCTCGAAGTGCTGCGGCGGCTGGAAAACCAGTTGCAGGCGTTCCTGGAATCCGTACGCGTGAGCATTGGCAGCCTGCAGGAAAAGCGCTAGCGGCTGCCAATTGTGGATCGGCGAGAAATGACGCTATGCAGCGGCGCGCTTCCTGTAGTATCCTCGCTCGCGTCCACTGCTGTGGGCAGCACCATGCCCCGGCTTAAGCGCGTGGGTGACGCGCGCAGGCACGAAGAGAAACGGATGGAGCAACAAGAATGGCAGAGTTTAAGCTGATTTCCGAAGCGGACGCCCCCCGCCCGAGCCGCCAAACGGGCCGCCTCGCGGCGCGCATGCGCGAATACGAAAAGTACATCGAAGGTGTGAAGACCGGCAGAGTGGGGATGCTCACCCCATCGCCCGGCGAAACCGCCCGTGGCATTGCCCTGCGCGTCGGCCGCGCTGGCCGCCGCATCAACAAGCAGACGAGCGCCTGGATCGTTGGCGAGACCGTCTACTTCAAGGTTATTTAGCGGGGTTATCTAGCCGGGTCATCCAGTACTCAATTGAGAAACTGCGCGTTCAGTGCGCGGCCTCGGGCCCTCACCCCAATCTCTCCCACTGCGGTGGGCGAGGGGAGTAACAGGCCCGGGCCCATTTCGGAACTGGCGCCAAATTTCTTCACAAAGTACTGGCGGGGTCATCTCGCGGGGTGTTGTAGCTCGCCGGGCGCAGATTACGAGAGGGGCCGCTGGCTCAGCCGGCCCCCTCGCGGTTGTTCGCGGGCACGCGCCTAGCGGCG
This sequence comes from Tepidiformaceae bacterium, assembly GCA_051003295.1. Lineage (GTDB taxonomy): Bacteria > Chloroflexota > Dehalococcoidia > Tepidiformales > Tepidiformaceae. The sequence goes on along the minus strand of JBPCLM010000121.1, from coordinate 4,070 downwards.
GTCGGCGGCGGGCTCTTCGGAGCTGACGATGGCGAACGAAGGAAGATCCCGCGGGCGCCCGTTGTAACGTCCACCGGATGCTGGCGCAGCGGCGGCCTCGGCGGCGGTGTTCATCGCCTCCTTGACTGCCACCGGCTCGTCGCGGCCGGGCACTGCGGGGAGCCCTTCGGGGGTTCCCGGCACGGTCTCGACCGTGCCGTTGACGGAGGCACCCTCTTCTATCACCAGCGTGACGGACTTGAAGGTGCCCGTGACGATAGCTGTCCCGGCAAGCACGAGCTTCCCGGTGCAGACGATATCGCCTTCCACGCGCCCCTTTACCCAGGCGTCACGCGCCTGCACGCGGGCCTTGGCGGTGGCGTCGCGCTCGATGGTGCAGCGGCCACGGCAAACGATTTCGCCGCTGATGGTGCCTTCGACGCGCAGGTCCTGGTCGGTTTCGAATCGGCCGTCGAAGGTCGAATTGACATCGATGACGCTCTCGGCGCGGGTGGCGGGGCGGTTGATTTGCTCGCCTTCGGGGGGCAGCTCGCGGCGGCGCGTGCTGATATCGGCGGATGGGCGCTCGAAGACGGGATCAATCGTTTCGGGCATGGCGTCGTACTCCTCCGCCGGAGGCGGGTACTGGATGTTCGGAGCGTTCTTTTTGATCTGCATTCGGGTCCTCCATGCATCGTTCGCCTGGGGGCGGCCGCGGCCCACGGTGCGGGCCTTGGCGCACCATAGATGCGAGGCGCGCTCCTGTCCATACCCTGTTGACTTTTCGTCTATCGCGTGATCCATATTCTCGAAGCGCGAAAATCACCTCAGAGGACGATGTTCAACAGCTTCCCCGGCACGTAGATCACACGCCGCGGCTCCTTGCCATCGAGCCATTCCCGGATTCGCGCCGAGGCCATGGCGGCGGCACGCGCTTCTTCTTCACCAGCGCCGGGCGGCAGCACAAGCCGGTCACGGACGCGGCCGTTGACCTGCACCACCACCTCGATCTCGTCATCCCGCGCGAGTTCAGGATCGAACTGGGGCCAGCTCTGCAGGTGCACGCTGTAGCGCTTGCCGGCGCGCTCCCAAAGCTCTTCGGCGATGTGAGGCGCGAGGGGCGCCATCATCAGAATCATCGCCTCGATGGCTTCGTCCCAGGCGCCGCGGGCTGCCGCTTGAGCCTCGCGCGCCCGTTGCATGGCTGAGCTGTGCTCCATCAGGCGGGAGATGAGCGTGTTGAAGCGGAACGCCTGGATATCCCCCGTAACTTCGCGGATGGCCTTGTGGGTAGCGCGGCGCAGCTCGCGGGTGGCTTCGGCGTCTCCCTCTCTGCGCAGGGAGACCGGGTCGCTGACAAGCGACCAGGCTCGACGGAGCCAGCGGACGATGCCGGCCATGCCTGTCGGGTTGTAGGGGCCCCCCTGGTCCCAGGGGCCCACGAACATCAACTGGCAGCGAAAGGCGTCCGCACCGTGCTTCGCCACTTCGCCATCGGGTGCGACCACGTTGCCGCGGCTCTTGGACATTTTCTGGCCATCAGGCCCCAGCAGGGTGCCCTGGTTGAAAAGGCGCAGCATGGGCTCATCGCCTTCGACCAGGCCCATATCGCGGCAAGCCTTCCAGAAGAAGCGCGTGTAGAGCAGGTGCATGACGGCGTGGTCGGCGCCGCCCGTGTACTGGTCGACGGGGAGCCACTTGCGCGCCAGTTCCTGAGAGAACGGCCGCTCCGGGTTGTTTGGGTCGATGAAGCGCATCTGGTACCAGCTCGAGCACATGAACGTGTCGAGCGTGTCCGTCTCGCGGCGCGCAGGCCCGCCATCGATTGGGCAGGGCACGTTCACCCATTCTTCGACCTGCGTCAGCGGAGACTGGCCGGTAGGGGCGAACTGAACATTCGCGGGCAGGAGCACGGGTAGCTCGGCTTCGGGCACGGGCACGAGGCCATGCAATTCGCAATGGATCATGGGGATCGGTGCGCCCCAATAGCGCTGGCGCGAGATGAGCCAGTCGCGCATGCGGTAGTTCACGGTGCCTTCGCCGAGCGCATGTGCTTCGGCGTGGGCGATGATGCGCGCCTTCGCTTCGGCCGCCGCCGTGCCATCGAATTCGCCCGAGTTGATCATCGTGTCCCCATCGGTGAAGGCGCGCTGGAGGGGGCTCGACGTGTCGATTCCGGCGTGGGAGAAGACGGGCACGATGGGAAGGCCGTACTTCATCGCGAACTCGAAGTCGCGCTGGTCGTGCGCGGGGACGGCCATGACGGCGCCCGTGCCGTAGGTGACGAGCACGTAATCGGCGATCCAGATGGGGATGGGCTCGCCGTTGAAGGGGTTCGTGGCGTAGGCGCCGGTGAAGACGCCGCTCTTCTCCTTCTCCGTGGAGAGGCGCTCTATTTCGCTCTGGCGGCTGGCGGCCTGGCGGTACGTCTCCACGGGTTCGCGTTGCGCGGGCGTCGTGACGCGTTCGACGAGTGCGTGTTCGGGCGCCAGGACCATGAACGTGGCGCCATACACCGTATCGGGGCGCGTCGTGAACACCGCCAGCGGCTCATCGATACCGGGGACGTCGACGGGGAAGCGCAGGAGGGCGCCTTCCGAGCGGCCGATCCAGTTGGTCTGCATGGCGCGGATGCGTTCGGGCCAATCGATGCCATCGAAGCGCAACAGTTCCTCAGCGTAGGCAGTGATGCGGAAGAACCACTGCGTGAGGAAGCGGCGCTCGACCAGGTCGGCGGAACGCTCGCAGCGGCCGTTGACCACCTGTTCGTTGGCGAGCACCGTCTGGCACCCGGGGCACCAGTTGGCGGCGGCGGCGGCGCGATAGGCGAGCCCCCGGTTGTAGAGCTGCAGGAACCACCACTGGCTCCACTTGTAGTAGTCCGGGTCGGAGCTGACCACTTCGCGTTGCCAATCGAAGCTGGAGCCCATCATCTTGAACTGGCGGCGGAAGTTCTGGATGTTGGTCCGTGTCCACTCGGACGGGTCGGCGGCGTTCTTGATGGCGGCGTTTTCAGCGGGCAGGCCGAAGGAATCGAAGCCCATGGGGTAGAGCACGTTGTAGCCAGTCATGCGCATGTAGCGGGCGTGGGCATCGGCGCCCGAGTAGTGGTACCAGTGGCCTGTGTGGAGGTCGCCCGAGGGGTACGGGAACATGGCGAGCTCGTACCACTTGGGGCGCGGGTCATCGTCGGGGGCGCGGTAGAGCTGGTCGGCTTCCCAGCGGGCCTGCCATTTGGGCTCGATGGCATGGGGGTCGTAGCGATCAGGCACGATCGTTCACCTCGTTACGCGTGTGGACAAACATGGAGAAGGGCCGGGACAATGGTCCGGCAGTGGGAGCGCCCCGCCGGCTACGCGCCGCGGGGCGGCAGAAGGGCGAGCGGGGGCCCGCCACCGGGCGCGACGAGCGCTGGAGCGCGAGAGGGGATCCGTGCTGTTGGCCGCCGGTGCATGGGAAAATGTTACGACGTGGGGGCGGCCAGCGTCACCTTCCCGGGCCGTCCAGCGTTTCGATACTGGGCGGCGTTGCTCATTCGCGGGCCGGGTAGTGCGCGATGAGGAGGGTTTCGAAGTTGCGCTCGCGGGAACATTCGCGGCATGTGAGGTACCAGATCCAGACATCGCCCGGGTCGCGGCCGTAGCGGGCGCGCGCGGCTTCGGTGGTTTCATCGACGGCGCGGCGCATTTCGCCCCAGGGCACCTCGAGCAGCCGTGTGTACACGGTCCCGCCCGGGCGGCGAACGCCCTTCGTGCCGGCGGGGACTTCTTCGACTTCCAGCATGACGGGCCGGCGAAAGCGGCCGCTGCCCATCAGGAGCATCGCGTCGGTGGGGACGGTCGCGCCGGCCCTGGCAGCGCGCTTGAGCAGGTCATCGCGGATGGCGCCGTAACCAACCGGCACTCCCAGGACGGCGTTGGTGGAGGCGGTAAGGAAGGCGATGTCGGACCAGTCGCTCTCGACTTCGTGCCACTCAGCGGGTTCGAGGACGGGGCAATCGCAGGCGGCCGCTGGGGCCCCGGCCTCCGGCTCCGCGGAATCCGCGGAGTCCTCGGGGGCATCCGCGCGGGACACAGGCAGGGAGCCGCGGA
>JBPCLM010000120.1:0-12363 GCA_051003295.1 Tepidiformaceae bacterium | reverse complement strand
CCCGGTGGCGCTGCTGGCGGGCGTGGGCGTGGCGGAAGTGCTACTGCCGATCTTGCGCGATGCGCGCCCGCGGCCGCCTCCCGCCGCGGGCGCGGCACCGCGCGCGGCGGTGATCGTGTTCGCGGTTGTCTTCGCTTACCTGGGCGTGGGGTCGTTCATCACCGCCGATGGCCTGGCTGGCGAAGGACGCTATCTGGTCGCGCTCAGCGGCGACGAGCGCGCGGCCATGCGCTGGATCCGGGAGGAGACGCCCGCCGACGCGCGCGTGCTCGTCATCCCGCGCTCATCGTGGGAAACGGACAAGGAGTCCGAGTGGTTCCCCGTGCTCACGGGGCGCAAGAGCGTCGTCACCGTCCAGGGGTACGAATGGAAGCCTGATGGCGCCTTCGAAGACCGCGTCGAGGCGTACTACGGCGCCTTCGAATGCGGCTACCGCACAACCGCCTGCCTGGACGAATGGCGGGAGGACTGGGGGCTCGAGTACACGCACGTCTACATCCCGGCGCATGGCGGCGGGCAATGCTGCACGACCCTCGTGGATTCGCTGGCGACAGATGGACGCTACGAACTGCTCTACGACAGGGACGGCGGGACGGTGTACAGCTTTGGCGACGGAGCGGGCGCTGGCCGCGATCAGGCGCCGCCGCCGGCCGCGCCCATGGGTTCCGCGGCTGGCTCGGCGCCGAGCCCCAGTACGGCGGGCGCCGCGCCCGCGGGGGCCGGGCGGCGCGAGCCCTTCTCGGCGACGCGGTAGACCATGCCCTGGCCGCTCGCGAGCTTCCACTGCGCGTGCAGCGCGGGCATGCTCGCGAAGAAGAAGGTGATGACGGCCATGAGCGGCCAGACGGCGAACTGGCCGAGCCATGCCTGGCGTGAAACGTAATCGGGGCGTGGGGGGCGCAGCCGCTGCTCGATGTAGATGAGCCCGAAGAGCGGCACGATGCAGATGTAGATGAGCGAAGCCGCGACCGTGAGGGTGACCCATGCCAGCGGGCTGGCCAGGTTCCCGGAAGCGAGCGCCCCAACGGGCGGCACGATGGCCGGGACGGTCACAAACGGCGTGATCCACCAGGACGGCATGTCGGCGGGCGTGGCCTTGTGCAGGACCATGGGCAGGTGGGTACCAAGCGTGACCAGGTACCACTGCGCCATCCACAGCGCGTGCACCTTCGTGACGGCCCCGGAGACGAAAAAGCGCCGCGAGCGGCTGAGCGGCGTCACGCCGTTGAGCGATGCGCGCCAAGCGTAGGGGATGTCGCTTGCGCCCCAGGCGTGGCGGACGCTCTGGGCGTAGTGCGCCCTGAGCGTCTTCCAGTAGCCATCGGTGAGCACGCAGTCGTTGCCGAGCGGGAGGTAGAGCCCGTCGACGTGCACCCTATCGCCGAGGGTGAAGCAGCACTTGAGGTAGAGGTGCCAGTCCTCGGGGATGACTTCCTCATCCCAATAGTCGACTTCGGTGAGCATCTGCCAGCTGAGCGAGTAGCAGGACGTTGGGAACTTGACGCTCCCGGGCAAGACGAGGTTGGAGAGGCGGTTGATGCCCATGAGCCCATCGGGGATGCGCAAGGGCGCGGGGATATCCCAGATGTTGTTCGAGTTGAAGATGGTGGGCTGCCAGAACGTGCGGTAGCGGTCGGCGTTGCTCAGGAAGAGGTAGTTGAGGGCCTCGAAGTGGCGCGGATGGAAGACAGCGTCGGCATCGCAGGACGTGACGGTGTAGCGGGCGATGTCATCGCCCTCGTGCTCGATCAGGCGGATGTGGGCTTCGCGCGCGGCCCAGGCTTCGTTGGAACCCTTGCCGGGCGTCTCGGAGGGGAGGCCGGCGGGGTGATGGGTCGCGAACATGCCGGCGAAGTAGCTGCGATAGCGCAGGAGCAGGCGGGCGGCCTTCGCGTGGGCGCCCGCTTCGCGCCCTTCCATGGCCATGACGACGACGAGCTGAGCAGCGTTGGCCTGGGCAGAAAGCGAATCGAGCGTGCGCGCAAGGCCCGATTCGCTTTCCTTGTAGTTTGGAATGATGACCATGTGGCGCGGCCAGTCCCAGGGTTCGCAATCGGGGTTGCCGGGGAGCCAGGCGCAGTACTTCGCCACCCAATTTGTCTCCTGCGCGTCCTTCATGCGGCGCAGGCCGACGAAACACGCGACGACGACCGCGTAGGAACGGACCACCCAGTAGGCGAAGAAGGCGACAATAGCGACGGCGAAGACGGCGGGCACGAAGAACGGCCCCCAGAAGAGCGCGGAGACCAGCAGGAGCGAGCAGGCGAGTGGAAGCATGTTCCAGAGCCGCTCGGCAAGGGGGGAAGCAGCGGCGACGGTGGGGGTGGGAAGGGGCTGGGGGGGCTGGGCGCGAAAGGGGAGGGGGCCGGCCCGCATGGCCATAGGTGAAGTCGCCTCTTACGAGGAACTTCCGACGCCGCCGAGGTTAGCTGCCGGGCTACGGCCGGAGATAGCCGTTCCGCCGTCGCCCCGAGCTGTGTGCGGGCCCTTGCGGATTCGCCCCGAAAACTGGTTCCCCCGTCCCGCACGAATGCGGGCTAGGCGCGCGACCGATGTCGCTCAGGAGCATCGTTGAGGTTGCCGCTTTCGGTGTCAAGTGCGCCTGTCAGTCGCAACGCTGAATGAACACTCTCAAAATCGGCGGCAAGCCCTGCCACGGGCTGGCGCGCCCTCACGTGGCCCCTGTGCCGCCTGTACGCTGCGGCAATGCACGGCTTCCAGGTGACCGGCCAGGCGATCATCGGCGCTCTGCGGCAAGTGCGGTTCTCCGTGGCGGTCGAGGGTGAGCGGGTGCCGGGCACGGTCTACGTCCCGCTCGATGCGGACGCTGCCATGCCGCTGGTGCTCATCCAGCATCCAGGGATGGGGAGCAAGGACGACTATTTCGTGGACGAACCCGCGAAGGTGTGGGCGCAACGAGGATGGGTCTGTGGGGGCATCGACGCGCCCCTGCACGGCGAGCGGGATGAACACGACCCGATGCGCGTGTTCCGCGACCCCGGGGCCGGCGCGAAAGTAGCGGCGCAGTTCGCGGCGGAGCTGACGGCGACCGTGGACGCCCTCGCCGAGGAGCTGACCATCGACCTGTCGCGCCTGGGGTACGTGGGCTACTCCCTGGGGGCGATGCTGGGCGTGCGGGCGCTGGCGGGGGACGGCCGCTTCCGGGCGGCGGCGCTCTGCCTGGTGGGGGAAGGCGGGCTGCTGGGCCCAGCTCGCGGCGAGGGAAGTGTGCTGCCGGGGCTCGCGGGCGTCGCCGTGCGCATCTTGGGGAAGACGGCGGACGAACTGATACCGCGGGCTGCCACGGAGGCGCTCTACGACGCGCTGCCCGGCGAGAAGGACCTGGTCTGGTTAGCGGGCGGCCACTTCGAAATAGGTGACGACGTGATCAGGGCGGCGGGTGAGTGGCTGCGGCAGCGGCTGTGAGGTCGCGAAGGTCAACCAGCGTGAACAGGCGGCTCAAGTAGCCTGTTCACGCCGGCGACGATCTGCCCGATTTGAGCGCGGGAAACTCGTCCGACAGGAGCACCAAAACGCTTACGGTCCAGGCTGGCGATACCGGAGGTGTTGACCACGGACCGCGCGGACAGCCCGCTCTGCGCCGGCTCGAGGACGAGATTGCCGGGGGCAGCAGCTCGCCGGAGGTTGCTGGTGAGGGGACAAACGATGATGGTCTTGAGCGCTGAGCGATTGGCGCGGTCGTTCTGGATGACGAGGTACGGCCGCCGGTATCCATCTTCTGAACCGAATGGTTCCCCGCGTTCGAGCCAGTAGATCTCACCCTGTTCTATGCGTCCGCCGGCCACCCGCCATCCTCCTGGTCGAGGCGCGTCATCTGGCGCCGCAAGGTGTCATCGATCCAGGCCAACTCGTCAGAAGACAGTTCTTCTGCATAGGCCTCGTTCAGGCTACGAGTTATGTCCCCGTCTTCGATGCGGCGGAGGTACTCGTCGATGGCAGCGACGACGACGGAGGTGCGCGAACTCCCCCGCTCGGCGGCGAGCGCGTCGATCGCCGCGAACATGGCGGTCGGCAGCGAAACGGCCGTCTTCATGGTAGCCACGTCGGTATACCATCCTTCCTACCGGCAGTATACACAACAGCGGGATGGGCTCTTTCTCGCTTGCCGGATGGCCAGCGTCAGACTCTGCCGCCGCGTGACAGCCGTAGCTCGTAGAATCTCCAAGCAAACCCCTTGGAGACACGCAATGCTTGAAATCCTGAACTACGACCTCACCGACCACATCGCGACGGTCACCTTGAACCGGCCGGAGGCGATGAACGCCCTCACGCGCGACCTGTACGCCGAGCTCGAGGCGGCGATGCGGCGAGCGCACAGCGACCCGGACGTGCGCTGCGTCGTCATTACCGGCGAAGGGCGGGCGTTCTGCTCGGGCGACGACGTCAAGCAGATCATGCTCGGGGAACAGCGCGACGCGACGGTCGCGCGGCTGCGCGATGTGCGGCCGCGGCCCACACCCGCAGGCGAAGCGGTGCTCAACTGCGATAAGCCCACGATCGCGGCCGTGAACGGCCCGGCGGTGGGCTGGGGGATGGACCTTGCATTGATGTGCGACATCCGCATCGCTTCGGAGCGCGCAAAGTTCGGCGAGTTGTTCATCAAGCGCGGGCTGGTCGCCGACCTTGGCGGGCTCTGGCGGCTGCCGCTGGCGGTGGGGCCTGCGAAGGCGGCGGAGTTGCTCTTCACGGGCGATGTGATCGATGCGGCCGAAGCGCAGCGCATCGGGCTGGTTTCGCGCGTGGTGCCAGCGGACGAACTGATGCCCACGGCGCGCGCGCTCGCAGGAAAAATTGCTGCGAACCCGCCGATCGCGATGCGCTACATGAAGGAAGGCCTCCGCCAGGCGCGGCAGGCGACCATGGAGGAGATGGGCGCCTTCATCGGCAGCGCGCTCGGTTACCTGTTCACGACGGAGGACCACCGCGAGGGGGCGCTGAGCTTCGTGGAGCGGCGGGAGCCAGCGTTCAAGGGGCGATAGCTGAGGGGGCTCTCCGGCGTGGCGGCGGTTCGGAGCGACCGCTTCGTCGCCCGGTAAGCTGCCTCAGTCCCCGTTGATTCCCTTTGCCGCAAGAATGGGCTCGGCCAGTCCGTCGAGGCCCAGTGCCGACCCGCAATAGTACTGCAGCTCTGAGATCCCGCCCGGCTCTTTCACGATGTACACGTGCAGCAGGCCATCGACGGGGTCGCCCAGGGCCACGACGTATCGGGTCCCCGGGGGGATCCCCTGGGGTAGGGGTCCATCGGCGATGCGATACGCCGCGTGGAGCAGCGGCGGGAGGGGGGAGAGCACCTCGCGGACCTCGTCGTCGCGCCAGGCTCTTCCCTCCGGACAGCCAAAGGCCAAGGACGGCACCGGCGTCCCCGCGGGCTCGCCGGCACGGCAGCGCGGGATCCGCCAGTCCAAGAGGAACACCGCGGTGCACGGGATCCGCTGGAAATCCAGCAGCTGGTAGATCGCCTCAACGTCACCACGATAGTGGGCGTCCAGGATCGCATCGACAGCTGGCGTGCTGGTGAGGGTGCCGGGTGGATAGAACTGGTACCACGGCGTAGCCGGCGTGGGTTCCGGGACGACTATGGCCTTCGGCGTGGGCGATGCCTCCGGCAGTGGGGCTTCAGGTGTGGCCGTCGCTCCCTCAATGCTCCCGGGATCTGACTGGTCCTCGCAGGCCGACGCCGCGGCGGAAACCGATAGGCCGCAAAGGACAACGAACGCCAGCGTCCGCAGCGGTCGCGTCATTCAGGGTCCGCTTTGAGGAGGGTGCGTCTTGTCTCTGCCAGGCCCAGGGCTTCCGCGAGGGCTGCTGTCATAAGACCCGCGTCGCTTGCGACAGTGGACTCCACGTACAACGCCGTCGTCACCTCGGCACAGACGTGCTCCTGGCCGGAGCACTGGATCTCAAACATTGCACGGCGGTAGGGAGCCCCACCGAGCAGATCGGCGGCTTGCGGGCCGCTCTCGATCACGAACACATGCACCTGATGAGGGGATGGTACCGCCGCGGGGACCGGTTTCACAACCACGCCCAGGCCCGCTGGTGGGGCCATGAAACCACCGGCCACGCCCGACGCCCCGATCCAGGTTTAACCGGCGGCAGCAAACTATGTTCACTTTTCAGAACGCTTGTTCTATAATGGGATGATGGCCAGCCCCACGCAGTCCCCGGGCCCCGCCTACGTCGAGCTGCACGCGCATTCGTGCTGGTCGCTGCGGGAAGGCGCGAGTTCAACCGATGAACTGGTGGGGCAAGCGCTGGCGTTCGGCTATGGGGCGATGGCCATCACGGACCACGACAACCTCTATGGGGCGATGGAGTACGCGCGCGCGGCGAAGGAACGCGGGCTGCGGCCGATAACGGGCTGCGAACTGACGCTGAGCGGGCCTCTGGCGCCAACCTCCTCTCCCGGCAGTGAGGAAGAGGCGGAGACGCACGTGACAGTGCTGGCGGAGACGGTAGCGGGATACCGCAATCTCTGCCGCATCCTCAGTCGCGCTTATGGCACGTACGGGAAGGATGCGCCGCGCACGGAGCCGGAGTGGCTCTTCGAACACCGCGAAGGGTTGATCGTGCTCTCGGGGTGCCGGCAGGGGTTGCTGGGGCGTGGGCGGCCTCACCCGGAGGAGCTGGCGGTGGCGGGACGCTGGAAGGCGGCGCTGGGGCCCGCGCACTTCTTCGTGGAGTTGCAGCACCACGACGCTTACGGCGATAACGCACGCGTGGCGGCGCTCGCGCAACTGGCGGAGGAGGCGGGGCTGGAAGTGGTGGCGACGAACAACGTGCACTACCACGAGCGCGAACGGCACCGGCTCAACGACGTGCTCGTGGCGGTGCGGCACCGGCTGACGCTCGATAGTTCGCACCGTCAGCGGCGGCCGAACTCGGAGTTCTTCCTGAAAGACGCGGAGACGATGGCGCGGCGGTTCGCGCGCTATCCCCAGGCGGTCAGCAACACGGCGGCGATTGCCGGGCGCTGCACGTTCGACCTTTCGCGCGATCTGCCCTACCGGCTGCCCGACTACCCGGTACCGGAGGGTTCGACGCTGGACGGCTTCCTGCGGGGGGTGTGCGAACGGGCGTTCCGGCGCAAGTACGGGCCGCTGGAGCCTGCCGTGCGCGAAGAGGGGCGCGAACGCCTCGAGCGCGAACTCGGGCTCATCGAAAAGCACGGGCTGGCGGGGTTCTTCCTGGTGTACTGGGATTTGCTGCAGATGGCGGGCGAAGTAGCGCAGGAACTGCACGGCCGGGACCGTTCGCTCGCGCCGGATGAGCGGCCGGTGGGCCGGGGCCGCGGGTCATCCGTCAGTTCGATCGTGTGTTACCTGATCGGGCTTTCGCACATCGACCCGGTGCGCAACAAGCTCTACCTGGAGCGTTTCCTGAACGAAGAGCTGCATTCGCTGCCGGATATCGACCTGGATTTCCCGAGGGACATTCGCGACGAGTTGCTGAAACGCATCTACCGGCGCTTTGGCGATGAGCACGCGGCGATCGTGGCGATGTTCCCCACGTATCGCTTCCGCAGCGCGGTGCAGGATATCGGCAAGGCGCTGGGGTTGCCGGCGCCGGTGCTGGCGAAGCTGAACAAGATAAGCGACGGCTTCGCGAACGCGCACGAAGTAGCGGAGACGATGGGGCACGTGCCGGAATTGCGGCCGCTCATCAACGCGCCCATCTGGCGCGACCTGGTGGAGCTGGCGGCGCAGGTGGCCGGCTTCCCGCGGCACATCGGCCAGCACGTCGGTGGCGTGGTCATTTCGGCGGAGAGGCTCTCTTCGGTGGTGCCCGTAGAGCCGGCGCGCATGGAGGGACGCTACCTGTGCCAGTGGGACAAGGATTCGGTGGACGACGCGCGCTTCGTGAAGATTGATTTCCTGGCGCTGGGGATGCTTTCGGCGGTGAACGACTGCCTTGGGATCATCGAAGAGGTACACGGGACGCGCGTGGACCTGGGACGCATCCCGCACGACAGCCCGGAGATCTACGCCTCCATCCAGGACGGGGACACGATGGGGGTGTTCCAGATAGAAAGCCGGGCACAGATCCAAACGCTGCCGAACACGCGGCCACAGACGCTCGATGACCTGGCGGTGCAGGTAGCGATCATCCGGCCGGGACCGATCCTGGCGGGGGCCTTCCGGCCGTACATGGAATACCGCATGCGGCTGGCGCGAGGGGAGGAGATAGAGGTGGACTATGGCCACCCGGAACTTGCGCCGCTGCTCAAGGACTGCCTGGGGGAAACGCTCGGGCACGTGCTCTACCAGGACCAGGTGCTGCAGATTTCCTGCGCGGTAGCGGGGTTCACGCCGGGCCAGGCCGACCGGTTGCGGCGTGCGATGAGCCGCAAGCGCTCAGCGGAAGCGATGCAGGCGCTGGCGGAGGAGTTCTACGCCGGGGCGGCGCGCCAGGGTGTGAGCCGCGAAGCAGCGCAAGCAGCGTTCGAAAAGATGGCGGCGTTCGCGGCGTTCGGCTTCCCGAAGAGCCACGCGGTGGCGTTCGCATTGCTGGCGTACGAATCGTGCTGGTTGCGCTACCACTACCCGGCGGCGTACTACTGTTCGCTCTTCAACGCACAGCCGATGGGCTTCTACTCGGTGGAGGTGCTTGCGGGGGATGCGCAGCGGCACGGCATCGCGGTGCTGCCGCCGGCGATCAACCTCAGCCGGGCGCAGACATGGCCGGAGCAGGGGGACATCCGGCTGGGGCTTTCGCGCGTGAAGGGCCTGGGCGGGAACTGGTTCGACCAGCGCGGCAAGACGATGGAGGAGCGGCGGCAAGCCGCGCCGGAACGGATCGTGGCGGCGCGCGATGCGGGCGGCCCATTCCGTTCGCTGTACGACCTGTTGACGCGCGCGCGGCTGGAACGCCGTGAAGCGGAGGCCCTCATCAGGGCGGGCACGCTGGATGAATTCGGGCTGCCGCGACGGGAGTTGCTCTGGCAACTTGGGTTGCTGGTGCAGGGGCACGGCGGGCACGAACGGGAGTTGGCGGCGAAGAGGGAACGGGGGGCGCGCTTCCACCAGGCGGCGCTGCCGCTGCCAACAGCCCAGGATATGGCCGCCCTGCCGCGGCTTTCGGGGTGGGACGAAATGGCGTGGGACTTCGAGCGGCTGGGCCTTTCAGCGCGCCACCCGATGGCGCACGTGCGCCCGTTGCTGAACGAAGGGCTCATCACGACCCGGCACCTCGGGGGGCCGGGCAACCCCAACCGGCTGCCGCAGGGGGCGATGGTGGAACTGGCGGGCATGGTGGTGACGCGCCAGCGGCCTTCGACGGCCATCGGCATCATCTTCATGCTGCTGGAGGACGAGTTCGGGCTGGCGAACCTGATCGTGTACACGGGCGTACAGGAACGGCAGCGCGAACTGGTGCGCACGACGCCGTTCGTGATCGCGCGGGGGCGCATCGACAACGAAAAGAGCGGGTTCCCAAACATCATCGTGGAGCGCTTCCGGCACTGCCCCTTGCCGGGCCTCATCGAAGCGCCGGAAGCGCACAACTTCGGCTGAGGGCTAGAAGCCCTGTTCGATCAGTTGGCGGGCGATCTCGTCGCTATCGGGCCGATAGGTGCCATCTGCGATGCTCTTGCGCAAGGCGCGAATCCTGCGCGCGCGCTCGGCCGGCGTGATGAAGGGGAGGGGCGTTAGCGGGCGCCCACTCCCGCCGAGGGGGGCGCCCCGGGCTGCGGGTGTGGGCCTGGCTGGCTTTCGGGAAGGAGGCATCACGTCGGCTCCTCAGGGCTTCATGGTAGGCGCGTGGGTGGGGCGAAACAAGACAGTGGCCAGCCCCCCACGCGCCGGACCGATGGCGCCCTCAGATGGTGAAGAACGCGCGCTCTACGTGCCCCGGCTCGACGATGAGGTGCATTTCGGAGCGGAGCGCCATCACCTTCTCGTCGCCGGCGGCGCCTTCGCCGGAATGCTCGTCGTCGTAGATGACGATGCGGGCGAGGTCGCCACTCTCGTCGTGGGGGCGGAGCAGATAACTCGCGCGGCAGCCGGGGTGTTCAAGGGCAGCTTCACAGAACTTGTTGAGGATGTCCTCGAGGCGTTGTTCCTGGCCCTTGCGGGCGCGTGCTATCGAGAGGCGGATGTAGGGCATCGTTGGGCTCCTCGCCTTGGGTACGCGGATTCTACGTGAGGGCACAGGCGACGCGCTGCGTGCGCGGATACAGGTGCCAAGAAAATGGCGAAGGCCCCCCGCGCTGCGAGAGGCCTTCGAAGAGTGACGGCGGGCGCGATCAGAGGCGCAGCTTGCCGTGCGAAGGCTGGCGGCGGCGCTGGCGCTGGGGGAGCGCGGCTTCTTCGGCGGCGAGGTCCACGGGCGGGCTGGTAAGCACCTCGTGCACGTAGCCGCACATGATGCAGCTGCCATAGGTGCCGTGCCAGTCGCGTTCGACGATCATGGAACCGCGGCACTTGGGGCAAGACTTGGGCGGGGCTTCTTGTAGAGCGGGCATAGGATTTCTTCTCCTGAGCGAATTTGGCAGGGTTTCGAGGGCAGAAAAAAAAGACCTCAAAGCGAGCGACCAGCTCGCCAGGCCTTCCTGCTGCCGGCGGGGTTAGCTGACGGGTTCGGGCGGAAAGGTCGCCCTATCGGCCCCTGGCCGAATTCACCCCACGAGTTGGTTCCCCCGCTGCGCCTGCCGGGCGCACTAGGCAGTACTTTGCGATGGGTTGGTTTGTCCGAGCGCATTGCAACTCTGTAACAAGTCGCAAGCGGACGCTACCAAGATCGCATCGGGGCTGTCAACCCTTGATTGCGAATCGTTTCACAAGTTTACCGTGATTCCGAAAAAAACGCAATCGTTATGCCGCGCAAATCGATTCGGCGAATAGTTATGTGGAGATCGATTCCACCGCGCCGGGCGCGCTCCGCGGGCATACCGGGCGCGGGGGAAGGGCCAGAACAGATCTAAACCGTGAAGCACCGGGGTGGGGCGCTAGTCGAGGCGCAGTTCGCCTTCGAGCAGCCCCATGACCAGCACGTCCTGGTAGCGGCCGTACTTGAAGAACGCTTCACGGCGGCAGCCTTCGAGGCGGAAGCCGACCTTTTCATAGACGTGGCGGGCGCGTTCGTTGCCGGCGTACACCGCGAGCTGGATGCGGTGCAGGTTCATCATTTCGAAGCCGAAGCGGCAGATGGTGCGCATAGTGTCCGTCCCGTATCCGCCATCCCACACAGCCTTGTCGCCGATCGTGATGCCGAGCGTGGCTTCGCGGTTCTCCTGGCTCGAAGGGCGCAGGTCCACGCCGCCGATAAGGCGGGGATCCACGAGCGTCTCGACCGCGAAACTCGCGGCGTTGTAGCCAATCTCGTTGTTTCGGGCGATGAAGTCCCGTTCCTGCGCGTGCGAGAGCGGGTAGCGCAGGTGGAGGTGCTCGGTAACTTCGGCGTCGTTGAACCACTTGAAAAGCAGGGGCTCATCTTCTGGTTCACGGGCGCGAAGACGGACGAGGCGTCCTTCGAACGGAGATTGGATTCCCACCCGTCGCCTCCTCGGTTTTGGATGCGAAAACGGCCCGCCGAAGTGAGCGGGCCGTCTGTGCGTCTGCGCTCTGGCTCGTCCTAGGGAGTTGAGCACCCGCCGTGGCTGACGGCCGCAGCGGCCGAGAAGGAACCGGCGTGACTGGCGGAATTGTTGTCGATGGTGCTCGTCACAGGCTCTTGACAATAGCAGGAAGCGATCGGGTCGGGCAAGCGCCGCAAGCACGGGACGGGCTCACGCTGGCGAGCGTAGCGCTGCGAGTTGGGCGACGTGCTGGTCGATGTGGTCGACGCCCCGGGCGAGCAGTGCTTCCAGTGTGAGCACGCCAAACGTGGGGTGCAGGCCCGTGCGCTCCCAGGCAGGAGCGGAACACTGGCGCAGCATTTCGGCGCTGGAGAAACGCGTCTGCTGGAAGAGTGAGAGAGCCGCTTCCGGGCTGCGCCAGAGGTAGTGCAGGCGACGCTTCCAGTTGCCTTCATCGTAGGCGGGCAACAGCGGCGCTTCCTCAGCGATCACGAGGCGGAAGCGCACGGCGGCGACCAATTCGCTATCGGCGAGATGGATGATGACATCGCGGGCGGACCAGTCATCGCCGTGCGGTCGGCGGTTGAGCCCGCCGGCCCCGAGCCCCCGCACGGCCTCGTTGACGGCGGATGGCCCCTCCACGAAGCGGGCGAAGCTCGGACGGATGTGGGGCGGGAGGTTACGCACGCGGCGATACCCGGCGGCGCACCGGTCCCGGGCTATCGCCCGCGCCCCGGGCGGCCGCTTCCGACCCAGCGGTGGTCGTCGAACTTTTTGCCGCCGGTGGGATGAATCGCGGCCGCCCACACGCAGGGAAAAAGGGCGCC
>JBPCLM010000119.1:0-4458 GCA_051003295.1 Tepidiformaceae bacterium | reverse complement strand
GGTAAAGACCAGGCGCGGCCTGCCTTCCCTAGTACAAATGTTCTATACTCATGGATCCCATGAGAGTGGCCTGCCTTTTCATCCCCGACTTTTCGATTGCGCTCGCGCGGCGCGATAACCCGGCGCTGACCCAGCGCGCGATTGTCGTGGGGGGTTCGCCTGAAGAACACGCGCGTGTGACGGCGTGTTCGCCCGAAGCGGCGAAGACAGGGGTGACTGCAGGCATGCAGCTGCGGCGGGCGCTGGCGCTCTGTCCGAAGGCGGTCTTTTTGCCCCTGCAAGAGACGCAGCTAAGCGCCGAGGCGGCGCACATCACCGATCTGCTCGCGCTCTACAGCCCGGTGGTGGAAGCAATAGCCCCCGGCCACGTGCACTTCGATGCGCACGGCCTGGCACAGCTCGCGGGCCTCGCTGAGATGGCGTACCTGCGCGACCTGCACGAGTCGGTCTGCGCGAGCAGCGGGCTGGAAGTGCGGCTGGGCGCGGCGGAGACCGTGTTTGCGGCGCACGCGGCGGCGTTGCTGGGAGAAGCTGCCGTGACGCTCATCGGGGGGGACAAGACGCGGGAGTTCCTCGCGAGATTGCCTGTGGAGGCGCTGCCGACACCGCCGCTCATGCACCAGCGATTGCGGTTGTTCGGCCTGGAATGGCTGGCGCAGGTGAGGGCGCTCGGCCTTTCCGCATTGCAGGCGCAGTTCGGGCGCGAGGGAGTGCGCGCCTGGGAACTGGCAAGCGGCCGCGATGACACGCGCATCACACCCCGACGCGAAGAAGTCCGCATCAGCGATGAACTGGACCTGCCCGCGCCAACGGCGCTGGGCGAACCGCTGGTGGCAGGCACGCGCGCGCTCCTGCAGCGCGCGCTCGGGCGCCCGGACCTGCGCGGGCAATCCGTGCGGCGGCTCGATTGGCGGCTCACGCTCGAAAACGGCGAGCAGGTGAGCCGCCGCTTCGTCTTCCGCGAACCAACGAACGACCCGGTGCGCATGCTCTTCGTGGTGCGGCAACGCATCGAAGCGTTGCAACTCACGGCCCCGGCGGTGTCGCTTGCGCTAACGCTATCGGGGCTGTGCAGCAAATACGGCCACCAGTCGAACCTCTGGCCGATTGGGCCCCGGCGCCAGCGCGAGCTGCTGGAGGCAATCGACCAGTTGAACACGCGCGAAGGCGGCCCCCAGGTATTCCGCGTGGTGGAGGTGCAACCATGGTCAAGGATCCCGGAACGGCAACAGGCGCTGGTAGCCTACGGTCCCTGAACGACCCCGTGCCCGCAGCGGTGGAGGCGGACGCGCAGGGCCAGCCCAAAGCAATGCTCTGGCGCGGGACCTACCGGCGCATCAGCGCGCTGCACGATACCTGGCGCATCGATGACGAGTGGTGGCGCGAGGAGATCGCGCGGCGCTACTTCGAAGTCGAAATCGAAGGCGGGCGGCGGGCGACCATCTACCGCGACCTGGCGGCGGATTGCTGGTACTTGCAGCCGTACGCGGCCCCGCACGCCAGTGGAGCTCCCTGAGACGGTAATCTGCATTCTCGGGGACGTTGGGTGCCGTAAAGTGGCGGGATGCCCCTGCCGTTCGAGCAGCCCATCGCGCCCATGCTCGCGAAGCTCTCCGCTGAGATCCCGCAGGGCGATGGCTGGCTGCACGAGCCAAAGTGGGATGGGTTTCGCGCCGTCGCGTTCTTCGACGGCGAGGCCGTGTACCTTCAGAGCCGGGACCTGAAGCCCCTGGCACGGTATTTCCCCGAACTCGCGGCCGGCCTTGCGAAAGCGCTGCCGGCGCCGGCCGTCATCGATGGCGAAGTAGTCATCATGGGCGCGCACGGGCTCGCATTCGATGCCCTGCAGCTGCGGCTCCACCCCGCGGAATCGCGCGTGCGCAAGCTCGCCAGCGAAACGCCATCATCCTTCGTTGCGTTCGACCTGCTCGCCCTCGGGGACGATGACCTGCGGGCGAAGCCGTTCGGCGAGCGGCGCGCGCTGCTCGAACGCTTTCTGAAAGATGCCGCTCCGCCAGCTTTCCTGACCCCCGCGACGGGGGACGCCTCGGTTGCGGCGGACTGGTTCGAACGATTCGAGGGCGCGGGCCTCGATGGGGTTGTTTCCAAGCGCCTGGATCAGCCTTACCAGCCCGGTGTGCGCGCGATGGTCAAGGTCAAGCACCTGCGCACGGTGGACTGCGTGCTCGGCGGCTTCCGCTGGAACAAAGGGGAGACAGGGCGCTCCGTGGGGTCGCTGCTGCTGGGCTTGCACGACGAGGCGGGTGTGCTGCACCTGGTCGGCCACACCTCCAGCTTCAAGGCGGAAGAGAAGAAGGCGCTGGTGGCGACGCTGGCGCCGTACGTGAGCGCCGAGGAGGGCGAAGGCTTCGGCGAAGGGCGCACACCCGGCGCGCCCAGCCGCTGGTCACAGGGGAAAGACACATCATGGGTGCGGCTGCGGCCCGAACTCGTGTGCGAAGTGACGTTCGACTACCTGCAGGGGCAGCGCTTCCGCCACGCGGCCACCTTCAAGCGCTGGCGCCCCGACAAGCCGCCCACGGACTGCACGTTCGACCAGCTCGAGACGACGGTGCCCTTCGAACTGCAGCAGGTGTTCCGCACGCCTGATCTCGCCTCGGCAACGAGTTATTGACACCACTCCCCCATCGCCTATCCTGTTACGCAGCAACACGACGCGGCCGGGCCGCGGGAAGGAGCACGCCATGACTGCACGAACCGTGGCTCATGCTGTCCCGTCGCGCCTTCCGTTGCAGCGCCGCTAGCCCGGGTCTCCACCCGCCAGGCTGCCGGGCCGCTCCTACGGGAAGCGGCCTTTTCGTTGCCCACGAACCTGCCCATCGCGCGACGCCTTCCCGCACATGCCCGGGTGACCCGGGAGGAGACGCTCGCAACCGATGTCATCGCTCATTCCCGCGGAAGAAGAGACGAGATTCCGCAATCGCCAATCCGATGCTTCCGACATGGAAGCGATGCAGGAGTTCATCGACGAGGCCGTCGTCACCGAGGTCCTCAACGTCATCAAGAGCGGCAAGGAGGCCACGGTCTATCGTTGCCGCGCGCACCGTTCACTGGGGCACCCCATCGTGGCAGCGAAGGTGTACCACGCCAGCGGCTTTCGCAATTTCGGCAACGACGCGATCTACAACGATGGGCGCCAGATCCTCACCGGCCAGGTGCGCCGCGCCATCAAGAAGAAGACCGGGGCGGGACGCGAGTTCGCAGCCTCCATGTGGGTCAACCGCGAATTCGATGCGCTCAGCGCGCTGCACTACGCCGGTGCCGATGTCCCGGAACCGTTCTTCGCCACCGACCGGGCGATCCTGATGGAGTACATCGGTGACGAGGCGCAAAGCGCCGTGCAGTTGCAGCATGCGGACATCGACCCCACTGAAGCGGCCGCACTGGCCGACCGGCTGCTCTGGAACATCGAGCTCTGGCTCGACAACGAATTCGTGCACGGGGACCTCTCGGCCTTCAACGTGCTCTACCACCAGGGGAGGGGCATCGCCATTGACTTCCCCCAGGCGGTCGACCCGCGCGAGAACACGAAGGCGCGCCACCTTCTCGAACGAGACCTGCGCAACATCTGCCAGTATTTCGCCCGCCACGGCGTGGAGCGCGACTGGTCCCGAATCGCCGCCAACCTCTGGGGGCGCTTCAGGTACGGCGACCTTGGAAAGAGCGTCGGGCGCTAGGGCGCGGGGCGGCGCCGTTTGCTTGGCTGCACGCGTGGCGGCTCGCCCGCCTGCTTGGGGAAATGCGGCGGCAGCGGCGCTTCGCCAAGTCCTTCACGTTCTTGCCGAGCGACCAGTTCGAGCAGCGGTTCGAGCGAGTGCGCGACATCGTCGATTCCCGCCGCGGGGTCGCCCCGTTCGCGGAAGCGGACGGGCACCGTCTCGATGGTGAACGCGGCCGGGTCAACATCGGGCACTTCGTCCCACTCGAGGGGGCAGGAGACACGCGCATCGGGTTTCGGGCGGATGGAATAGGCGGAGGCCACCGTACGGTCACGCGCGTTCTGGTTGTAATCGATGAACACGCCATGGCGCTGTTCCTTCCACCAGGCGGTCGTGGCCAGCGCAGGGATGCGGCGTTCGACTTCGCGCCCCAACGCGAGCGCAGAGCGGCGCACTTCCTGAAAGCCCCACTTCGCCGCGATGCGCACGTTGATGTGGATGCCGCGCGAACCGGAGGTCTTGGGGTAGCTCCGGTAGCCGAGTTCGGAGAGCACCTCACCCGCGACGAGCGCGACGGTGCGCACATCGGCGAAAGTGGCCTCCGGCGTTGGGTCCAGGTCGACGCGCAGTTCGTCAGGATGATCGACATCGTTGTCGCGGACGGGCCAGGGGTTGAGGTCGATGCAGCCAAGGTTCGCGACCCAGGCGAGATCAGCGACCTCGTCGCAAACAACCAGGTTCGCACTGCGGCCGCTGGGGAAGGTGATGAGGGCCGTGC
>JBPCLM010000118.1:0-18248 GCA_051003295.1 Tepidiformaceae bacterium | reverse complement strand
GTGGTACCACTGCTTAAGGGGGCCATCCCACGTATAGACCGCCGACCACGAGGTCGGCGGCAGGCAGGAAAGCCACCGCGCCGGTGCCACACCCACAGTCCCTCCGCCAACGGGGCCAGTGTAGTTTTGCCCGATCACGAGTGGGAAATTACGGGGTTTCGCTGCCACCAGGCCCACCGAGCCACCCAGTACCGCCGCCAGCAACAGCATCCCCGCCGCAATACCGAAGCCCTTCGTCAAAAAGAAGCGCATGCTACCTCCCCTGCGCCTGCCGTTCGCTCACCCGGCCAGCGTCTCGTAACCGTAGCAAGCGCCCCATGTACATGCACCAGTGCAAACGCCGCAAACACGCGGCGAGGGGCCATCGCCGGGTAAAACGTTCGTAAATTACAGCGTCCGTCATCCTGCCCTGAAGCTCGAGTTCATCCACAAAAGAGTAAGGCTGGCCAACTGGCCCGCCTTACTTTGGTTGTGCAGCGACCTTCACCGCGATCCAGCGGCAGCGTAGCCGCTCGCTCGCCAGGGGGACGTGGAGTTCACGCCTTCCAGTCGACGAGAAGTTCCGGTCCGCCTTCGGCCGGTTCGGCGAGGTCGACGCCCGTAACGTCTTTCACGCGGCCACGGAACCAGACGGAGACGGCGTCTGACGCGGTCGCCATCTCAGCGAAGGTGGCTTCGATATCGGGGGCTTCGAACCAGACGAGCATGAGCGTGCCCGCCGGAGTCGACTGCAAGCTCCAGCTTTCACGTGTTGTGTCCGAACGCTTCTGCATCGCCGCGTAGTCGTTTCGCCGCGGCCCATTGACCTCCTCGGCAAAGGCACGGGCGTCCTGTTCTTTGCCGGGAAGGATTGGGAACGCACCATTGAAGACTGCCATGTGACCACCTCAGGACGGCTTGGCGAAAGTATGGAGCGAATGCAGGGCGGCGTAAAGGCCAACGTACGCCGGGGGATGCGTGCCCGCCCAGATGACGCACCGCTTCCAACACTTCAGCGCCGCCTTCGACTGCTGGGTGCTGTTCTGGGGTCCGGACGGCGGGGAATCGGAGGCTGAATGATTGGACGCTGACCATGCCCAGCGCGAACGCCAGCGGGTCGTGCAGAGTAGGCGCATCCTCAGCAGAGAATTGCCATGCGCCCTATGAATCCTGACGACCTTTACGCCATCACGTCGGCGCCCACGGAACCAGACGGAGACATCGTCGGAAGCGTTCCCAGCCCACGCGGGGCTCGGGTGCAACGACGGCGCCCGCATCCAGGGGACTGCCCGAGGCGCACGGCTAGCCGGGACTGCGGACCGCGCGGCTTTCGACCCCTCAGCGGGAGCGTTTGCGGTCGCCCCGGTCGCCCTGGCCGCCCTTGTTGTCGGCTTTCGCTCTCTGGTCGTTGTCCTTGCTCAGCGAACGCCCGACGGAAACCTGGTCGCTGGTGAACCTGCCCGCACTGTCGCGGCGGACATAGCGGCTGTCGCCCGCACTCGGCTTTACTTCTTCGCGCCTGGCCATAGTTACAACTCCTCGCCTGCCTCGCGGCTCCGCCACCCGGGCCTGTCTGCCATCTTCACCGCACACGGCGCGCGCTGCGATGCATAGCGGGCTTGACGGCGTCAAAGAGTCGTTACGAAAGAGGATGCCGCGTGCTCGCGCGCCCATGGCGCCGGCTGCCGGCCTCGCGCCGGGGAAGGCTGGAGCCGACGGTGAGATTCGAACTCACGACCTGCCATTTACGAAACGGCTGCTCTACCACTGAGCCACGTCGGCGCCCGCACTTCAGTATACGGCCGGCTACCGCTCGCGGAACCGCCGCCATGCTCAACCCACCGAGAACGGTTGCTCGATGAGCTCCACCGTCTTGCGGCGGCCGATGAGCGTGCGCAGGCGCCGCAGGCTCTGGTTCACGAGCGGACGCTGGTACCAGTGCCGCACGTGGATGACGGGCACGATGATCGTCGTTTCGTGCGGCCATTGGCGCAGCTGGTCCGTCACGTACACGCTAAAAGGCTCCGCCACCGTGCGGAACGGCGACTCAATCACGACCAGCGGCACGTTCGGGAACTGGCTGTGCCAGCGCTTGATGATGATGTCGCCATCCTCAACATCGAAGTTCACGTGCACGGCGCTCACATCGCGCGAACGCTGGCAGGCCGCGTCCAGGGCCATGACGGTAGCGAGGTTTATCTCCTCCACGGGAACGAGCACGGGCACGCGCGATGTGCCTCGCGGCGCAAGCTCGAAGACCGCCTGCTCCGGTACGCGCAGGGTCGCCGTCAAGTTCTTGTAGAACGCCCCGATGCGCCACAGCCAGATAACGATGATGGGCAGGAACAACACCACCATCCACGCGCCATCAACGAACTTCGTGATGAGCAGGATCACCGTCACGACGCCTGTCGCTATCGCTCCAAGTCCGCTAATCGCCACGCCTCGTTGCCAGCCGGGCCCGCGCAGCCGTAACCATCGCCTCACCATCCCTGATTGCGCAATCGTGAACGAAAGGAACACTCCCAGCGCATACAGCGGGATGAGCCGGTTCGTGTTCGCGTTGAACACAATCAGCAGGAAGATCGAGAACGCCGTGAGTGCGCCGATGCCGTAGCTGAAGACGAGCCGGTTGCCGCGCTGGTGGAAGAGCCGCGGCAGGTAGCCATCGCGCGCGAGGATCGCCGTTAGCAATGGGAAACCAGCGAACGCCGTGTTCGCGGCGAGGAACAGGATGCCGGCCGTGAAGGCCTGGAGCGCGTAGTACGCCGCGTTACGGCCGAAAATCTCTTCCCCCATCTGCGACATGACCGTTTCCTGGTCGCCGTGTTCGAAGACGATGCCGAAGTGGCGGGTGAGCACCGTGGTGCCAAGGAAGAGCGCCCCGAGGATGATCGCCATCGCCGTCATGGTGGTGGCGGCGTTCTTCGCTTCCGGCGCCTTGAAGGCCGTGACCCCGTTCGAGATAGCCTCGACGCCCGTGAGAGCGCTGCAGCCCGCGGCGAAAGCGCGCAGCACGAGCAAGAGCGTGAGCGCCTGCGCCGCGCCTTCCGGTTGCTTCGCCGGGTCGCCTGCGGCGAACACGTTCTCGCCGTCGCCGATCACCGACTTGGCGATGCCGATGGCGATCGTGGCCCCCAGGACAGCCACGAATCCGTACGTCGGGATGGCGAACAATGTCCCCGATTCGCGCAAACCGCGCAGGTTGCCGAAGGCCATGAGGAGCGTTAGCCCGACCGCCAGGGGCACAGCGACGCTCTCAATATCCGGCGCCGCCGACACGATTGCCTCGACACAGGCGGCAATGGAGACCGCCACCGTGAGGACGTAGCCGATCAGCAGCCCGGCCGCTGCGAGCAAGCCGGCGGCCACGCCCAGGTTTTGGTGCCCGACGATGTACGCCCCGCCCCCGTTCGGGTACGCCTTGATGGTCTGCCGGTACGAAGCCACTACGATCGCGAGGAGAGCAGTGATGGCCAGCGCCAGCGGGAGGCTGAACGTCAGCGCCGAGGTGCCCGCGATCACGAGCACGAGGAGAATCTCTTGGGTCGCGTAAGCGGTCGAGGAGAGTGCGTCCGACGAGAAGACGGCCAGCGCCACGCGCTTGCTGAGACGCTCTTCCAGCAGCCGCGCATTGGACATGGAATGGCCGATGAGGCCGTCCTTGGTGTTCAGCAGCCGTCCCCGCCAGCCGCTGCGCCGCTCGGCGTATTCGGTCGCTTCGAAGTGGTCCGGGGTAAGAGGGAAGATACCCGCCCTCGGCCGCGCTATCCGGTACGTCGTCACACGGCGGCTGGTCCCCACGGGCCGAATGTGGGGCTCGGGCGGGCCATCTGGCATAAACGCACAGCTTAGGCCGTTAGCCGCCTCGGCGCATGCGTCAGAGGCACGGTTACGCGCCGCGCGCTCGCTTCACAGTGATGGCGCCCGGTAGTAGGATCGTGCTGCCACTATCCACGGCTCGCCGCCGGCCCGCCGCCGGCCACGCACGAAGAGGGAGCACATGACCTACACCATCACAACGCCCTGCATCGATCTCCTGGATCAGTCCTGCGTCGAAGTATGCCCGGTCGATTGCATCCACTTCGATGAAGGCGAAGACCGCATGCTCTACATCAACCCCGATGAATGCATCGATTGCGGCGCCTGCGAACCGGCCTGCCCCGTGACGGCGATCTTCGCCGAAGACGATGTCCCCGCCGACCAGGAAGCCTTCAAGGCCATCAACGTCGAGTGGTTCACCGGCGATAAGGCCGAAATCCGCGCCCGCGTGAACGCGCTCAAACCCGCCTGACCGGGGCTCTCCCTTACGAAAGGGGCCGTCCAAGGACGGCCCCTTTCGGCGCTTGCAACTGGCCGCATTGACGGTGCGCCCCGCTCCGCTAGATTGGATCTGTTGCGTCACGTATCCCAGCGTGCCGCGGAGGTACACAAATGGCAGACCGCGCGACCATCCAGGCCGCTCCCCGCGCCGTCCTCGGCAAGAAGGTCAAGCAGCTTCGCCGCCAGGGCATCCTTCCCGCGAACGTCTACGGCAAGGGCCTCGAATCGCTCGCCATCCAGCTCGATAACCGCGATTTCACGCGCACCGTGCGCGCCACGGGCGCCCGCGGCATGTTCGAACTCGCGATCGAAGGCGAGCCAGCGCCCCGTCACGTCGTCCTCCGCGGCCTCAGCCGTAAGGGCGGCACCGGCGACCCCATCCACGTCGATTTCTACCAGGTGGACCTCAACCGGCCCATCCACACGAATGTACCGCTGCACATCGTTGGCGAATCGCCCGCCGTGCGCGACCTTGCCGGCACGCTCGTCCAGACCCTCGAACACGTGAGTGTCAGCTGCCTGCCGCTCAGCATCCCGGACGCCATCGAAATCGATAGCAGCGCCATCACCGACTTCGGCATCACCCTCACGGTGGGCGACCTGGTCACGCCCGACGGCGTGCAGATCCTCACCGACGCCTCCGTCCCCGTGGCCAGCGTGGCGCCCCCGCGCCTGCGCCTCGAGCCCGGCGAAGTCGACGAGGAGGCGGAGGAAGCCGCCGCAGCCGAAGAAGAGACCCCAGAGCCGGCGGAATAAGCCAGCCTCGTGCCAGCGCGGAACTACCCGGCCGACCCTGCCGAAGCTGCGTTGCGCCTCTTCCTGCGATGGTTCGGCGCCTACTACGCGCGCAGCAGCAGCCTCTCCTCCTTCGCTTCCGATGAGGGCGTGGCCACGGCCGTGACGCGCATCGGGCGCCGCTGGGATTGCGCCATATCAGTCCTGAACACCCTCGCGCCGGATGCGACGCTCGCCTTCGAAGCGGGCCGCGCCGCCATCGAAAAGCGCCTCGATAGCGCCGGGCACTCGATCGCGCTCTGGCTCCCGCGGGGCGCGCCTCTGCCCGCCGATGAGGACGGCCTCGCCTGGCTCGCGCGCGCGCTCGCCGCCGCCGAGACCCTCGAAGACGGCCGCCTCGAACTGCGCCGCCCCGTCGATATCTTCCTTCGGCGCACAAGCACGACAGGCTCCGTGGTGACCATCCTCGGCGGGCTGAGCGCTCACTGGGCGCGATTCACCGGCCGCGTGCCGGGCAGCTTCCAGCTTAACTCGAGCCGCCTCCTGCGCCTGCCCGCGAGCGTCGCTGATCGCGACGAACTGGCCGAGCGCATCGTGCTCGCTGCGGGCCAGCCCGGCATCGATGAGTCCGAGACCATCCCCGCCGTTGACGCGTGGACCGCCGCCGGACTCGGCGAAGGCGGGTCCTGCGTCTTCGGCACGCCCGCCCCGGATGACGATGCCCAGGCCGCCAGCCTGCGCCGCAACCTGCGCCTGCTCATCCGGCGAGCGGTGCCCGCGCTCCCGGAGGCGGTGCCCACGCGCGCGCTCGTGGTCGTCGGCGCCGCCACGTACGCCGAAGAGGAGAAGTTGAGCTGGGCCCTG
The DNA here is from genome assembly GCA_051003295.1 of Tepidiformaceae bacterium. Taxonomy (GTDB): domain Bacteria; phylum Chloroflexota; class Dehalococcoidia; order Tepidiformales; family Tepidiformaceae. Next base: position 12,347 of record JBPCLM010000118.1, on the reverse strand, counting down.
CGCGGCATGGACCCATCGCTCTACGCCGGCTTCGACCTCATCTGCGTGATCGCCGATGGCCTGGTGAAACCCTTGCTGCAGCCCGCCCGCCAGACACTCCCCTGGGATGCACCCCCGGGCTAAGGCGACCTCTAGCGGCTACCATGCGAGCGGGCCCCGCATCGCCGGGTTCAGGCCACTGAAGGCCCGCCACCGCCGCCGCGCTTGCGGAAAATCGACAACGGCGGGTGGGCGACTGAGCCGTTCCCGAGTTGCGCCTGCGCCGCGGCGAGCAGCTCTTCGGGGCCGCAAGCAGTCGCGCTCGCCACCCCGAAGGTCACCGTGACCTCGATCTCGCCTTCGGGCGCCATTGCGTTCAAGCGTTCGATTTCGTGGCCGATGCGCCGCGCGATGAGGCGCCCCAGCGCCAGGTCTCCGCCGGGCACGATGACCGCGAAGTCATCGCCGCCGACGCGTGCCGCGAAGTCGGCCCCGCGGACGCAACGAGTGATGCCCGCAGCGGCGCGGCGAAGCATTGCATCGCCAGCCTCCTGGCCGTGGGCCTCGTTCACGATGCGCGTGCCCTCCACATCCAGCACGACGACGGCAACCGGCGTGCCCGCGCGGCGCGATTCTTCCACCGCCTCGGCGAGGCGCTCATCGAAGGCGGCGCGGTTATGGAGGCCGGTGAGGTCGTCCGTGCGCGCTTCGCGGGCCAGCCACCGTACCATCGTCTCCTTGCGCCTCTGAGAACGGTACTCATCCGCCGCCGCGGCCACCTCTTCGAGCACGCGCGCGGGCTCGGCGAGCAGCGTTCGTTCGATCCCGCCGTGCACTTCCTTCGGCAGCGCCACACGGGACGGTCCATCCGTGAGGAGCAGGATGCAGGACTCGGGCCAGCGAAGGCCGTTCGCTGCCGCCCGCCAGAGCCGCTCCCACGCCCCCCCATCGATGATCGCGACATCGAACGGTTCGCGCGCGAGCAACGCGACCGCTTCCGGCGCGCTGCGTGCGGACTGCACGAGATATTCGCCAGAGCGCTGCAGCAGCCCGCGCAGCAGCCGCACTTCCGCGAGGCTGCGCCCATAAAGGAGCGCTCGCCGCGTGCGGGGTCCGGCAGAAGGCCGCGTCTTCGCCAGCATCTCAAGATCAATATCGGCAAGACGCGTCTGTTCGGGAGATGTAACTCTCCACGCAGGGGGCCCCGTCCCGCCATCGCCGGGCCACCGCTGATGTACCGGCGCCGAGCCGGCGCTTCCAGGACGCCAGCATCGAACTGCTCGGGCGTGAGGGCACGTTCGAGTGCCTGGAGTTGCCGGAAGGCACACCGCCGCTGCTCGGCGTCATCCCCCTCGAGGCGCTCGGCCTTGAACCGGACCTCGCCCGCCAGCAACTGCGCGTGCTGCCCGATGACGACGACGACACCTACCTGACGGCGTGAGAGCCGGTGGGTGCCCGGTCGTCTAACGCAACCGGCCGCTCTCAGACCGCCCGCTTGCTCGCATGCAAGACCGTATAACCGATGATCTCCTCGCCCTCATAGCGGATGACTACATCGTCATCCGTCATCTCGCTGTCCGTCGCGTGGGCCGGCTTTTTGAAGTTCACATACAGCACGTCGGCCTCAGGGTCGTAGGACGACCAAACGGATTTCGTGGTGGACTGTGCGAGGCGGGGAAGCAACCGCAGGAAGGGGACTAGTTCTTCGGGGGCCATAGCTGTCTCCGCCGCTCCAGGCTCCGGAGCCGGGTTGTGATGAACGCCGTGATAACGAACCCGTCCGTCCGGCTCGTCTCTCGATAAGCTACCACAATCGCCTTGCCGTCCGTATGCGTCCGGATGGCAACCAGTTCACCACTGCCACCCGCAACCACTCGTTCCGCTGCCGCGACGGTCTCCATCACATCTTCGCGGAGGCCAGCCAACTCCGAATGTTGCTCCACGATGTGTCCCCAGCGCTCTGTAGTCAGCCGAACGGGGACGTTGTGGCGCGAAAGTGCCGTGTCGACCGCCATCCTTGCGCCAGCCTACCCGTTGCGTCGCACGGCGAGCGTCACCTTCGTGCCCTCCAGGTCTTGCTCGGCGCTGTTCGCGTCCCCGGGCGCGTCCCCCTCGAAGAGCACGGTGCTCAGGGTTTCCCCCTGGATGTAACTGGCCTGCGACTGCATGACGCGCGCGAAGTCCGGCGCGCCCCGGTACCAGGTGGTGATGCGGTCGGCGAGTGCGAACCCCGCCTCGCGGCGCATGTCCTGCAGTCGGCGCACGATTTCGCGCGCGAGGCCCTCGTCCGCCAGTTCCGGCGTGATGGTGGTGCTGATGGCCACGACGTAGCCCGCGTCCACGGCCGAAGCGTAGCCATCGATGTCGCGCGCCTCGAGCAACACCTCGCCCGGTTCGAGCACGAATCCGTCGATGGGGATCGGTTCGCCTCGGCGCGCCAGGTCAGCCACGGTAGCAGCCGGCACCGCCGCGAGACCCTGCTGGATGGCCTGCAAGTCGGCCGCGTACTTGCGCCCGAGCACGGGCAGGTTCGGCTTCACGGCCAGCGTCACCACCGCCCGCTCGTCGTCAAGCAACACGAGCTCCTTCGCGTTCAATTCTTCCAGCACCAGTTGCTCATTCCGGCGCAGCCCGGCGGCTTCGGCGGCGGTGCGCGTCTTCGCAAGCACCTGCACCACTGGCTGGCGGACTTTGATCTGCGCCTTCGCACGCGCGGCGCGGCCCATCGAACACACCCGCTTCACCATCTGCGTCTCCGTGTTCATCTCCTCGTCGATCGCCGCGCGGTCGGCCACCGGCCAGTCCGCAAGGTGCACGCTCAGCGGCGCTTCCGCATCCAGCGACCGCACCAGGTTCTGCCAGAGTTCTTCCGCGATGAAGGGCGTGAACGGCGCCAGCAGCTTGGAAAGCGTCACCAGCGCGGTATAGAGCGTGTGATAGGCGCTCTGCTTGTCGTCGTCCGATTCATCCGCGCCGCGCCAGAAGCGCCGCCGCGAGCGGCGCACGTACCAGTTCGAAAGGTCGTCCACGAACGCCTCGATAGCGCGCGCCGCGTCCGTCGGGTCGTACGCTTCGAGCTCCTCGGTCACCTTCAGGATGAGCGCGTTCAGTTCGCTCAGCAGCCAGCGGTCGATTTCCGGGGGCGGGCCCACGGGCGCGCGCCGGGGATCGACCGCGTCGATGTTCGCATAGCTGACAAAGAAGCTGTACGTGTTCCAGAGCGTGAGCAAGAAGCGCCGCAGCCCCTCCTCCACGAGGTTGCTGGTGAAGCGGCGCGATGAGCCCGCCGGGCTGGCTGTGTACATGTACCAGCGCGTCGCGTCGGCCCCGTGCCGGTCCAGCACCGCCCACGGGTCGGCCGCATTGGCTTTCGATTTCGACATCTTGTTGCCTTTTTCATCCTGGATGTGACCAAGGCAGATGACGTTGCGAAAGGCGATGCTCTCGGGGACGGCTTCCGTGGCTGCCAGTAGCGTCGATTCGGCGTGCAGCGTGTAGAACCAGCCGCGCGTCTGGTCGATGGCTTCGCAGATGTAGTCCGCGGGGAAGTTTCGTTCGAACTCCTCGACGTTTTCGAACGGGTAGTGCCACTGCGCGTAGGGCATCGCGCCGCTATCGAACCAGGCATCGGCGACCTCCGGCACGCGGCGCATGCTGCCCCCGCACGCCTCACAGCGCAGCGTCACCTCATCGATGTACGGGCGGTGGAAGTCCCTGAGCGCTTCCGCACGCACGCTATCTTCCGCCCGCTCTATCAGTTCGACTTTGGAACCGATGCAGGCCGCCGCGGGGCAGGCTTCGCACTTCCAGAATGGCAGCGGGGTGCCCCAGTAGCGCTCGCGGCTCACGGCCCAGTCGATGTTGTTTTCGAGCCAGTTGCCGAAACGACCATGCTGGATGTGCTCGGGGTACCAGTTGATGCGCTCGTTCCCGGCGAGCAGGCTTTCGCGTTGGCGAGTGGTGCGGATGTACCAGCTCGGCTTCGCGTAGTAGAGGAGGGGCGTGTGGCAGCGCCAGCAGAACGGGTATGTGTGCCGCACGGTGCCGCTCTTGAGCATCAACCCGCGCTCTTCGAGGTCGCGGATAACGTCCTTGTCGGCCTCTTTCGCGAACTTGCCGCCGCCGGGCAGGCGCGCCGCCATGATCCCGCGCAGGTCGATCGGCTGCACGAACAGCAGCCGGTGGCGCTTGCCTTCCTCGAAGTCTTCGGAGCCGAACGCGGGGGCGATGTGGACGATACCCGTGCCGTCTTCCAGCGAAACGTAATTGGCCGTGATCACGCGCCGGAGGCCGTCAGCTTCGGCCGCGTCGGCCACCGCACGGAGACGCCCCTCGCCGTCGAAGCGCTTCACGTCGTGGCCAAGCAATTCCGGCCGGTACAGCGGCTCGTAGAGCGCGCCCGCAAGCGCCTCCCCCGGGAGCGAGGCAACGTGCGACGCCCGCTCGCCCAGCACGCCTGCCGCAAGCGCGGCCGCCACGAGGTAGAGCTCGCCGTCGTACTCGTAGAGGCCGTAGTCCGCCTCTGCCTTCACGGCCAGGGCTGTGTTCCCGGGAAGCGTCCACGGCGTCGTGGTCCACGCCACGATGCTGAACGGGCGCCCGCCGGAGGCCTCCGCGAGGCCGCTCCCCGGCTCCGGCGTCACTCGGAACTTCACGAACACGCTCGGGTCGGGCGTGTCCTCTTCGTACCCCTGGGCCACCTCGTGGTCGCTCAAGCTCGTGCCGCAGCGCGGGCAGTGCGGCGTGCTGCGGTAATCCTGGTACACCATGCCGTGGTCCCACAGCTGTTTGAAGATCCACCAGCAGGACTCGATGTAGTCGTTGTGGTAGGTCACGTAGGGGTGTTCGAGGTCAGCCCAGAAAGCGATGCGTTCGCTCAGGCGCGTCCATTCCTCCACGTAGCGGCCCACGCTTTCGCGGCACCTGTCGTTGAAGGCGGCGATCCCGTAGGCCTCGATTTCCAGCTTCGATTGGAGGCCCAGTTCCTTCTCGACCTCCAGTTCGACCGGCAGCCCGTGCGTATCCCAGCCCGCCTTGCGCGGCACACGGTAGCCCTGCATCGTCTTGTAGCGCGGGATCAGGTCCTTGAAGACGCGGCTCAACACGTGGTGGATGCCCGGCCGCGCGTTCGCCGTCGGCGGCCCTTCGTAAAACACGAAGCGCCTGTCGTCCGGCCGCTCTTCCACGCTGCGCCGGAAGATGGCGTTCTTCTGCCAGAAGTCGAGGATGCCTTCCTCCAGGTTCGGAAAGTTCACTTTCGAGTCGATAGGCCTGAACATTTGCTCCTCCGGCGCCTGGCTGTGTGATGGATGCGACAACCAGCGGCGGTGCTGCGTCGTACCCTCTGATGATGGCTGCACACTCCGGAACCGGCGCCCAACAAAAAACGCCCATCCCTTTGCCAGGGACGAGCGTGCGTGCCCGCGGTACCACCCTGTTTTCCGCCAGAGGCGGACCCTCAGCGAGGCGCCATCACGCCTCTGCCCCTGCTAACGGTGGGCATCCGTCCGGGTCTACTGGCGCCGCCCCGCGAAGACGCGCTGCGGTTCGTTCGGCCGGAAGCTCGGGAGGGATCTTGGCGCCGTCGGCCTGTGCCCCCTTCCACCTTGCGGGGCTCGCTGGCCAGGGTGAGCAGCGTTACTCGTCTCCGTCTTCGCCTCTGCCCACCAGTGAAGCAGCGTGAGGCCCGCCATGTCAATCTGCACGGCCCGCTCCACCCTCCTCGCCGCGGTCCTTGTGGCGCTCCTGGTCGCGGCCTGCGGCGGCGATGACGCCGGCCCCGTCGCCGATGCCCCCTCCCCCGTCACGACCGCTGCCGCCTCTCCGGCCGCCACGCCAACCGGTGACCCACCCGAGCCCCCAACCGAGTTCCGCGTAGCGTTCATCAACCTTCTCAGCCCCATCTCCCTGGATGCGAACGATGTCGTCGCCGCTGAGACGTTCGAGGAGCGGCTGACGATCGTGATCGAAGAACTGAAGGCTTTTTCGCCCGACCTGGTGGCCTTCAACGAAGTCTCCTTCACGACCCGCCTGGGGAGCGCCCGCGAGCGATTGCTCGCGGGCCTGAAGATGGAGTACGCGTACACCCGCGCAAACCCCTGGTTTCAGGGCCAGACCCAGGCGGCGAGCGATCTGACGGCCAAACAGGTCGGGTTCGATGAGGGAGAGCTCGTGCTCAGCCGCTACCCCATCCTTCGCGCAGAGCGCCACGGCCTCAACCCGCGGACATCCGAGACGGAAGGCCGCGCCGCCCTCCACGTGGTGATCAAGGCGCCCGCGCCCATGGACGAACTCGATGTCTACGTGACGCACCTTACGGGCGGCGGCGAAAAGATCCGCCACGCGCAGGCGATCGATTTCCTCAGCTTCGTCGCGAACACCGCGGGCAAGGGTCCTGTGCTCTTGCTCGGCGACCTCTCCGAGGCTTCGGGGTCCGCCACGCACAAGGTATTCATCGACCGCGGCCTGTTCGAAGTGGTGCCGATGCTCGGCAAGGACGCTGTCCCCACCTGCTGCCGCGAATCGGTCGTCGGCCAGCAGCCGCCCCCAGGCCTGCGCACGGATTTCATTTTCGCGAGCGGCTGGGAGGCCCTGTCCGCCACGATTTTCGCCAGCACCCCCGCGAAGCGGGCCGATGGCACACTGCTCTACGCCAGCGACCACAACGGCATGCTCGCCGTGTTCCCATTCCCGTCCGTCCAACCCTGAGCAGGTGACACTGCGCATGGCCAGCGCCAATCGGCGACGATGGGCGGGATGACCGGCGTGCCGAGCAGCCAGCCGCCCCGTGATGACGCGCCGCCGCGGGGCAGCGTGGGGCGCAGGGTTGCCGCGGCCCTGGCAACGATCGCCCTCGGGCAGGGCCTTACCGCCGTGGCGCAACTGGCCGGTGTCACCCTCTTGCTGGTGGCGTGGGGCGCCCGACTCTACGGCGAGTGGCTCATCCTCTTCGCCATCCCCGCCTACCTTTCCGTGAGTGACCTTGGCTTCGCCAGCGTCGCCGGCAACGAAATGACGATGCTGGCCGCACGGGGCGAACGTGAGCGCGCCTGCGAGCTATTCCGCGCCGTTTCCAACCTCCTGCTTGTGGGCTCCGTCGCGCTCATCGTGGTCGGCCTCCCCCTCCTCTGGTTCCTGCCCGTGCGGCGGATGTTCGGGCTGCGCGAATTGTCCGAAGGCGAAACGACGACACTCCTCATCCTCCTCATCTGCCAGGTCGTGGTAACCATCCAGAGCGGCGTGCTCGATGCGGGCTTCCGCGCGGGGGGTCGCTTCCCGCTCGGCGCCCTCTGCCGCCAGTCCGTGCGCGTGGCCGAAGTGAGCGCGGTGCCGCTGGCGGCCACTCTCGGGGCGCCGCCTGTCGGCGCGGCCGCCGCCCTGCTCGCGGTGACCATCGCCGGCAACGGCCTTTCCTGGCTCGTGTTGCGACGCACCGTCACGTGGCTGCGCTTCCGTCTGGGCCGCCCGCAATGGAAGGTCGTGCGTCCGATAGCGCGGCCGGCCCTCGCCTACAGCGCCCTGCCCCTCGGAAACGCGCTCAGCCTGCAGGGCATGGTGCTCGTGGTCGGCGCGGCCGCCGGGCCCCTTGCCGTGGTCGTCTTCCATACGGCACGAACGCTCAGCCGCTTGCCCCAGGGCCTCATGTACGCCATCAACCAGTCTGTGTGGCCGGAAGTGACCAATGCCGTTGCCGCCGGTAATCTGCGCCTCGCGCGGACGATCCATCGCCGTGCCTGCCAGGGATCGTTGCTGCTCACGGCGCTGGTGGTTGCGTTGTTGCTCCCCCTCGGGACGACCATCATCGACCTGTGGACCGGCGGCAAGGTGGATGTCTCCTTCACCTTGTTCGGCCTGCTCCTGCTGGTGATCGGCCTCAATAGCCTGTGGTTCACGAGTTCGGTGGTCCTCGTGGCAACCAACAGCCACCAGGCCATGGCTCTCCTCTACCTCGGCGGAAGCGTCCTCGCGCTCAGCCTCGCGGCGGTGTTCGTACCGCTCGCAGGGCTTGTGGGCGCGGCCTGGTCGCTCGCCGCCATCGATGGAATCATGGTGGGGTTCGTCCTGCCCCGCTCCCTCCGCCTCGTGAGAGATTCACCAGCCGCCTTCCTGAGCAGCATCTTCCGCATCCCGCGAATGGCATTGCGCTGAGAGGCGGTTGACCCGCTGGCACTCGCCCGGAGGACGCACGGTGGCGAAAGTGGATCTACCGCCCGCCCAGGATCAGCCATAGACTGTGAACCACACTAAGCGGCCGGCGGCGCTCACCCCACGGCCGCCAGGGAGAAAAGCAATGCCACAGACCGGCACCTGGGCCGTCAAGGTAGGCCTCGCGCAGATGTTGAAGGGCGGCGTTATCATGGATGTCGTCACACCCGACCACGCCAGGATCGCCGAAGAGGCGGGCGCCTGCGCCGTCATGGCCCTCGAACGCGTCCCCTCGGATATCCGCAAGGATGGCGGCGTCGCTCGCATGAGCGACCCCGAGATGATCCGCCGCATCATCGCCGCTGTCACCATCCCCGTGATGGCCAAGGCCCGCATCGGCCACTTCGTCGAAGCTGAAGTGCTCCAGGCACTCGGCATCGATTACATCGACGAGTCGGAAGTGCTCACCCCCGCCGACGAGGCCCACCATATCGATAAGCACGCCTTCACGGTCCCCTTCGTCTGCGGCTGCCGTAACTTGGGCGAAGCCCTGCGCCGCATTGGCGAAGGGGCAGCCATGATCCGCACGAAGGGCGAAGCTGGCACGGGCGATATCGTCGAGGCCGTGCGCCACATGCGCGCCGTCCAAGACGAGATTCGGCGCCTGCAGAACATGCCCGATGACGAGCTCTACACCACCGCCAAGGAATTGCAAGCGCCGCTCGAACTCGTGAAGCAGGTGAAGCGCGAAGGCAGACTGCCCGTGGTCAACTTCGCCGCTGGTGGCGTCGCCACGCCGGCCGATGCCGCCCTCATGATGCGCCTCGGCGCTGATGGCGTGTTCGTGGGCTCGGGCATCTTCAAAGCAGAAAACCCCGCCCTCGTGGCCAAAGCGATCGTCGAAGCCACCACCCACTACATGGACGCCGAAGTGATCGCGCGCGTGAGCACGGGGCTCGGCAAGGCGATGCCCGGCATCGCCGTGTCTTCCCTGCCGGAAAAGGAGCTGCTCGCCACCCGCGGCTGGTAGACTCGAAGTACCCGGACGGAGGTGCCAGCCCATGGCTCTCGAAATCCCGGCCGAACCCGTGCGCTTAAGCGCTGGGATGACGGTTCGATCCGCATCGGCAACACGCGCGTGCCCCTCGATAACCTCGTCTTCGCCCTGAAACCAGGGACACACGCCGACTCAGTTCGCCGAGGACTTCGCTCTCACGATGATCGATCGGTGTCATCGGCGCGTCGCGCGCGGCGAGCCGATGCCGGGCGTCTTCGCAATCGCTCAGTCCGTCCCCATGGGCGTGGCCGTGGAGGCGGTGCTCTTTATTGCACAGGCCAGCAACCCCGGCGAATGGGAAGGCCAGGTCGTTTTCCTGCCCCTCTGACGACGCGCCCTTCACACGATGCCGGGAGGTTAGGCCGGCGTGACCACCGGCGTGCGGTCCTCCACTGGCTCCCAGTCAGTCCCCCAGCGGTACATCGCCACGAGCACGCGGCCGAGCGCCGTGCCCTTTTCCGTCAGCGCGTAGGCGGCGCGCGGGGGGTGCTCGCTATAGAATGAGCGGGTGACGATGCCGTCCGCCTCCAGCTGCTTCAGCCGCTCCGAAAGCAGGTTCGAGGGGATCCCCGGCAACGATTCCAGCAGCTCGGAGTAGCGCGTTTTGCCGCCGCCCAGGTCGCGCACGATGAGCACCGTCCAGCGCTGGCCGATGACGTCGAGCGTGCGCGCCACCGGGCAGGTCTCCTGCCCGCGATAGGTCCTCGTCATATCCCTGCCTTCCCGATTCAGTCGTCGCGGTCAAAGTTAGCGAGTCACTTGAGTTTCCGCAACGACGCCACTAACGGACGTTCTCTTGTACATCCCCAGCCCGCTCGCTGACCCACTGGGGCCGCCGCGCCTCATTCGAGCCCGGCGAGTACCTTGCCCATCGCTGCTTCCAGCGCCGCGGCCTCGCGCTCCGTGAGGGCGGTGGCGAAGTGCTCCGCGATCCCGCGACCGTGTACCGGTGCTGCGCCACGCAGCCGCGCCCGTCCGGCCGCCGTCAGCGTGACGAAGGCGCCCCGGCGGTCGTCGGGGCAGGGCTCGCGCGCTACCAGCCCGGCCGCCGCCATGCGATCGACCAGCCGCGTTACGCCGCTCTTGCTCAGCAGCACCCTGCGCGCTAATTCCTGCATGCGCGGTCGGCCGCCCGCTTCCTGCACTTGCACGAGCACGTCGTACCAGGTCAGCGGCAGCCCGGTCTCGCGCTCCAACTCTGCCGCGAGGCGCGTTGTCACGCGCGTGTGCGTTTCCAGAAACGCCCGCCAGGCGCTCAGGTGGGCGGTGGCCATCCCTCGTGCCATTGCCGCCGAGCGTCGCACAAAGTGGTTGCGCTCGCAACTACGCCTTGCTACGATAGTTGTACCAGCAACATTGGAGCTGCCCAGATGACCACCCCCACGACCACCCTGCCCGCCATCGATATCCGCCGCGCCGGCGGCCGCTTCTACACCGGCATCTCCTGGCTCGATTCCCGTCACTCCTTCTCCTTCGGCGGCCACTACGACGCCGAGAACACTCACTTCGGCCTGTTGCTGGTCAGCAACCACGACGTCATCCAGCCCGATACGGGCTTCTCGACGCATCCCCACCGCGACATGGAGATTGTGACGTGGGTGCTCGATGGCGAACTCGAACACAAAGACTCCGAAGGCCACGTGGGTCTGATTCACCCCGGCCTCGCCCAGCGCATGAGCGCCGGCACCGGCATCTGGCACTCGGAAATCAACGCCACGAAGGCTGGCGCCGTCGAGCTCGTGCAAATGTGGGTGGTGCCCGATACGGAGAAGATCCGCCCCGGTTACCAGGAGCTCGACATCAGCAGCGAACTCGGCCGCGGTGGGCTCGTGCCGATCGCCTCCGGCCGCGGCCACGATGCCGCCATCGCCATCCGCCAGGACGGCGCCGTGCTCCTCGCCGGCCGGCTCAAGGCCGGTGAGAGCGTCGCCCTGCCCGACGCTCCCTTCGTGCATCTCTACATCGCGCGCGGCGACGCGACCCTCGACCACGCCGGCCCGCTCGCCAAGGGTGACGCGGTGCGTCTCACGCATGCCGCCGCGGGCCTGCGCCTCACCGCCGGCGAAGACGGCGCCGAGGTCCTCGTCTGGGAGATGCACGGCCGGCTGGGCGTCTAAACTCGCGTCCCCTGCGGCCGCGGCTTACTCCGCCGCTTGCCAGCGCAGTTCGTACAGCTTCACCGGGTCATCGAAGCCCCGCAGCGCGGTTTCGCCGCGGTCCGAAAACAGGAAGCCCTTGCCCGCGACCAGCTCGCGCACCACGTTCGAAACCAATACCTCGCCGCCCGCTCCGTGGGCGGCGATGCGTGAGGCTGCTATCACCGACGACCCGAAGAGGTCGTCCTGCTCGGCGATCGGCTCGCCCGCGTTCACGCCGACCCGGATCAGCACGGGCTCTTGCCCGCCCGCGTTGTGCCTGGCGAACGCCTGCTGCAACGCAGTCGCGCATTGCAACGCCCGCGTAGCCGAACCAAAGGAGGCGAGGAAGCCATCCCCCATACTCTTCACTTCGTCGCCGCCGTGGTCGTGCAGGGCTTCGCGCGTGAGCCGCTCGTGTTCGCGCAGCACCTCGCGCCCGGCGCGGTCGCCGAGCCGCTGCATCATGGTGGTGTGGCCGACCATGTCGGTGAACAGAATCGTGCGGGAAGAGTCACCGCTGTCGTGATGATGATGAGGCTCGGGGGTTGGCTCCGCCCGTGATTCCAGTCCCAGGAACGAAGCCGCCGCCGCCACCACCTGCTCCAGGTCGCCAACGTACGGCAGAAGCGAGCCGCCATCGAGCACCACCAGGCGCGCGTCCGGGATGCCGGCGGCGAGCCGCCGTGCGTCGTCCAGGCTCCAGACCTGAGCGTCGCGCCGGTGCATCACCAGCGTCGGTGCGCGCACCTGGGAAAGGTCCAGCGCTTGCCTCGGCCCCTCTATCGTGTCTGGTGACGCCGCCACAAGGTCTTCCTGGCTCACGGCGGCGCGCATCAAGGCTGCGAAGTTGCGTGCTGCATCGCCGCCCGACCAGCCCGCCACCATCGCGTGCGCCACGGTCTCGGTGTACATCTGCCAGTCGTGTTGTGCCAGTCCCGGGGGGGGGGCCACACGCTCGCGCCCGCGGCGAGTCCTGTCACCGGTACACCAAAAGAGCAACTTTGGAACGCGCCTCGGGTGCGCTCTCG
>JBPCLM010000117.1:0-6427 GCA_051003295.1 Tepidiformaceae bacterium | reverse complement strand
GATGAGGGCGTGGTAGCGGCCATAGAGCTCGCTGCCGACCGGGAGGTTGGCCGTGAAGAAGTCCTGCCACTCGCTGTAGGGGGCCGCGGCGCCAGGGCCGACGCCAAGGCGGCTGAAGACCCGGATGGTGTAGGCATCGATGATGAAGGCGGGCTGCCCGGCCGCGTACAGCGTGATGCAATCGGCCGTTTCCGGACCGATCCCCCAGGTGCCTAAAAGGAGGGCGCGCAGTTGCTCCGGGGGCAGTGCGAGCAGCGCAGGAAATGAGCCCCGGGAATCGATGAGCTGGAGGAAGGCGCGCAGCTTGCGAGCCTTCTGGCGGTATTGGCCGCTGGGGCGGACGAGCGCCTCGAGTGCGTCGTCGCTGAGGGCGGCCATGCGCTTGGGCGTGAGCGCGCCAGCCGCCCTCAGCGCGGTGAGAGCGTGCTCCACGTTCGTCCATGACGTGTTCTGGACGAGGATGGCGCCCACGCAGACCTCGAAAGGGTCGGCACCCGGCCACCAATGCCACCCGCGCGAGGCGTGCATCGCATCGAGGGCAGCGTAGACGCGCATGAGCGTTTCTGCCGTGGCCGGGGGCGGGGGGCTCATGCTTCGGAACGCGCCAGGGGAGTCATAGTTGGCAAAGGTTACAGCGCCGGCCACGCCGGGGGCGTGGCCAACGCGCGCGCAGTCACATCTGAGGGGGGGCGCGGTCCGGGAAGCGCCGTTCGAGCCAGAGCAGGAGGATGCAGACGACGAAGCCAACCCCGGCGGCAATCGCAACGCCCAGGAGCACCTCATCGGGATCGAAGCGGATGAAGAGGTAAATGATGAAGGTGACGAGGAACGCAAGAAGGAAGTAGTTCGTGTAGCGCCGAAGGAAACTCCACATGCTGGACGAATAGTGGGCTCCGCGCCGCCGCCTGTAAAGAGTTTCGCGAGCCCAATTCCGCTCAGCCGATCTTGAGGCGGCGCTCCAGGACCTCGAGGTCATCGATAATGTGGCGATAACGGCTGTAGACTTGGGAGCTCGCGGTACGGGCCGCCTCCGAATCGGCGGCGGTGAGTACGCCCTCGGCGCAGAGGGACTCGAATTCTTCGCGGTCTTCCTCGATGATCTCCCCGCCGGGGAGGACCCACCAGTCGAGCGCAAGGTCGCGGTAGGTCACCGAATCGGGCGTCAGTTGGACGGCGGTGACGGCATCGAACCGATGCGCGAGGAGCGCGCCCATGGGGCTCTTCATGCGGTAGATAACGTAGGGGCGCCGCTTCCAGAAGTACCCGTAGGAGATGGAGCCGGGAGGCACCTGGAGCGGCGGGCCGAAGACGGCGCCGGCCGCTTCCATCAAGAAGGCGGCCACGGCCAGCCCCGGCTGAAGGATCAGCAGCGTGCAGGCGTACTCCCGCAGCTCGCCCCCGGGCTTGATCTTGCGTTCCGTGAACGGGCGGGTTGTCGCAGCGCCGCATGGCGGGGGAGTATGCTGACGTTCCACTAGCAGGCCGCGATGGCGGGAAGGACACCCATGCCCGACCTCTCCTTCGAAAACATCATCTACGAAAAGCGCGACGCGGTCGCTGTGATGACGATCAACCGCGAAGAACGCCTCAACGCCATCGACGCGCAGACATCGAGCGAGATGCAGCGCGCCTGGGAGGATTTCCGCGACGACGACGACCTGCGCGTGGCGGTACTCACGGGCGTGGGGCAGAAGTCGTTTTCGACGGGGATGGACCTGGTGGCGACAGCACAGGGCGAGAACCAGTTCGCCGGGCGCCCCGTACCCTTCGGGGGGTTCACGAAGCGGCTGCCCATCTACAAGCCGATCATCGCCGCCATCAACGGGTTCTGCCTCGCGGGAGGCATGGAGCTGGCCCTCACGTGCGATATCCGCATTTGCGCGCCGGAAGCGCGTTTCGGGCTGCCGGAGGTGCGCTGGGCGATCATGCCGGGCGCCGGCGGCACGCAGCGGATGCCGCGCGCCATCCCGCTTGCATGGGCGAACTACCTGATCCTGACGGCCGAGCAGATGGACGCCGAAACGGCGCTGCGCGTGGGCCTCGTATCGCACATCGTGCCCCGCGAAGAACTGCTGGAGCGCGCGATGCAAATCGCACATACGATCTGCGAGCGGGGGCCGTTGGCCGTACGCGCCGCGAAAGAAGCGATCCAGCGGGGGCTCGATATGCCCCTCGAGCATGGGCTGGCCTTCGAAGACCTGCTGATCGGCCGCCTGTTCGCCACGGAAGATGCGAAAGAGGGACCGCGCGCTTTCGCCGAGAAGCGCAAGCCCGACTACAAGGGCCGCTAGAAAGGCGTGACGGCCATGGCGCGAACCCTGGCCACTGCCGGATGGTCCGCCGCCCTTGTCGCGCTTGCCATGGTCGTTGCGGCATGTGGCGGGGGCACGCCGCGGGGCCCGCTGCCCCAGGTGCGTTCAGCCGAAGCTGAGCGCATCGTCGTCGATGGGGCGGCGCAGGTGGCGTCGCGCGTTACCGTGAGGTTCGACCGCGATATCACGCTGGCAGGCGACAGGATCCCGCTCGCTTCGCACTTCGAACTCGATATCGAGGAAACGCTTCGCCAGGCAGGCGGCATCACGCGCGTGCTCGTGCGGAGCGCCGAGGCGCAGGATGACGGCCGCACGATCGTGCTCGAAGTGGACCGCATCATCCCGGATGGGGCGAAGTTGCGTGTGGCCAAGCGCGCCTTCCAGGTGGGCGCCGCTGGCGAACTCTCCGCCGTCATCTCGGGTGACCTCAGCCCCGAAGTTGCGCTGCTCGCCGGGCGAGCGCTCGGCATCACGCGCGCGACTGTGCTCGCGCCGCCGGTGGCGCGCCCGGCCGCCCCGGAGGACAGCGATCCCGCGGCGATGCGCGCGCTGCTCGAGGATCATCTACGCAAGCGCGCCGCCGATGCGGAAACCGTCCTGAGGGCGGTCGCGGCCTTCGACGCGATTCCCGAAGCAACGGTGCCTTCGCCGAAGCTGCGGAGCGCGCTCGCGGCGCTGACGGGCACATTCGCCGAGCCGGCGATCGCGTCGTTGCTGACGGCGACGAACTGCACGGGCAAGCCGGCCGCTTCGGTCCTCTTTCAGCCGCCGCCCGAAGCCCCGGACCTGTTCGCACGGGCAACGCGCTCTCGTGACGGCGCGCGCGTGATATCGGTCAACCCTTCGCTGGCGGGGGACCGTATCGAGCACCTGATGGCCATCCTCGCCCATGAAGCCATCCATTGCGACCGCGACGCGGGCAGGGCGGAGGAAGTTGCCTCGACGGCGTTCGATACGCTCCTCTACCTGCAGTTGGTCGCGGTCATGCCGGAAATCGTGGATTCGGGCACGCCCCTGGCCCGCGACCTGAACGTCGATGTGGTGGCGATGATCAACAGCGGGCGCCGGTTGCCGGAATCCATCGGGCTCTTGCGCAGCGCGGGCGTGGCCCAGGCGCTTCCCGGCACGAATTCGCCCTACGCTTCGTTCGCGGACCTGGTGGCGGCGGCCTACCCCACGCTCGAGGGCGTGCAGTCGGTGGAGGAGCCGCTGGCGGTCGAGTATGTGGCGCGGCTGGCGGCAAGGGCGGGAGTGGCGCCAGGCCCCGCGTTCGACCTGCGTTACCTGGACGAGCTGTTCGCGCGCTCGGTGGACTTGCGGACGATGGCCACCCTCATCCTCGCCTTCGAGCTGGCGCCGGCCGGGTAGTCACGCGTTCGACTCGTCGCCCGCGAGCGGCCAACCTTTGCCTCATCTCCATGGCACAACTATGATCGATGCTGGCGAGGAGGCCGGCCACAATGCGATTCCTGGTCACGGTGGTGTGCGCGGCGCTCCTGCTCTTCCTCACGTACCTGTTCATCGGCTTTATGGTCGATGGCTACTTCGATGGCAATATCGTGCCCGGCGATGCTGTGCCGGACACCTGGGCGGCGCCCGATAGCTGGAGCGAATGGCGGGACATCACGTTCGTCCTGGTCGGGATGCTGTGGCTGCTATCGGGGGCGTTGTTGGTGGTCCTGCTGGGAGTGCTCGTGTTCCTGGCGTTGGCCGTGCGGCGGCTGCTGCGCGAAAACGTGGCGCCCGCGGTGGATTCGCTGAAGGAAACGTTCGACAACGTGAAGGGCACGGCGGAGTTCGCGGGCGAGACGATCGCCTCGCCGCTCATCCGTACCTACGCCCTGTTTAAGGGCGTGCGCGCCGGTGTGGGCGCTATCACGAACCTGCCGCAGATGGTGCGGGGCCGCAAGGCGAAGAAAGGCCGCCGCAGATGACCGCGCCAGGCGATGTCGGTCGGAGCGACTTCGGGGAAAGCACAGGCGACGAGGGAACGGCCCGCGCACTGGCAACTCCACCCGAAGCGTCGCCGGTGAGTCCTGCGAACGAGAACCCGGTGACCGGGTGGGCGCGCGCGATCGTGCTCGGCATTCGCGATACGGCCGAATCCATGCTGGAAGCGGGGCGCAAGCGTGCACGCGCGGCGCGGGAGGAAGGTTGGGAGCGCTTCGAGGAGAAGACGAAGCAGCGGCGCGGGCGGCGCCGCTAACCCTCAAGGCGGCGGCTTGCTACGATCGAAGGCGGCCCCTGCCCGGAGAGGTGCTGGAGTGGCCGATCAGGCACGCCTGGAAAGCGTGTAGGGGCGCAAGTCCCTCGTGGGTTCGAATCCCACCCTCTCCGCCAGCGCCCCGGTTCCTACCCCTCCACCGCCTTTTCCAGTTCCCACATGTCGCGCAGGGGGATGCCATCGATGCCGGTGCGGGGGACGGACGGCTTGAGGGCGCGCACGGCCTCCATGGCGTCCAGGTGGAGGCGCACGAGGCGGTAGCCCTGGCGGAAATAGAGGTCGTGAGCACGCAGGGCGTCGTTCGTCGTAAAGAGCTTGATGCGCTTCGCGCCGGCCTTGCGGAGCTGTTCTTCTGCGTGCCGGAGGGCT
Organism: Tepidiformaceae bacterium; assembly: GCA_051003295.1. Taxonomy (GTDB): domain Bacteria; phylum Chloroflexota; class Dehalococcoidia; order Tepidiformales; family Tepidiformaceae. The sequence continues at coordinate 1,522 of JBPCLM010000117.1, read as the reverse complement.
GCCATGCCGTGGCCGCCGCCGGGGGCCATGGCATTCATGGTCACGATCTCGCCCACTTCCCCATCGAGCGCCCAGGTGACGAGCGCCAGGTCCCGGGTTTCGTCGTCGCGGATGACGGCGCCCTGCACGTCGCCGGGGCGGTAGGTGCGCTCGGGCGTGACGACGAGGCCGCCCCACAGTTCGCCCCAGGCGGCGCGAATCTCTTCGGTGGTGGCCGCGTGGACGGTCGCCATAGCGTCGGTCCGCGTGCGGTCAGTCGTCGCCATCGAGGACGGCGAAGAGGGCGGCCAGGTCAAGGGTGAAGCTGGCGAGGACGGGCTGTGCATCGAGTTGTCCCGGCGGCCCATGGACTTCCAGCGGCTCTCCCGGGCGGTAGACGGCGACGCTCTGGCTTTCGGGGTCGACCATCCACAGAAGCCGCGTGCCGCTGCGAAGGTAGAAGTCGACGCGCTGGAGCACCCGTAATGGGGGGTCATCCGGCGAAAGCACTTCGATGGCGAAGTCGGGGACGACCTCGATGGGCCCGCGGCGGCGTATGGCCCGCTCCTTGACCGCACGTGATTCCAGTGTCACAGACACGTCTGGGAGGAAGACCCTCTGCTCCTCCCGGACGAGATGCCGGAGTTCAGTACGGAGAAGCGCTTCTCTGGATGTGCGCAGATAGTTCCCAAGCTCGATGAGCAATTCGGCGACGAGCGCGGCGTGGTTGTCGTTCGGCATGGCCTTGGGCACGACCTCCCCATCGATGAGCTCGAGGTATGGCTTCGTCTCCTCCATGGCGAGGAACACATCGAGGGAAACGCGGGTCGCGGTGGACATACGGCCAGTATACGCGCGCCGCTCGCGGGACTCAGTGGCGGAAGTGACGGGTGCCGGTCAGCACCATCGCCACGCCGTACTGGTTGCAGCAGTCGATGCCGTCCTGGTCGCGCAGGCTGCCACCGGGATGGACGATGACAGCCACGCCCGCCTGGCAGGCTTTCTCGATCGAGTCGCCCCAGGCGAAGGGGAAGAAGGCGTCGCTGGCGAGGGTGGCGCCGCGCACTTCATCGCCCGCCTTCTCCATGGCTATCTGCACGCTCTTCACGCGGTTGGGCTGCCCACTGCCCATGCCGAGCAGGCGCCCATCCTTCGCGACGGTGATGGCGTTGCTCTTGACGTGCTTGACGCAGCGCCAGGCGAAGTGGACGTCCTCCCACTGCCCGGCTGTTGGCTGCTCTTTCGTGACGGTGCGGAACTCTATCTCCGCGGGCGTACGATCGTCGCTTTCCTGCGCCAGCCAGCCGCCGCCGACCTGGCGGAAGACGCGGCCGCCGGGCCGGCGCGGTTCGGCTTCGAGGATGCGCAGGTCCTTCGACTTGCCCCTGAGCACGGTGAGGGCCTCGGGCGCGTAGCCCGGGGCAACAACGATTTCATAGAACCTGCGCGTTTCGCCGTCGTTCGGGTTGCGCAACTCGCGCAGCTTGCGTGCGAGCTGGTCATCGACAGTGCGGTTGAAGGCGCCGATGCCGACGAAAGCAGC
>JBPCLM010000116.1:0-14411 GCA_051003295.1 Tepidiformaceae bacterium | reverse complement strand
GCTCTGAGCCCGGCGCGGCAGCGCCGGCCGGTGGGGGCCACCGGCGGCGCCGCGCCGTGGCTCGTGCCTGCTAGCCGGGCTTGCCCGGCGTCGGCAGGTTCTCCGGCGTGTCGAAGCCGTTGGGGTGGGCCTGCTCGTTGCAGAAGGAGGCCCCGGGCGCCAACCCATCGATGGTGAAGTGGAAGCCAGGGCCCGGCCCGCCGGGGACCGCGGCCCCCTCGCCGTGCCCCACTACGCCATCGTCCCCCTTCACGTAATCCCGGATGACATGGTCGCCGTGGACGTGGATGCCGCCGAGGATGCCCGCGCACGTCGAGTTGTCCCCGCCGTGGGCGGCCGCCCCGCCGGGCAATGCGAGCCCGGCCGCTAGGATGGCGCCGAGTGACGCGGCCGAAATCAGTAGTCTCATTGTGTTTCTCCTTTATTCTCTGGGTGGAGTAGTGGTGAACCGGATCTCTCGAAGGGGCAGTGGCCTATGCGCATTCCTCCAACAAGGGACCGGCCTCGGATGTCGTCGCTTCGGTCACGCGAAGGACACGACGACAGTAAGAGTCCGCGACGGGGTCCCGCGTCAGCAGTAATCGCCATTTTCCGGGTGGATTTGCGGCCGGAAGCGGCCTCGGTAACAAGAACTTGTTAGGGCACTCTGGATGCAGGCCCGGCGGTCAGCCCACGAGGGAGTGCCGCGCCGCGTAGAGGACCGCCTCGGCGCGGTTCGCCGAGCCCGTCTTCGCCAGGATGTTGTGGACGTGCCGGGCGGCTGTAGCAGGCGAGATGACCAGAGCTTCGGCGATCTTCCCATTGGTCTTGCCTTGGGCGACGAGCCGGAGCACCTCGACCTCGCGCCGGCTCAGCGTAGGGTGGAGCGGCATCTCGCGCGTGCCGTTGGCCAGGAACTCCCGCACCAGGCCCTGGTACATCCGGTACTCGAAGTAAGGGCAGGGAGCGCTCACTTCGTACTCAGCAAAGCGCGCTCCGGGGATGCCTGCTGCGACCGCCCGCGAGGCCTCGACCGGCACGACCGGGCGCCGTCCCGGTCCCTGGCATGAGATGACTAGGACGGGCAGGGCAAGCTTGCCGAGCCAGTCCCGGACATCCACCTCGAAACAGGAAAGCATGTAGCGCGTCGCAATCTCGGGCGATTGCGTCTCCCGGATGGCCTTGGTGGAGGATTCCTGGGCCTCGAGCGGGCCCTTCGGGTAGAGGATCTCGGCAAGCGCCCGGCTCCCGAAGCCCCAATCCGCCCGGATGAGATCCGCGATCGCCGTCGCCGCCTCCCGCGAGCCGATCTGCTCGCCCCATGCCCATGGGTTGTGCAGCACCAGGCTGGTCACCCGCCCGGGGTGCTGGGCGGTGAACGCGATACACACCGCGCCGCCGTCGCCGAACCCCCACAGGTCGAAGGACGGGATCCGGAGGTGGTCGGCGAGGGCGAGCAGGTCGTCGACCTGCCGCTCAGGCGAGATGTCGCTTACCTCGCGCGTTGAAACGCCGATCCCCCGCCGGTCATAGGTGATAGTCCGATAGCCGGCCGGCAGGTCCTCCCAGAAATCGCGGCCAATGAGCCGCCGCCGGTCCGCCTCGGGGCTCATGAGCCACCCGGGCACGATCACCAGCGGCCGCCCGGCATTGATGACGGAGTAGCCGAGCTGGACGCCGTCCGGAGCGGTGCAGAAGCGGACGCCCTGGGACACCGTGCACTCCCCCTGCTGGATTCCCGCCTGGCCCCGCCGGGCGAGTGCCCACCATGCGAACCGCCCCTTACGGCCGCTGGCTTTGGTTACGCCAGTCTACCCGGGAACCGCCGCTGTTCACACCCCTGCTCCATGCCCGCCGCCCTGCGCCATCGTTCCCCGTGCGCTACCCTTGTGAAACACATCACATGGAGGCACTCCCATGGCCGTCCTCTCCTACTTCCCTATCTCCCTCCCACCGGAAGCGCGTGCCGGCTTCGAACAAACCTGGAAAAACCGCGTCGGTGCCGTCGATACCTTCCTCGGCTTCATCAGCACCGAACTCGTGGCCTTGCCGGACCGCGGTGAATACGTCGTACTCACCCGCTTCCAAAACGAAGCCGCCTTCGAAGCCTGGATCACTTCCGACAACTTCACCCGCGGCCACCGCGGCGAAAGCTATGCGAGCTACAAGGACAACCCCTACCTCAAGAGCCACAAGCTCTTCGACATTCTGAGTGAACCCGTTCCCTAAACGGCTCGGCTGACCGGCGGCTTCGTGGAGCATGGCCAAACTTCCCCGCCCGCGGCGCGCTGGCTGAACATCCTCACCCTCCTGCGAGGCTGACCTGATGAGCGTTCCATCTCCCCGCCCGCCCTTCCGTGCGGCCATCTTCGATATCGGTGGCGTCCTTACCGCTTCGCCGAACACCGGCCTGAAGTCCTACGCCGCGCAGAAAGGTCTCGCCTGGGAACCGATTGGCCGGCTCCTGAGCGCCACCGAAGGCGCCTGGTCCCGCTGGGAGACCAGCGCCTGCACCCAGGACGAATTCGTGAGCGACTTTGAACAGGAATGCCTGGGCTCGGGCTTCACCGTCGATGGGCACGCCTTCCTCGGCGCCTTCTTCCCGGCTCTTACCGTCCGCGAAGAGATGGTCGCCGCCGTGCGCGCGCTCAAGGGCCGCGTCGCCCTCGCCTGCATCACCAACAACGTCTCGCGCGATGATTCCCGTCCCGCCGCCCTGCTCCAGCTGGACCAGCTCTTCGAAGTGGTCATCGAATCCTCCAAAGTCGGCCTGCGCAAGCCGGACCCGCGCATCTACGAAATGGCCTGCACGGCGCTCGGCGTCCCCCCGCGGGAGGCCATCTTCCTCGATGATTTCGGCATCAACCTCAAGGCCGCCCGCGCGCTCGGCATGTACACGATCAAGGTCGATGAGACGCTGAGCGGGCTCGAAGAGCTCGAGGCCGCGCTGGGCATGTCGCTGCGCGCGCCCTGAAAGTTGACCGGAACGATGGTACGCGGCGCGTCTTCCCGTTGTTCTCCATCATCGGACTGAAGGTCGAAGGTGTGGGACTCGTCAGCTTCACCACTGGCGAGTTCGACGGCCAGCGGGGCTTCCTGCTGAGCTGGGTCATGGATACGCGTACAGGGGAAGCCTGGCCGCTCACCGCCGGGGCTCAGCCGATCCTGCTCCACTAGCTCCCTTTGCCGCCCGCCCGCTGAATCCGTACGATGGCCCGGCCGCCAACCCCAACGGGACGGCGAGCGTCGTGAGGGTGGAATCCGTGAAAGTCCTCGATGGCATCTATCAACTGTTGACGCCGTTCCCACAGTTCACCTTCGAAGATGCGAAGCGCCTCCGCGTCGAACTCGAAGAGCACCCGCGCGTCACCAAGGGGCTGCCCTACGTCCTCCCCTACCTCATCCGCGATGGCGGCGACACCGTGCTCGTCGATTGCGGCTGGAACACCGATAGCGCCTACGCCGCCCTCGAAGAAGGCATGCGCGAGCACGGCACCCACCCCACCGAGATCTCGAAGCTCGTCATCACCCACGTCCACCCCGACCACTACGGGATGGCGGGTCGCCTGAAGCAGCTCTCCAGCTGCGATGTGGTCATCCACGAAAAAGACGCCGAGGTCATTACCGCCCGCTACCTGGCGCCGAAGGGCCTCACAGAAGACATGTCCCGCTTCATGCAGATGAACGGCGTGCCCCCGCTCGATAGCCCCGCGATGTCCATGGGTTCCATGGGCATGCTCGGTATGGTCGCTGCCGTGCTGCCCGATACCTCCCTCAAGGGCGGCGAAGTGATCAAGGCCGGCGACTTCGATTTCGAGGTCATCTGGACGCCCGGCCACTCCCCCGGACACATTTGCCTGTACGAACCCAACCGCAAGATCCTCCTCACCGGCGACCACATCCTCCCCACGATCACGCCCAACGTCTCCATTCACGCCCAAACCCACGGCAGCCCCCTCGGCGACTACATGCGTTCGCTCGAAAAACTCGTCGACCTCGATGTCGAATGGGTGCTGCCTGCTCACGAATTCGAAGTCCGCGACCTGAAGGAGTGTATCATCGAAATCGAAGAGCACCACGTGATGCGCCTCGACGAAATGGAACGCTGCATCGATCGCGGCGGCTCGACCGCCTGGGAAGTCGCAGGCAGGGTCGAATGGGCCACCGGCCGCCTTGCCGACTTCGAGCCGTTCATGCAGCGCGCCGCCGTCGGCGAGACCCTGGCGCACCTCGAATATCTCTTCGAAGTGGGCCGCGCCGCCAAGGTGATGCGCGCCGCCAACCTGTTCTGGCTCCCTGCCTGAGTTCAGTGCGTACCCCGAAGCGGGGCCCTGTGGGACACTCATCCCATGCAAGACCTGCTTTCGCTCGCCCGGGCCCTCGGCACGCGCATCTCCGATATCCTGGTGCGACTTTGACATCGCTGCCGACGAAGCGACCGTAACCCGCCTCGAGGCCCAGTCTGGCGAAGCCGACTTTTGGGAGGACCCGGAGCACGCTCGTGAGACCATGCAGCGGCTCGCGCTTCTGCGCGACCGCGTGGCCACCTGGCGTGACCTGGAGCGCCGCGCGAGCGATGTTGTCGACCTCCTGGAACTGGCACTCGCCGAGGATGATTCATCGATCGCCGAAGCCGCCAGCCACGAGCTCACCGTGCTCGAGCGCCAACTCCACGACCTCGAGTTCCAGCTGCAGCTCTCCGGGGAATACGACCAGCGCAACGCAATCCTCGCTGTCCATGCCGGCGCCGGTGGCACCGAATCCCAGGATTGGGCGGAGATGCTGTTTCGCATGTACCTTCGCTGGGCCGAGCGGCGCGGCTTCAGCGCCGATGTGCTCGATGTGACCGAAGGTGAAGAAGCCGGCATCAAGAGCGCCACCATCGAAATCGCAGGCGCGTACGCCTACGGTTACCTGCAGAGCGAGCGGGGCGTGCATCGTCTCGTGCGCCAGTCCCCCTTCGATTCTTCCCATTCGCGCCACACCAGCTTCGCCAAGGTCGAAGTCCTCCCCGAAGTGGAATCGACCGGCGAGGTGACCGTGAACCCCGATGACGTGCGCATCGACGTGTTCCGGTCGAGCGGCGCTGGCGGTCAGAACGTGCAGAAAAACTCCACCGCTGTGCGCCTGACGCACATACCCAGTGGCATCGTCGTCACCTGCCAGAACGAGCGTTCCCAGGGGAGGAACCGCGAGAGCGCCATGAAGGTGCTCGAATCGCGCCTGCTCGAAATCGAACTGCTCAAGCGCGAAGAGGAAAAGGCGAGGTTAAAGGGCCAGCACGTGGACATGAGTTTCGGCAACCAGATTCGGAACTACGTGTTGCACCCGTATAAGATGGTCAAAGACTTGCGGACTGACTTCGAAACCAGCGACACGACCGCCGTACTCGATGGCGAAATCGACGCGTTCATAGAGGCCTATCTGAAGTCGCGCGTGGGTGAGGGCGCATGAGACGGGCGATAGCACGGGTGGCGGTGGCGTTCACACCGCTGATGCTCCTGGCGATGCTGGCGCCCGCCACGGTTTTCGCCGATGCGGAGGTCGTTGCCTCCACGGTAGAGAACGGATTCCCGCGCACGCTCACGTTCAAGCTCGAAGCCACCGCCGCGAGCGAAATAACCGATGTGACGCTGAGCTTCGCCGTCAGAGGACGCAACACCAGCGCCATCGGCAAGCCCATGGAACTGAAACGCGGGACCTCCGTGAGCACGTCCGTGGTCGTCGATGTGAACAGCGGCAGCGCCTACATCCCCGTCGGCAGCGACTTTGTCTACCACTGGGAGATCACCACCGCCGACGGGACCACTTCGCGCTCCGCGGACCAGAGTTTCCTCTTCCTGCCCACCGGCCACGAATGGCAGTCCATCAGCAACGAGTTCATGGTGGTGCACTATTACGGCAACCGCCAGGCGGTCGCCAACACCTATTTGCGCGCCGGCGAAGAGACCTACCAGCGCATCGGCCGCGATTTGTTCAACACCACGCTCAAGCAGCTCCCCGTGCGCGTCGTCCTCTTCGCCGTCGAAAGCGAACTCGAACAGGCCAAGCAGGGCAGCGGGGGGCGTTTCGATGCGGCCGTCGTCACCTGCGGCACCAAGGTCACGAACGATATCGTCCTCGTCATCCCGCAGGCCTGCGGCAGTTCCGACCGCACCGATACGCTACGGCACGAATTCGGCCACATCCTCAACGAAGCCGCCGGTGAGGGGCCGCTCGGTAAGCTGCCGTCCTGGCTCGATGAGGGCACCGCTGTCTACGCCCAGGCCGACCCGGGCGCCGACTACGTTGATGTGTTCGAAGCAGCCGCACGCGCGAACCGGCTGTTGCCCTTCGCGCAGATGGGCACCGCATCCTCGGACGCCTCCACGGTCAACCTCTTCTACGGCCAGTCGTACGCGATGGTCAAACACCTCATCGACAAGGCCGGGCCCGCGAAGTTCGCGCAATTCTTCGCCACCATCAAAGGCGGCACCCGATTCGACCAGGCGCTCAAGGACACGTACGGCTTCGACCTGACTGGATTCGAACGTGAGTTCCTGGCAGCCGCAGGCTCGGCGCCGCGCGCGGCCCCCACGGCCGCGCCCACTCAGCGCCCGCGGCAGGCGGCCCCCACCGTCGCACCCACACCCCGGCCTCAGCAACGCGCCGCCAACCAGTCAGACGACGATGCCGGCCTCAACCTCGTCGTTGTGGGCGCTATCGGCCTGGCCGTGCTCTTCGCGCTCGCGGCCGTCATGTTCTTCCTCGTCTCGCGCATGATGTCCGCGAACCGCGGCCGCTCCGCCGCCGCCGTGACCTCACCCATCGAAAGTAATCGCCCTCCGCCGGAGTAAGCGTCCAGGTTGCCCCCGGGACGCCCTCAGCCCCCCTCTCCCGACGCGGCGGGAGAGGCGTCGGGGGTGAGGGCTTCCTTCCTCAGCCCACGCCACGCAAGGAAAAAGCGCTGCAACGCCGTCAGGTTCGATAGCACAGCGAGCACCCAGATCACCACGGTGAGGGTGTTGAAGACCAGCCCCAGGCTCAGGAGCACGACCCGCTCCTGGCGGCGGAACAACCCTTCGCGCAGCGCCAGCCCCATCACCTCGGCGCGCGCCCGCACGTAGCTCACCGCCACGCTCCCGAACAGTGCCGCATAGGCGACGCCCGCCTGCACGTTCTCCCCACGCCCGCCGAAATACGACGCGCACGCCCCGAGCACCACCGCTTCGCTCGCGCGATCGAGCACCGCATCAAGGACGGCGCCGTAGGGGCTCGCCTGGTTGGTCGCCCGCGCGACGGCCCCATCGACAAAATCGAGCGCGCTGAACACCAGGTAGATGATCCCCGCCGCCAGCAGCTGTTCGCGCGTGATGAGCCACGCGCAGAGCACGTTCCCCGCGAACCCGAACAGCGACACCATGTTCGGCGTGATGCCCGCACGCGCGACCGCGCGCCCCACCGGCTCCGCGATGCGTGGAGGGGCACGCCCCGGCAGCAGGTTGACCCTCGGCATCCCCTAGCCGGCCGCCCCGGGTTGCGCGTGCTCCCGCAGGAGACGAACCTCGGCCACCTGGCGGCGTTCGTAGAGAAGGCGCTCGTAGTAGGAAAGCACGCGACGCGCGATGCTATCCCAACTGTAGTGCGCCGCCTGCGCCTGCCCGGCCGCCCCGAGCCGTGCCCGCAGCTGTGGGTCCCGCGAAAGGCGCAGGATCGCCGCGGCGAGGGCCTCGTCGTCTTTGGGCCGCACGAGCAAGCCCTCCTGCTCGTCCGTTATCACCCCCGCGAAACCTTCGATGTTGCTCGCAACTACGGCCAACCCTGAAGCCATCGCCTCGAGCAGCGCGATCCCCTGGCTTTCGTTCCCGGTGGCCGGCGAACAGAAGATGTGCGCGCTGCGGTGGTAGCGCGGCAGCGCTTCGTAGGGCACATTCGAGCGAAAGACGACCCCCGGAAAAGGCGCCATCAACCGTTCGTAGCGCGAAAAATCACCCGCCCCGACCACGATCAGCCGCACTCGTTCGCCCCGCTCATGGAGGCGAATGTAGGCCCGCAGTAGGTACTTCAGTCCCTTGCGCTTCTCCGGCCGCCCAACGAAGAGGATGTTGCAGCGGTCGTCCGCGAACTCTTCCAGGGCTGTTGTTTCGCCGGCGAAGTGGCTGTAGTTGATGCCGTTGGGGATGATGTTGTAGTACCCCGAATAGTAGCGGCCGATGAGCCGCGCGGCTGCGGGCGATACCGCGATCTTGCCTTCGAGCTTGCGAAACCAGCGCCGCGCGAAGGGCCGCGTGTACCCGTACATGCGGTTGCCGCCATCCTTCGCGGCGTGGAAGGTGCCCACATTCGCGGCCGATGAGTAGCGCAAAAAATGGTACGGGAGCAGAGGCATGAGCGGTTCGTGCAGGTGCACAACATCGAATTTCCCCGCCGCAAGCGCTTCCTTCACGGCCGGCGATTTCCAGGCGAACGTGATGCGCGCCACGCTGCCGCTGGCGTGCACGCGGTGTGGCCGCCCCATCACCACCACCTCGCCCGCGACAGTCGTCGGGCTCGAAGCGGGCGCGAAGATCGTGACTTCATGCCCCCAGCCCCGGAAGGCCGAAGCAAGGTGCGTGATGTGCGCGTTCACGCCGCCCTCGACACACCAATCGTAGGGCGAAACCAGCGCAATTCTCACGACGGACGCCTCCAGTGGCCGGGTGCGGCGCGCAGCATTTTCCGCGGTGTCGCGCAGTAACCCCACGCGAGACCGAGCGCGGTGCGCCCGAGGCCGACGTCGCGCAGCGAAGGATAGCGGGTCATCGCCGCCGTTGTCGTCCCGGCCACGATTGCCCGGCGCAAGTCCGCCTCGCCGCTGCCGCCGAACTCCGTCCAACCCGTGGCCACGTGGGGCAGGTGGTGGGCATCGCTGCCGCCCGTGACGGGCAGGCGCCACCCCTCATTCGCCACGAGCGTCCGCGCCCTTGTCAGCCGCCCCGCCGGGCTCGGGTTCGCCGTCTCGATGGCGTCGAACGTGAGGCCCGGCTCCGCTCGCGCCTGGATGCGCTCGATCGTCCGCTCGCTCAGCGAGCGCGTGAGCCAGCTCATCGGGTGCGGCGCCACGGCGAGCCCGCCCTGGGCATGGACGGCCTCCAGCGTCGCCTCTACCGAACGGAAGCTCTTCGGCGATGTCTCGATGAACAGGCACAGCAGGTGGCCCTGCAGCGTCGTCACCTCCGCCCCCACGATTACCCGCACGACCGAACCCGTTCGCGAGGCCAGCTCGCGTGCGCGCTGTCCCCCGCTCGCGTCTTCGTGATCGGTCACGGCGATGACGTCCAGTCCGCACTCCTCCGCTCGCGCCAGTATCGCGCTCACCGGGGCGAGCCCATCGGAATACCTGCTGTGGATGTGCAGGTCAGCTCGGGCCACAGGCGTGGACCTTCCAAAAGTCTTCGAGCACCGCCCACTGCCCGGGATCGCGGCGCAAGTTCGTCTCCAGGAGTCGCGACCAGCGTTCGACCGCCTCGCCAATGTCCCCCTCCGCATCCGCCGTGCGCGCAACCTTCAGTGGCTCTTCAACGTACAACGTGAAGCGGTCGGCGTGGACGCGTGCGGAGAAGATCGGTAGCACCGTCGCGCCCGTGCGGCGGGCGAGCTCCCACGGGCCCGCCGGCAGCCGCACACAGCGGCCCGAAAGCGTCACGCACACACCGCTCTGCTGGATGTCGCGGTCCCCCAGGATGCCGAGCGTCCCGCCTTCCCGCAGCGCCCCCACCGCCGCCCGTAGCCCCGCGAACCCCGCTTCGTAGAATGCTCCTCCGCCGGACGACCGCAGCCGCAGCAGCTCACGCGCGAACGCTGGCGGCCGCAGCGGCTCGACCAGCGCCACGTAGTGCCGCCCGCGGTTGGTCAGCGCCTGCACAGCCAGCTCAGGATTCCCGGTGTGGGCGCTCACAACGATGATCGGCGTCATCGTCTGCAGGATCGCCAACCGCTCCGCATCGCGGATGTCCAGGTGGTCACGGTCGAAGCGCGTCATGTCGCGGTAGGGGAGCGTCGCCAGGTCCACCCAGTAGCGCGTCGCATTCTGGTAGGCGCGCACGCCCTCGCGCCGCGCGCGCGTCTTGTCCCCATCGCAAAGCGGGAGCAGGTTGCGCAAGATCGCCCCCCGCGCGCGCGGCCGAATATGCCAGCCCGCCCGCCCGATGGCCGAGGCCACCGGGTAGAACACCGCCGGCAAGCGCCCCACGATGGGCGCGCACAACCTGAGCCACCAGAGTTTGCTCATCCCTTGCCGGCTCGCGGAGCCGGCCACATCTCCCGAAACATGTACCACTGATCAGGGTAGCGGCGGATGAACCGTTCGTGTGCGTCCATGATCTGCTGCGTCAGAGCCCGCACATCGGCCTCGCTGTCGCCCGTGCGCACGGCCGTGACAGTGAAGTCGGCGAGCGTGGCGACCTCGGGCCCGTTCTGGTCGATGCGCGGCAACGCCGCCGGCACCACCGCCGCGCCCGTTGCCAGGGCCAGCCGCGCGGGCCCCGCCGGCACCTCCACTTCTTCGCCGAAGAAGCGCACGCGCACCCCGTCGCCGGCCATCGGCCGGTCGATGAGGAGCGCGAGCAGGCCATTGTTGCGCAGCGTTCGCACGATAGACGGCGCAGCCCGTTCCATCTTCAACACGCGCACCCCCAGCCGCCTGCGCGATGCCACCACCATGCCGTCGAGCCGCGCATCAGCGAACGTCTCCGCCACCACGGCAACGGAATAGCCGCGCGCGGCGGCCGCCCCTGCGCCCAGGTCCCAGTTGCCGAAGTGCGTGCAAACCATGATCGCCCCCCGGCCGCGGGCAAGCGCCCCATCGAGGCTCCTCCATGTCTCTTCCCCTTTCACGCGCGCGCGCAGGTCCTCTGCCGAAAGCGCGGGGAAGCGCGCGAAGTCCGCCAGGTATTTGCAGTAGTTGACCAGCGACCGCCGTGCCACCCGCCGCCTCTCCGCAGGCGAAGCCTCCCGCAAGACGTGCCCGTAGTTGCGGGCCAGCGCCCGCCGGCCCCGCGGCCAGCCGTAGAAAGCCGCCACGCCGATGACCGTCGCCACGGCGTAGCTCGCTCGCAGCGGCATGCGTTGCACGATAGCGCTCACCACCTGCCAGAGGCGGTACTGCATCCCCTAACCTTCGACGATGTAGGCCTCGACGGCATCGCGTGCCCGGTCGTCGTGGTACTGCACCGGTGGGGACTTCATGAAGTACGAACTGGGCGCCAGCAGCGGCCCGCGCAGCCCCCGGTCGAGCCCCAGCTTCGCGCAGCGCACGGCATCGATCACAACGCCCGCGCTGTTCGGGCTATCCCAGACCTCCAGCTTGAGTTCCAGGTTCAGCGGCGCGTTGCCGAACGTCGTCCCTTCCATGCGGATGTGGCACCACTTGCGGTCCAGCAGCCACGGCACGTGGTCGCTCGGGCCAACGTGCACGTTCTCGGGCGCCATCTCGAAGTCCAATTGGCTCGTGACCGCGTTCGTCTTCGAAATCTTCTTCGATTCCAGCCGCTCGCGTTCCAGCATGTTGAGGAAGTCCGTGTTGCCGCCGAAGTTCAGCTGATACGTGCGGTCCAGGCGCACGCCACGGTCCGCGAACAGCCGCGTGAGCATGCGATGCACGATCGTCGCCCCTACCTGGCTCTTGATGTCGTCGCCGATGATGGGCACGCCCGCCTCTTCGAAGCGCCGCGGCCAGTAGCCGTTCGGGTCGCGCGCGATGAACACCGGGATGCAGTTGATGAATGCGCAGCCCGCCGCCAGCGTCTGTTCGACGTACCACTTTGTCGCCTCCTCAGAACCGACGGGCAGGTAGTTGATGACCACGTCGATCTTGTTGTCGCGCAGTAGCCCGACGATGTCCGCCGTGCCCCCCGGCGCCTTCGTGATCACCTGGCTCAGGTACTTGCCCAGCCCGTCGTGCGTCATGCCCCGTTCGACCGTCACGCCCGCGTGGGGCACGTCGCTGAACCTGAGGGTGTTGTTGGGGCCGCTGAAAATCGCCTCCGAAAGGTCCTTGCCCACCTTCTCGGCGTCGATATCGATCGCGACTTTGAATTCGATGTCGTTGATGTGGTATCCGCCCAGCACGGGGTGCATGAGCCCGGGGATGACATCGCCTGCTTCGGCGTTCTTGTAGAACTCGACGCCCTGGACCAGCGAGGAAGCGCAGTTCCCCACCCCGATGATGGCAACGTTTATCTTGCCCAACGTCCTTCTCCTTCCCGCCCGCGCGGGGTGGTGGTGGGCAGTCGTTCATCCGGCGTAATGAAGAGCGGGGCCGGGCCGTAACTACCGTGGCTGGCGGGATTCCCGCATGCCGCTGGCGATCATAGCAACGCACCTCCCCCCACGGAAGCGTACGAACGCCCCATAGCGCATGGTACGAACGGCGCAGTGCGCCGCGGAGTGCATCCGGCCGGCCGCGCCTGGCGTATAATCGATCAGCCGGGGAAGCGCCAACCCGCCGAGGAGCACCCGCCGTGACGAAAAACAAACTCTCTCTTTCTCTCTTTCTCTCTCTCTCTCTCTGACGGTCCTGGTGCTCTTTGGGCTCGCCGCCCAGTTTGCCACGAGGGCTAGTGCTACCCACCCGCACCCGCAGAGCGACGGGCTACACATCAACACAATGCACATAGCCACCCCGGGCCATGGCGGGTACGACGAGGACTTCTGTGCCGAGTCCTTTGTAGAGGGATACATCTCCGATAGCGAGTTTCGACAGTTCCTGATCAATAAGATGTACGATGTGGGCTGGGACGGCACGGGGAACTATAAGATCGATCAGTGGGCCACGTCGGGCTATTGCGAAGGCTATTGGCCGGATATGGAATGGATCGAGATGCGGATCTCAGTTGTCGAAGACGCGTCTCCCTATTACTGTGGCTCAGCCTCTTGCGTCAACTTCGCCTACGAAGTCTGGCAGCAGTCGGGAGCGATCAAAGACCACTTCCAGGCCCGCCTTTGGCTGAGGCGAGATCATATGTACGCACTGACATCACCCTCTGCTACCGCAACGTTGAACCATGAGCTAGGGCACGCGTTCGGCTTGTACGATCCGTTCGATACTCTGTGCATCGGGTTTCCCTACAGTGTGATGCACCAATTCTACGAGCCATATCGCTGCCCGTCGGGTGTGTATATACTTACTCCATACCCAGCCGACAAGACGTCCGTTGTCAACAATTTGATGCCGCAGCACTGAAGCCCACGCAAGCGTTCGTCAGCCTCAAGGAGCAAGGTGCATGTGATGAAGAGTCGAATTTGGAACCCCAGGCTCGTGGCACGGATCCTGGTACTGCCGGTTTGCGTGGCCCTGCTGGGGACCGGTTGGTTCCTGTTATCGTCTCCCGGCGCCGGGACAGACACCGCCCCCGGCTTTCTCTCGATCTGCATAGCCGCCGACGCTCGGCTCAGCGCGTCGCTCGCCCCCGACGCGGTCCGCTCCCTGGAAGGGATGGAAGGTGAGTTGAAGCAAAGCCACGACGCCTTCTTCAACCAACAGTCGAGAGATGCCGGTGCGTCCCCGGGTGGCCCCGTGAAGGGAGACCTGAGATTCAGCTCGGATTGCGGCCAGGGCTTCGTGGCGATGGATGTAGCTGCCCTCCGCCAGGGTCACGCCGTCCGTCAGGGCGCCATCGAGGAGGACCTCCCCTTCAACATCATCCTTTTCGTGGTCCCGGATGATGACTTCGCGGCCGCCGTCGGCACCCAGGACTTCTTGCGTGTGCCATTCGCGTTCCGCTGCGACGAGGGACAGCATACCTGCGGCAGCGTGGCGTCGGCAGTCTACATGCCGGCAAAGTACGCCGAGGATCCCAACCTTCTTGCCGCTGCCGTAAAGCGGGGGGCTGGCTGGGATATGTTGGAACGCTATCCGAACGGGCACCCACCGTCGGAGGACGCGGTTACCAGGTGAGATTCGCGAGTGGTGGGCTGCCGCTCGGAATAGCCGTCTTCGCCCTGGCACTGGCCCTTGCGGCATGCTCCGGCTCGCCTCCCGCCGCTCCCTTAGCCACGGCCACCGCAGTCGCCACTCAGTCGTCAACCCCAACGCCAGAACCGACCAAGGTGAAGCCGACCTCAGAAGCGACGACTCCGCACCCGCCGATAACGCCCGTCGCAACGCATGCTCCGGCGGCGCGCACCGGCGACTCCGCGCTCGACCGCATCATCGACGCCGTACTCTCGCGGGACGTGGCCGGGGTCCAGGGTCTGCTCGCCTTCGAAGACTATGCCTGCGGGATCACAGGCGACCGCACAAGTTCCTACCAGCCCTTGATCTGCCAACCCGGAGTGGCTGCCGGGACGCTGACGACCGGGCTCTTCGTCTCTGGGGTGGAAGGCCGCATGGTCAATCCCGAGGGCGCAATGGGGATCGTCGGCTTGTATCTGAACTCGGAACCATCTGCATCGCTCTACGCCGTGGTTAGGAG
>JBPCLM010000115.1:0-6734 GCA_051003295.1 Tepidiformaceae bacterium | reverse complement strand
GTCCCGACTCGCTGCCGGGTAGAGCTGCTAGCTTGCTGCACCAACTGCGGCCTCCCTGTGGAGGCGCTCGGATTCCCAGCAAGCCGCGAAATGATTTTCGGCGACGAGCTTGAACGGCGGGTATTCTTCCTTGCAGAGATCGACGCGCCACGCGCAGCGCGGGTAGAACGTGCAGCCCTGCGGCAGGTGCGCGAGGTCCGGGGGCAATCCCTCGATAGGGACGAGCTTTTCCTTGCGCGTCTCATCGAGCCGCGGCACGGAGTTCAGCAAGCCCACCGTGTAGGGGTGCTTCGGGTTTGAGTACAGTTCGTGTGCGTTCGCCATTTCGATGACACGCCCCGCGTACATCACGTTCACGCGGTCCGCATAGCGCGCCACCACGCCCAGGTTGTGCGTAATGATGATGACGGCCGTGCCGAACTCGCGGCTCAGGCGGTTCATGACTTCCAGGATCTGGGCCTGGATGGTCACATCGAGCGCCGTCGTGGGCTCGTCGGCGAGCAGCAACTTGGGGTTGCAGCTCATCGCCATCGCAATCATCACGCGCTGGCGCATCCCCCCGGAGAATTGGTGTGGATAGTCATCGAGCCGGCCGCGCGCTTCCGGGATGCCGACCATTTCCAGCAGTTCGGCGGCGCGATCACGGGCCGACTTGCCGTGCAGGTCCATGTGCAGTTCGAGCGCCTCAGTCATCTGGCGGCCGATCGTGAGCACGGGGTTGAGCGACGTCATGGGCTCCTGGAAGACCATGGCGATGTCGTTGCCACGCACCTTGCGGATCTCATCTTCGTCGAGCTTGAGAAGGTCCCGGCCCTGGAAGATGATTTCGCCGGAAACGATCTTGCCGGGAGGTTGGGGGATCAGCCTGAGGATGGAGAGCGCGGAAACGCTCTTTCCGCAGCCGGATTCGCCCACCAGGCCGAGCGTCTCGCCTTCTTGCACCACGTAGGAAGTGCCATCGACCGCCTTGACGGTCCCTTCCTGCGTGTAGAAGTACGTACGCAGGTCTTTCACCTCGAGTAGTGCCATCCCTCCTCCTTTGCCCGGGCCGCTGTTGGCGGCGTGGGCGGCTCTGCCCGAATTCTCAGGATTTTCGAGTTGTGGGGAAGAGGAGACTCGAACTCCTACGCCTTGCGGCACATGATCCTAAATCATGCTCGTCTGCCAATTCCGACACTTCCCCACAAAGTGCCCGCTGGACCACCGGGGTGGGCCACCGGAACGGAACAGCGAATGGTGAGCCGCGAAGGACTCGAACCTTCAACCTAGTGATTAAGAGTCACTTGCTCTGCCAATTGAGCTAGCGGCCCCCGTAAACGGGTCGGGCGGGAGTATACCACGCGATTGCGCGGACTCAACACTATGTTGCGCAACATTTGGAAGGCTTTCGCCGCGGCGCCGCCCTCCGGCGCCCTGCCCCTCGGCACCTCGCCCGCCAGCCTCCCCCCGGCCCTTCCCCGGGCGAGCCCACCCGGGAGCACTCTTGCCGGATCCTAAGGCCCGTTGGCATTACGCTTCGCCGCAGACGTGACGACTCTTCCAACAGTGGACACTGCCGCCGGGACTGCTCTCGCCGTGGTCATCGACGGCATGCAGCGCGTTTTTTGCTGCCATCGCGCGACGCTCTCCGGGCGCTTCCCGCCAAATTCGCTGGCCGCTATCGACGAATGCGTGCGTGCCCGTGCCCCACGGCTCGAAATCGACCTGCGCTTCCTCTCCGACGACTCGATGCTTGTGTTCCACGATGCCGCACTCGACGCCGAGACGACAGGCGTGGGCCCCGTGGACGCGCTCGTACGCGCTAGCTGCCGCGAGCTGCGATACCTGCATGACAGGGCCTCGCGCCTCTGCTTTCTCGAAGAAGTAGTCGACCGTGTGCGCGGCAGCGGAACATTCCTGCAGGTCGATCTGAAGCTGCGGCCGCCGATCTCCAGGGAGCGGGTGCAACGCCTCGCCGAAGCGCTGATGCCGCTGGCCGGGCGCTGCTTCGTCGGTTCGCAGGCGCACGGGAACCTGCGCGCGATTGCCGAATCGGGGGTCCCCGTTGCCTTCGACCCGTCGCTGCGGTGGCACTACTGGCCCGGCCGGCCGGCCACTTCCTGTATCCCCGCGCGCCTCGGGCTGCACGGGCTGTGGGATGACTCCCCGCTCGCGCAGATCCCCGGCACGACCGCCCGCGACTACTGCGAGGCGCGCCTGCGCGACCTGCTCGGCCTGGCGCCAGCGGCCGTCGAGTGGATGGTCGATATCGGCACCCTGCGGCACCTGGCATCACTCGGATTTCCGCTCGGGCTAGAGCTGGCGCAGCACGGCATCGCCCTTTCGGCATGGACGATGCGCGATGACGGCCCGCAGAGCTCCCGCGAGACGCTGCGCGCGCTCTTTGCCCTGGGCGCGGAGACGGTGATTACCGATCACCCGCCCTCGCTGGCCGCCTGCGCGAGCGCCCTCGCCCACGAATCCGATTAAATAGTTACCAGCGGGCCACCGCAGTGTCGCGGTTCCCGCCGGGGCAAGCGTCCGAACTGATACGTAGGGACACTTCAACCGGGGGAAGAAAGCATGGCCAGTACAACACAACAGCCGCCCGGCGGACGGCGGACACGGGCCACGAAAGGCGAGACCGGCCAGGGTCTCGCCGAGTATGGCCTCATTCTCGCGGGCATCGCGCTCGTGTGCGTGTTGGCAGTGACAACGCTCGGCTCCGATATCGAGAGCTCCGTGGCCTGGACGTCGTTTTCGTTCTAAGCGCGCTCAGTCGCTGGCGCCGCTGGAAACGTTTGGGGCCAGCGCCCGCTGCCGCTGCGCGGGCGTAGGGGTGGGGGTCGCGGTGGGCGTAGGCGATAGCGTGGGCGAGGCCGTCGGGCTCGGGCTTGGCGTAATGGTGGGAGTGGGCGTTGCAATTGTGGGCGTCGGTGTGGGCTCACTGGTTCCGCCCGCCTCCGGACACGGCGAATTGGCCGGGAACTGGGCGATCACCACCACCCACGACACGATTGTGCCCGCGGTATTCCGATACACAGCTGCTCCCACGCATTTCGCCGGCCACGAGAGGTTGGCGACGATCCCAACGCCGCTCCCGGGATAGGTGACGCCCTGGCCGGGTGGCCCGGCGATCGCCTGTGAAGGGCCGATGCTCAGCGGCTGGCTCGACTGCACGGTGTAAACGCCCTCGCCGCTGCCACCGGCCCAATACGTGTCGTAGCCGCAGTCCCGCGCCCGGTCCACCCAATTTCTGCCGTAGTTGTCGCCATGGCCGCCATATTTCTTGTTATCGACCTGGTATTGCGCGAACCACGCCGCCGCGCGATTGAGCGGGCCCGAGGCCGTGAGCGGCACCGAGTAACTCCCCAGGTTCTGGTCGCGCCACTGCTGTATCAGAGTGATGAACGTTGATTCCTCCGCGCTGAGCCCGTCGTGCGTTGTCCCGCACGGCCCCGTGGCCGCCTGGGCGCCCTGGCCGCGGAGCAGGAGCGCCGCGCCCAGCAACGCGCCCGCCACCACCACCACGAGGGATGCTTTGAACATACCCGCCATCCCGTTTCCCGTCGCGGCACCATAACACGCGCCCTTCCGAGAAGGTCAACCCGTGCTGCCGCCTGCGCGGCCCTACAGGATAACCTGCTGTACCTCGGGCGCGGTCAGCGTCAGGTCCCCTTCCAGGTAGCAGGCGGAGATCGTGTTCAGGTTGCGGAAGCGCCGCCAGAGGTGGCTGCGGGGCAGCGCCGCGGGTGTGACCAGCGTAGCGTTCTTGCTCAGGAACGCCTCCTCCGGCTCCGGCCGAGGGCCGTATTCGATGAGCTGCACCACGCCATCGCCGGCGGCGTAGCCCAGCCACGCATCCCAGCGCAGCATGCCCGGTTCGATAGCGTAGAGGGCGGGCAAACGAAGTTCCGCGAGCAAGTCGCCCCCCACCGCGACGCCGCCCTCGACCACGGCGCCCGCGCGTTCGAGCGAGACCGGCCCGGCGCGAAAGGGCGAGCCGAACGCCCCGCTGAACGCCTCCAGCGGGCCATCGACGACGCCTTCGACGAGCACGTTGCGCGGCATCAGGCGGTAGCGGCCGCCGACCATCAGCGCCGCCAGCCGGAACGGCCCCGCCGGGCTCTGCGGTGCATCGAGCAACAACAGGCGTGCGTAGCAGGGGACAGGGCGCCCCACATCGCCCGGCAACGACTCCAGGGCCGCCTGTTTCGCCACTTCATAGGTAAGTTGCGCCCAGCGCGCGCCGGGAAGCGTCCAGGGCGCCGGTGTGGCGCCGCCCAGGTTGCCGGGGTGGATGCTGTTGCGTTCGAGCAGGCCACGGTCGGGCATGAGCGCCGCTCCTAAAGGACCACGAGGGGCGCGACACCAATGCCGACGGCCCCCGGGCCAAGCTGTGTCCCGATCGCCGGGCTCAATTCGGTGACGATAAGGCGCGCGACATCCCAGCGTTCGCGCATCAGGCGGGCGGCTTCTTCCGCGCGCTCGGGCGCGGCGGCGTGGTCGATGGTGACGACCAGCGGCTGGCCCTTGCCCGCACGGGCGCCGGCGGTCTCGGCCGCGCGGCGCAGAGCCTCGGCCGGGCTCGCCTCCAGCGCAACCCCGGTGATGCGTGTGCCCACGCGCACAATAGGAATGCCACCGCCCACTTCGCCGAGCCGTTCCTCAATGGCGCGCAGGCGCCCCGCGCGTCCCAACCAGCACGGGTCTTCCGGTACGAAGAGCGTGTCGCACCGCGGCTCGACTTCGTCCATGCGCGCCAGCAGTTCGGGCACATCCCAACCCGCCTGGACGCCCGCGCTCAGTGAAACGATGAGCGAGCAAAGCCCGGCCGAGGCCACGCCGGGGTTCGTAATCTTGATGTCCACCTGTCCCGCTTCCCCGATGGCGAGCATCGCGGCCGCCGCGGTGGTGAACGAGGGCGTCACATCGAACGGCATCACCATGCAAACAACCGACTTGCCGTCCGCCAGCGCCGCATCGAATGCGGCCTTGTAGGCCGCTTCGCGCACCGCGAACGGCCGCGGCAACTCGGCACCGCCCCGCATGCGCGCGAAGAAGTCGCGCGCGCTCAGTTCGCCATCGATAAACGCGTGCTCTGCGAACGCCACGCTGCCCGGTACCACGCGCACTCCGAGTTCGGCCGCCACGGCCGGCGGGATGTCGGCGGTCGTATCCGTGACGAGGGCGATTTTGGGCACCGGCCTGCTCCTTGATCCGCGGCGCGCGGCCTGCCGCAGAATCCGCGGGCGCCATGCTAGCACAGGTCGTTAGCCTCGGGCTTACAAAGTTGACAGCCAACCGGCCACTCGACATCCTGACCGGGCGAGGTGGCCCCATGAAGTTCGCGCTGATGTACGAACACTCCGTCCTCAAGCCATGGGACGAGCAGTCGGAGTACCGCGTCTACCGCCAGGCCGTGGACCAGGTGGTGACCGCCGACGAGTGTGGCTTCGACCAGTGCTGGGAGGTGGAGCACCACTTCCTCGAGGAGTATTCCCATTCCTCCGCGCCGGAGGTGTTCCTCGCCTACTGTGCCGCGAAGACAAAGCGCATCCGCTTCGGGCATGGCATCGCGCTCGTGCTGCCGCCGGTAAATCACCCCGCCCGCGTGGCCGAACGCGCCGCCACACTCGATCTCCTGAGCGATGGCCGCCTTGAGTTCGGTACCGGGCGCTCGGCCACCTGGACCGAGCTCGGGGCCTTCCGCTGCGAACCAGACGACACCAAGGAAATGTGGGACGAATGCACCCGCGCCATCGTCAAAATGTGGACGACGGAAGACTTTTCCTGGAACGGCAAGTACTTCAGCTTCCCCCCGCGCAACGTCCTGCCGAAGCCGTTCCAGAAGCCGCACCCGCCGCTCTGGGTGGCCGTGCAATCCCCGGAAACGGCCGTGCAGGCGGGCGAGCGTGGCATGGGCATGATGGGCGTGACCCTCGGTACGCCGTTGGACTACCAGCAGATAGTGAAGGACTACCGCCGCGCCATCCGCACCTGCGAACCCGTCGGGGAGTTCGTGAACGAGCAGGTCAACGGCGTCGCCATGATGTATTGCAGCGCGGATGACGCCGAGGCCAAGGCCCTGGGCGGCATGATGGCGATGCAGTTCATGACGCGTGCGGCGCACCTGGTGGGGGTGGGGGGCATTTATCCGTCGCCCGCGTACCACGCCCACTCCAGCGCCGCGCCCCTGCGCAACCGCCCGGGCGATATCACCGGCCCCGTGCGCGAAGGCACCCCCATCGGCGACCCCGAGTGGTGCATCAAGCAGCTCAAGTGGTGGGAAGATGTCGGCGTCGACCGCATGGCCTTCCTCATCAACACCGGCGAGACCATCCCCAACGAGAAGGTGCTGGAGTCGCTGCGCCTGTTCGGGCGCGAAGTCATCCCCGCGATGTCGAAGCGTGAGCGCGCACAGGAGGCGAAGGCTACCGAGGCCGCCCGTTACGACGATCACGCCCGCCACGAAGCCGGCGTGCCGACGAACGTCTAACCCCTAACGTCTAACCCCCTTTAGACCGTGACCGGCTCCGCCTCCGTTTCGCGCACCAGATCCACGAAGCGGCCGAGGGTGGCCAGCCGTTCGCCCAGCGTGCGGCCTTCTGGCGATACCCGCAGCGACGACACCCCGGCGCCACGGTGTACGCGGATGCGCTCCCGCACCATGTCATCAGTGCCGATGAGGTTCGTTTTCAGCACCATCTCATCCGGCACCGCTGCCGCTGCTTCCTCGCGGCGCCCCTCGATCC
>JBPCLM010000114.1:0-62249 GCA_051003295.1 Tepidiformaceae bacterium | reverse complement strand
CCCCGAGACCTGGCGCGTCATCGGGAGCGGGGTTTTCGGCGGCGGCTGGCTCGACACCTGGTTCCACTATTGGCGCGACCACGACCCCGACGCCCTGAGCGGCAAGATGGGCGAACGGGCCTGCAATTCCTGCGGCTCCGTCGATGCCTATGCTTTCTTCCCCGCTAACTTCGACCCGGCGCGGGGCACGATCACGCTCAAGCCCATCGAACCGCCGAAGCCGCGAGCCGATTCCGCCGGGCGCCCCACCTTTGGCGGCGCGGGCACGCAACCCGGCCAGTTTTTCTCTCCCGTGGATATCGAAGCCGATTCCGCCGGCAACCTCTACGTCATCGATTACGGCACGCGCCGCCTGCAGAAGTTCGACCCCGCCGGGAATTTCCTCGCCTCCACCGATGTCCGGGGAGAGCAGGGCGGAGTCCGACAGGCCTCGGAGCCGTGGGGCCTCGCCGTCGCCCCCGATGGTACCGTCGCCGTTGCCGATACCTTCGGCCACCGCATCCGTCTCTTCGATGGGAACCTGCAGCCACTGCTCGCCTTCGGGCAAGCGGCTGACCTCTCGCGGCCCGTGGGGCCCCTCGACTTCTTCGGCCCACGCGACGCTGCCTTCGACCCGCAGGGAAACCTCTGGGTCACCGATACCGGCAACCACCGCCTCCTCGTCTTCAACCGCCAGGGAGAATCGCTGCGCGTCATCGGCAAGAACGGCGCGGGTGAAGGCGAATTCCGCGAGCCCGTGGGCGTCGCCATCGGCCCCGGCGGCGCCGTGTACGTGGCGGACATGTACAACGCCCGCGTCGTCGTCCTCGATGGCGAAGGCCGCTTCCGCTCGTCTTTCAAGGTCGATGGTTGGGGCGGCCAGGACGTGCAGGACAAGCCGTATCTGGAGGTGCTGCCCAACGGCAACATCGCCGTCGGCCTGCCCGGCCAGAACCAGGTGCGTGTGTACACCCCCTCCGGCGCGCTCTCGGCCACCATCGCTCCCGAGGACGAGCCGCTAAGCCGGCCTTACGGGATCCTCGCCACGGTCGATGGTAAGCTGTGGGTGGTAGAGGGCGGCAGCAAGCGCGTGCGCCTCTTCCCCATCCCCTGAGTCGCCCCTGCGCGCCATGCAGTCCTACCAAAGGGAGCGCCCTGCCTCTTGCTCCGCTCTTTCCGCTTCTGGGCCGGCGTTGCTATCAGCGCCCTCTTCATTTTTCTCTTCTTCCGCGCGACGCACCCCGGCGAAATCCGCTCCGCGCTCGAAGAGGTGAACTACTGGTACATGGCGCCCGCCATCGCCGTCCTCTTCGTGGCAATCGTCTTTCGCTGCCTGCGCTGGTCCGTGCTGATGCGTCCCGTGGCGCCCATCGGCCCGTGGCGTTTGCTCCCCTATGCGATCATCGGCTACGTGGCGAACAACCTCCTCCCCGCCCGCGCGGGCGAGGTCGTGCGCGCCTACGTCCTGGGCGACCGAGAGCGCGTCTCGCGTATGGCCACCTTCGGCACCATTGCCGTCGAGCGGCTCTTCGATGGCTGCGTGCTCGTGCTCATGCTGCTCATCGCGGGCGCCATCGTCGGCTTCGAAGATGCCAAATTGCGCGCCATCGCCATCGCCTCCAGCATCCTCTTCGTCGCTGCTGTCGTCGCTTTCTACGTCCTCACCCTCTCTGAACAGCGCGCGCGGCGCGTGATCCACGGCATGCTGCGCGTGCTTCCCGAGCGCTTCGAACACCGCGCCGAGCACATCGCCGACCAGCTCGTCATCTCCCTGCGCTCTGTCCACGACTGGCGCACGCTCGCCCTCGTGGCCCTGCTCAGCGTCATCGCCTGGACGATCGAGGCCTCCTCCTACGTCGTCATCGGCGCCGGCTTCGACCTGGGCGTGAGCTTCGGGCACTATTTCCTGCTGCTCGCCGCCGCCAACCTGGCCATCATCATCCCCACCTTCTTCGGCGGCACGGGCCCCTTCGAATGGGCCGCCAAGCTCGTGCTCGTGGGCGCGGGCGTGCCCGATGGCCTGGCCGGCGCCTTTGCGGTCGTGTCGCACGCCGTGATCTTCGTGCCCACCACCATCGTTGGCCTGTTCCTCCTCTGGAGCTTCGGCGTTTCCTTCGGCCGCATCACGCGCATCGATATCGAAGAGGAGCCCGTGACGCCATGAAGGTCGGCATCGTCGGCGCCGGCGTCCTCGGCCTCGCCGCCGCCAGGGTCCTGCAGGGACGCGGCCACGACGTCGAGATCTTCGAAGGCCGCGATGAGGTCGGCGGCCAGGTCGTCACCTTCCCCGTCGGTGGCACCCCTCTGGAATGCTTCTACCACCACCTCTTCACGAGCGACACCGCCGTCGTGCGCTACATCGAAGAGCTCGGCCTCGGTCCCCACCTGCGCTGGATAGAGCCCCGCAACGCCCACCTCGTGCGCGGCCGCATCTACCCCTTCGTCACCCCGCTCGACCTGCTCAAGTTCACGGCCGTGCCTCTGGTCAGCCGCGTGCGCCTCGGTCTCGCCGCCCTCTGGCTGCGCCGCCAGCACAGCTGGAAGAAGTACGAACCCATCACCGCCCGCCGCTGGATGGAGCGCGCCGTCGGCCGCAAAGGCTACAACGCCCTCTGGGGTCCGCTCCTGCGTGGCAAGTTCGCGGACAAGGCAGACGACGTGGGCATGGTCTGGCTCTGGGGCAAGATTTATCTGCGCTTCGCCTCGCGCAAAGGCGGCGGCTCCAAGGAGTCCCTCGGTTACCTCGAAGGCTCCTTCCGGCGCTACTACATCGCCCTCGCCGAGCGCATCACGGCCGCCGGTGGCCAGATTCACCTCGAGTGCCCCGTCGAGCGCGTCGAATTGGCAGAAGGCGCCGTGACCGCTATCCGTGCGGGCGGACGCCTGCATCCCTGCGACTCCGTCCTCATGACCACGCCCAACATCATCACCCGCAAGATCGCGCCCGAACTGCCCATGGACTACGCCGCCGTCCTCGACCGCGTGCGCTACCAGTGGGCCACCTGCCTGGTGCTGGCCCTCGCCAGGCCGCTCTCGCCGGTGTACTGGCTCAGCATCGGCGATGACCTGCCCTTCGTCGCCTGTGTCGAACACACCAACTTCATGCACCCCGAAGACTACGGCGGCAACCACGTCGTCTACCTCTCCAACTACGCCAGCCCCGGCGACCCCGTCCTCGAAATGGATGCCGAAGGGGCGTTCTCCGCCTACCTGGCCGGCATCCGGCGCATCAACCCCGCCTTCGAGCCTTCGTGGGTGCGCCAGAAGTGGTTCTTCAAAGACCCCGGCGGCCAGCCCATCATCGGCACGAACTACTCCGCCTCCATCCCCGACATGCGCACCGGCGTCCCCGGCCTCTACCTGGCCAACACCACCCAGGTCTATCCCGAAGACCGCGGCCAGAACTACAGCATCCTCCTCGGCGAAAAAGCCGCCGCCCTGATCGATGACGACGCACGCGCGCTCGAAGCCGCCCGTGGCGCGCGCATCTAGTCTGTCGCCGCGGTGGACGGGCTTCAGCGCGTGTCGCCCCGTCCGTAGCCCGCGCGCGAGCAAGGGCTCCCGCGGGCCGGGCTGCCCGAACGGGGGTTTGCTGCGGAATCGCCGCGGGTCCGGGCCCGCTGATCTCGGCGCGCACGAGGCGTCCCTCGCTATAATGGTGCCGGATTTCACAAGCGAGCTTGCCGCCATGCACCCCGAGCCCACGACCGCCGAACTGCGCGCCCTCGTCGCTGAATTCCAGCCCGGCGAGGGCCACGTCATGCCCGCCCTGCACAAAGTCCAGGATGCGTACGGGTACATCTCCCGCGAGGCGATCGAGGTGATCGCGCGCCAGCTGAACAGCACGCCCGCGCTCATCTTCGGCGCCGTCTCCTACTACAGCGACTACCGCACCCACCGCCCCCCCGCCACCGAGGTCACCTGGTGCAGCGGCCCCGCCTGCCGCCTGCGCGGCGGCGACCGCATCCGCCAGGCGATCGAACACACCTTCGCACTGCCCCTCGGCGCCCAGGACGGCGAGGGGCGGTACGGCCTCCACCTCGGCCAGTGCAACGGCACCTGTCACGAAGCCCCCCAGGTGTGGGTCAACGGGCAGGTCGCGGGCAACCTCAGCATCGCCTCCGCCATCCGTCTCGCGCGCGCTATCCGGGAGGGCGAGTGAACGCCCGCCTCGAAGAGGTGATCGCCGCCGCCAGGGAGCGCTGGGCCGCCGCCCTCAACGATGGCCGCCAGAAGGTGCGCCTCTGCCTCGACACCTCCTCCCTCGCGCGCGGCGCCCAGGAAACGCTCGACGCCCTCCGCCACGTGATCGCCGAACGTGGCCTCGCCGTGGACCTCACCGTCACAGGCTCATGGGGGTTCTGTTGGCTCGAACCCACGCTCACGGTGCGCAGCGCCGCCGGCACGCGCACCGTCCTCTACGCCAACGTCACCGCCGATCGCGTCCCCGAATTCGTGCAACGCGTCCTCATCGAAGGCGCCGACATGCCCGAGCTCGCCCTCGGCGTCGTCGAAGGTACCTCCACGCCCGAAATACCGCTGCTCTCCGCCCACCCCTTCATGCAGGGCCAGGTGCGCCGCGTGATGGCCAACACCGGGATGATCGACCCCGGCGAAATCGACCAGTACCTCGCCCTTGGTGGCTACGAAGGCTTTGGCAAGGCATTGGAAATGGAACCCGAGGCGATCATCAAGCTGATCGTCGATAGCGGTCTCGGCGGCCGCGCCGGTGGTGGCTTCCCGACGGGGCGCAAGTGGGACTTCCTGCGCAGCGCCACCGCCGAGCCGCGCTACATGGTCTGCAACGCCGATGAAGGCGACCCCGGCGCGTGGGTAAACCGCGTGCTCATGGAAGGCGACCCGCACCTGACGATCGAAGGCATGCTCATCGCCGCCCTCGCCGCGCGCTCCACCATCGGTTACATCTACATCCGTTACGAATATCCGCTCGCAATCGAACGCATGCAGGTGGCCGTCGACCAGGCGTACGCGCAGGGCCTGCTCGGCAAGGACATCCTCGGCAGCGGCCTCGATTTCGAGCTGATCGTCTTCAAGGGCGCCGGTTCCTACGTCTGCGGCGAAGAGACCGGGCTCATCGCCTCCATCGATGAGTACCGCGGCATGCCCCGCATCAAGCCGCCCTATCCCGCCCAGGCCGGGCTCTGGAACAAGCCCACGAATGTCAACAACGTCGAATCCTACGCCAACGCCCCCCTCATCCTCCGCCATGGCGCCGAATGGTGGAGCAGCGTCAGCGACGCCAAAGAGAAGGGCACGAAGATGTACACGTTCTCCGGCGATGTCAACTGGGCTGGCTGCTTCGAAATTCCCTACGGGCCGACCGTTCGCCACGCTCTCGAACAGTACGCGGGCGGCATGCGCGATGGGCGCCGCTGCAAGGGCTTCCAGCCTGGCGGGCCCCTCTCCGGCGTCGTCAACGGCGACGAACTCGACCTCACGCTCACGCTCGACCCCTACCGCGAGCGCGGCCTCTTCCTCGGCGGCGGCGGCATCGTCTTCTTCGATGAGGACGCCTGCATCATCGACCTCTGCACCTACTTCCTCGCCTTCTGCGAAGATGAATCCTGCGCGCGATGCACCACCTGCCACGGCGGCACGCAGCGCGCCGTCGAAGTGCTGCGCCGCATCGCCGCGGGCGGCGGCCGCGATGCCGATATCGAAAACCTCCAGGCGCTCGTGCAGACCCTCATCTGGTCCAACTGTTTCCACGGCCAGTTCGCCATGACCACCATCAAGACAGCCCTCAAGGCCTTCGCCGATGAATGGACCGAGCACATCGTGGAAAAGCGCTGCCGGGCGGGCGTCTGCCCCGGGCTCATCGTCTACCGCGTGCGCGCCCAGGGCGACCCGGCATTGCCCGCGGCGAGGGAGATCTGCCCAACCGGCGCGGTCCAGGAAGAACGCGGCCAGTTCTTCATCGAAGACGCCCTTTGCATTCGCTGCGGCGCCTGCAAAGAAGTCGCCCCCGCCGCGATTGAGGTGCGCGACCGCCTCGCCGCCGCCCCTCTCGCGGGCGTCGCAGCGGCCGGCTAAAACCCTGCCCCGCGGCCGGCCCTGCTGGTACAATGCGCGAGTTCCGCAAGCGCTACGTGGCGAGCGGCCGCTTCGCGGGCCGCCCGGAAGCGGTCTGTGCCACCCCCGAGGGCCTTGTCTACCTCAAGCTCTTCGCTCTGCCTTCCCTCTCCCGCCGCGGCGAGAACGCCCGGGCCGCCCTCTACGAAACGGACATCCGCCTTCTCCTCAGTGCCCACGACATCGACACGGATTCCCTCCTCGCTGTCCTGCAGACGGACATGCTCGCCTCCGACGTCAGCGTGTTGCGCGGCCTCGTCCTCGAGACCCGCTCCAGGATCGGCGAGAACCGGTTCGCGCCGGGCCCCTCGGTCGTACCCCCGGGCTGAGCAGTGGCGGCCGCCTGGAGCCCGCCGCGGGCCACCCCGCTGGTACAATGGAGGGGTGACAGCGCCCCGTCAGCACCCACTCGATATCGCGGAGATCATCCATGACGCCCGGCTTGGCGATCTGCGCACGCTCCGCGAGGAACGGGTTGGTTATGACCAACTGTGGGAGAGCACGGAGGGCCTCTTCCGCCTGCTGGACGAGCGCCGCGTCCCCTACGTTCTCGTCGGGGGCCTCGCCATGCTGGAGTACGCCCCCAACAGGAATACCCGCGACATCGACTTGATCGTGGCTGCGGAGGACCTTCGACGGCTGCCGGAGCTAGCCGTAGTCACCCGCGACCGCGACTTCGCCCGTGCCGGGTTCGAGGGCGTGCAGGTCGATTTCTTGCTCACGGCCAACCCTCTCTTCGACCTTGTCAGGCGTCGCTACACACAACGGCGCACGATAGCGACGGGCGAGATTGACTGCGCGACGCCGGAGGGCCTGGTACTGCTGAAGCTGTTCGCGCTGCCCTCGCTCTATCGGCAGGGACAGTTCGAGCGAGTGAGCATCTACGAATCGGACGTGGCCATCCTCATCGGTCGCCACGAGATCGTACTCGAGGCGATCTTGCGGGCTATCGCGTCCGAGGTCCTGCCCGGCGACGTGGTCCAGATCAGGGAAATAGCTGCCGAGCTGCAGGCCCGCGTCGCCCGGTTCAGGGAGCAGCAGACGGGGCCGGGACCACAGCCCTAACGCACATCCGTTCGCATCGGCTAGAATGGTGCATCTCCCATCCCGCCCGGAGGGCGCTGCGTGTCCACGCCTATCCGTCGCCAGTACCTCGAACTCAAGCAGCGCTACCCCGGCACCATCCTCTTTTTCCGCCTGGGCGATTTCTACGAGACCTTCGATGACGACGCCAGGCTCGTGGCCGCCGAACTGCAGATAACCCTCACGTCCAAGCCCCTCGGCAAGGACCTGCGTGTCCCCCTGGCGGGCGTCCCCTACCACAGCATCGATAGCCACGTCGCCAAGCTCGTCGCGCGGGGCTACCGCGTCGCCATCTGCGACCAGCTCGCCGGCTCAGCCGAAGCCAACGGCCTGGTCCCGCGCGATGTCGTGCGCGTGGTGACGGCCGGCACCGTCACGGGCGATTCCTCACTCGAACCGGGCGCCCCCAACTACCTGGGCGCGTTCGTCACTCGCCGCGATGGCCCCGCCCTCGCCCTCGCCGATATCACCACCGGCGAAGTCCTCCTCGCCCGCGGAGATGACGCGCTCGAAGAGCTCCTGCGCACGCCGCCCGCCGAGCTGCTCGTCGAGGACGAGACGTCGTTGCCCGCTGGCGCCGCCGGCGCCATCCGTCAGCGCCCGCAGATGGCGGACGCCATCGCCCAGGCCGAAGTCGCCCTCCGCTTCGGCGATCACGCCGCCAAAGCGCTTGTCGATGGCGAGGCGCAGCTCGCTGCCCTCGCCCATATCCTCGTCTACCTTCGCGAAACCTTCCCGGCGGCGCTGGGCACGCTGCAGCGCCTGCGCCCCGCCGCCGAAAGCGGGCTCCTCGTCGTCGACCCGCGCACCCTGCGCAACCTGGACGTGTTCGCGGCCCCCGGCCGTCCCTCCCTCGCCTCCGTGCTCGATGCCACGCGCTCCGCCATGGGCGCGCGCCTCCTGCGCTCATGGCTCACACACCCCTTGCGCGATGCCGCACGCCTGGGCGCCCGCCACGACGCCGTCGCCTGGGCGGTCGCCAACCCGATCGAACGCGAACGGGCCCAGGCCGTCCTGCGCGCCATCGGCGATATCGGCCGCCTCAGCGGCCGTGTGGGCACGCGCGCGGCGTCCCCGCGCGACCTCCATTCCCTGCGCGCCGGCCTGCGCGCCACGCTCGACCTGGGCGCCATCCTCGCCCGCGCGAAGCCACCCACCATTCTCGCCGAGGCCACCGCCCGCCTCGCCGCCGCCGCCGAACCGCTGCTCGCCCTCGATGCCGCCATCGATGACGACCCGCCCGCTGGCTTCGACGAAGGCGGCGTCATCCGCCCCGGCTTCAGCCCCGAGATCGATTCTCTGCGCGCCCTCACGCGCGATGCCCGCGGATTCCTCCTCGGCATCGAACGCAGCGAACGCGAGGCTACCGGCATCCGCTCGCTCAAAGTGGGGCACAACCGCGTCTTCGGCTACTACATCGAAGTCTCCGCCGCCAACGCCGCCGCCGTGCCCGCGCACTACCAGCGCCGCCAAACCCTCGTCGGCGCCGAGCGCTACGTCACCGAGGAACTGAAGGAGCAGGAGGCGCGCCTTGTGGGCGCGCGCGACCGCCTCGTCGAGCTCGAGAAAGAGGCCTTCGCGTCCCTCCTCGAGACCCTCGCCGCCGGGCTCGCCGCCCTCCAGGCCGTGGCCGATGCCGTCGCCACGGCCGACCTCTTGCTCGCGCTCGGCGAAGTCGCCGCCACCCGTGGCTACGTGCGCCCCACCTTCAACGATGGCGAAGAGGTGCGCCTCATCGGCGGGCGCCATCCCGTCGTCGAAGCCGCCCTCGGCCCAGGGCGCTTCGTCCCCAACGACTGCATCCTCGATGCCGAATGCCAGGTCGTGCTCATCACAGGGCCGAACATGAGCGGTAAATCAACGTACCTCCGCCAGGTCGCGCTCATCGCCCTCATGGCCCAGGCGGGCTCGTTCGTCCCCGCCGCCGAGGCCATCCTGCCCCTCTTCGACCGCATTTTCACGCGCGTGGGCGCCCAGGACGACCTCGCTGCCGGCCAGTCCACGTTCATGGTCGAAATGGTGGAAACCGCCCAGATCCTGCACCGCGCCACGCCTCAGTCGCTCGTGATCCTCGATGAAGTGGGCCGGGGCACGAGCACCTTCGATGGCATGGCCATCGCCCGCGCGGTCGTCGAATTCCTCCACAACCGCAAGGAGGTGGCCGCGCGCACCCTCTTCGCTACGCACTACCACGAACTGACGTCGCTGGCGGACCTCCTTCCGCGCGTGCGCAACACGCACGTCGCCGTGCACGAAGAAGGAAACGATGTCGTCTTCGAACACCGCATCGTGCCCGGCCCCAGCGACCGCTCCTACGGCATCCACGTCGCGCGCCTCGCGGGCCTCCCCGGGGCGGTCGTGAGCCGCGCCCAGCACCTCCTCGAAACGCTCGAAGCCGGCCGTGAACTGCAGCCCGGCGCGCCCGAGGCCGACGGCCAACGCCTGCAGCCTCCGATCTTCGGCCCTTCGCCCGCCGAGGCCGCTCTCACCGCCCTCGATATCGACGGCCTCACGCCGATCGAGGCGATCCAGAAGCTCTACGAACTGCGCGCCCTCGCGCGCGCCAGGCCCGGCGCATGACCTCCGTGCGTGCCCCCGGCATCCACGTCCTCTCCGCGGATGTCGCGGCCCGCATTGCCGCGGGCGAAGTCGTCGAACGCCCCGCTTCCGTCGTACGCGAACTGCTCGACAACGCCATCGACGCCGGCAGCAGCCGCATCAGCGTGGAGATCGAAGACGGCGGCATCACCCTCATCCGCGTCAGCGATGACGGCTGCGGCATCCCCCCCGAACAGCTCGACCTCGCCTTCGAACGCCACGCCACCAGCAAAATAAGCGCCCTCGCGGACCTCGGGAACGTGCGCACCCTCGGCTTCCGAGGCGAAGCCCTGCCCTCCATCGCCGCCGCCGCCGATGTCGAAGTGCTCTCCCGCGCAGAGACAGAGCCCGTGGGGGTGCAGGCCATCTTTGTCGATGCGCGCGTCGTCCGCCGTAGCGCCCGCCCCGCACCCGTGGGCACCACCTTCAGCGTGCGCGAACTTTTCGGGCGCGTGCCCGCCCGGCGCAAGTTCCTGGCGAGCCCCGCCGGCGAAGGCCGCCAGGTCGCCGTGCTCGTTTCGCACTACGCGCTCGCCTATCCCGGCATCGCCTTCCAGTTCACCAGTGGAGGGCGTCGCGCGCTCGCGACCAGCGGCGATGGCAACCTGCGCCACGCCTTCGCCGCCGTTTACGGCGCCTCCATGGGTGCGCCCATGCTCGATGTCGCCCACCAGGAAGAGGGCGTCTGCGTCAGCGGCCTCGCAGGGCCGCCGTCCGTGCACCGCGGCAACCGCTCCGCCATCTCCATCTTCGTCAACGGGCGCTGGGTGCAGAGCCGGCCCCTTACCTTCGCCGCGGCCGATGCCTATCAGTCGCAACTCCCGCTCGGGCGCCATCCCGTGGCAGCGCTCGCCCTCACCCTCCCCGGGGAGGAGGTCGATGTCAACGTCCATCCCGCCAAGGCCGAGGTCCGCTTCCGCGATGAGCGCGCCGTCGCGCGCGCCGTCCGTCACGCTATCGCGGTGGCCCTCGAAGGCTCCCTCCCCGTGCGCTGGCTCCCGCCGCCAGGCGGCGATGGCACGCCGCCGACCCCCTCCCTGCGCGACCGCCTTGCCTCCAAGGGCGTCCCGCCCGCGGCCCTGGGCGGCCCCCAGCCCGTCCAGTCACGCATCGCCTGGGACCGCGCCGGCGCTTCCTCGTCTCCAGCCCCGAGCCAGCGCGAACTCCTCCCCCTCCTGCGCGTCGTCGGCCAGATGGGCGCCACCTACGTGGTCGCTGAAGGCCCCGACGGCATCTACCTGGTCGACCAGCACGCCGCCCACGAACGCGTCCTCTACGACCGCCTCAGTGCAGGCCTGAGCGAGAGCAAGGAAGGCGCCTGCCAGCCCCTCCTGGAGCCCATCCTCCTCGAGCTCGATGTCGTGCAGGCGGCCACGCTGGAGGCGCACCGCCCCCACCTGCAGGCGCTCGGCCTCGCCCTCGAGCCCTTCGGCCAGCGCGAGTACCTTGTGCGTGCCGTGCCGCCGGGCATCGGCGGCACCGATGTCGCGGCCGCCCTGCGGGCGCTCGTCGATAAGCTCGGCGAAGAACGGCGGCTCGCCGACCCCTTCGGCCGCGCCGCCGCCACCGTCGCCTGCCATGCGAGCGTGCGCGCCGGCACGGCCCTCGCAAGCGAAGAGATGCGCCGCCTCCTCGAAGACCTCGGCACGACGGCCCACCCGCGCACCTGTCCGCACGGCCGCCCCACGCTCCTGCACCTCAGTACGGAAATGGTGGAGCGCCAGTTCGGGCGGCGCTGAAGGCCAGCCTCACACCTCAGGCGCGCAGCGTCTGCCACTCCAGGAGGCGTGCCAGCGCCCGACCCGCCCGGTCGATGCTCGGGTAGGTCGCCAGCCCATTCTGCCAGCAGAGTTCCTGGAACTTGAGCGTGTGTTCGAACGCTTCATCCGTGACCGCCGGACGGAGCGCCACCACCACCGGCTTGCCGCCTTCTTCCTGCACGCGCTGCAGGCTCTCCGCCTGGCGCTGCATGCGCCCTTCGACGTCGAAGTTGCGCATCGAAGGCCCGCCCCCGAAGCTCGTGTGGTAGAGCACCACATCGATGTTGGGCGCCTTCGCGCAGGGCATGAGCGTCGGCTCGAAGGTTTTGTCGTCCCACATCGACATGGAGTCGATAGGGTTGCGGATGCTCGTGCCCGCCTCCTGCGTGACCTTCGCAACCTCTTCCTGGGTTTCGGGCAGCAGTGGTGGCACCTTCAGGCCGGCGGCATCCAGGTCATCGGCGGCGAGCACGCTCGCCCCGCCGCCGCCGCCCACCACCGCCACGTTCGGGCCTGCCAGGCGCTTCACGAAGCGGAACGTCACGGCCACATCCACCAGATCCTCCAGGCTTTCCACGCGCAGTACCCCGGCCTGCTTGCAGAGCCCATCGAAGATGCGCAGCGAGCCGGCCAGCGACGCCGTGTGCGATGTCGCCGCCCGCGAACCAGCCTCCGTGCGCCCGCCCTTGAGGATCGCTGTGGGTTTGGCCGCCCCCGCCTTGCGGATCGCTTGCGCCAGCCGCGGCCCCTCCTGGATCCCTTCGAGGTAGGCGACGATGATCTCCGTCTCCTCGTCATCTGCCAGGTAGTCAAGGAAATCCGCTGCCTTCAGGTCCGCGCCGTTGCCAAAGCTGATCACCTTCGAACAGCGGACCCCGCGCGGCACCGCGTAGCGCACGAATTCGCCGGCGTTCATGCCCGACTGCGAGACCATGCCCACCGGCCCGGCGTCGGGGATCTGGCCGTTCATCATCGCCAGGCGCCCGGCGGGCACGTAGAGGCCCATGCAGTTCGGCCCGATCAGGCGGATGCCGGCTTCGCGCGCGCGTGCCACCACGGCCTGCTCCATCCTCGCCCGCTCGGCATCGCCCGTTTCCGTAAACCCGGCTGTGAAAAGGTGCAGCACGCGCACGCCCTTGCTGATGCAATCCTCCAGCAGCTGCGGCACGAAGCGCGCAGGCACGGACGAGATGACATAATCCACTTCGTCGCCGATATCGAGGAGCGAGGCGTAGCACTTCAGCCCCCGGATCGCCGGTGCGCTCGGGTGGATGAGGAAGATCGGCCCGCGGAAGCCTATTTCTTGCAGCGATGACACGAAGCCGCCCCCGCCAAAGCCGGCGCCCTCCTTCGCTGAAACACCCGCGATCGCTATCGAACGCGGGTGGAAGATGTAGTCAAGTGCAGGCACGGCAGTGGCCGCTACGGTCACGTCGGTTCTCCATATCGTGGGGGATGTCGGCGGGAGGCCCGCCATCCGCCGCGCCTGGCCGCGGGTGCTTCCGCGCGTACGGTTGAACATACCGCGGAAAGCGGTTGCGTACACTCCCTGCCCTACCCCGACGACTTGTCCCAGCGGAACGTTGCCCGCGCGATCAGGAATGACGCCACCATCCACGCCGCGAGCACGCCCATCACCCGGCCCGTTTGCCACGAACCGCCGTAGTCATCCACCGCTACCCGGTCAGGCAGGAAGACCTGCCGGAACCCCTGCGCCGCTCATTCCTCCACCGCCGGCGGCGGCTCGCCACTACCGCCGATCATCGCGAGGTAGGCCTCTTCGAGCGTGGGCCGCGTCACCTCCAGCGCGGGCAGCTCGTCGCATCCCCACGCGCGCGCCCACGCCGAGGCCGCCGCAATGACCGCGGTGGGCGTGGCCGTGCTCCAGGAAACCGTCGCCCCTTCGACGACAGCCGCTCCCTCGATCGCCGGCGGGGCCTTGCCTTCCAGCGGACCGGACAGCTGGAAGGAGACCCGCGCCGCCGGCCCATGGCGCCCCCCAATTTCGCCGGGAGTGCCCGTGGCGATGAGCTTGCCCGCAACGATCACGCCCACGCGGTCAGCGAGCTGCTCGGCTTCATCCAGGTAGTGCGTCGTGAGCAGGATGGTCTTGCCCAGCGCCGTCAGGCCTCGTACCACTTCCCATGCCTGGCGGCGCGCGGCGGGGTCGAACCCCGTGGTCGGTTCGTCCGCCCTGAACAGGAAACACCCCCCGCCAGGTTCCGGCCTCTGCGTTGACACCCCTGCCCGGCCCCGTTGACCATGGCTCTCGACCAGCCATGGAATCTTCAGCATGAAGTTCGTTTCGGCTATCGCGACCGGGGGCTTCATCCTCGCCCTTCCCATCCTCCTCGTCACCGCCAACGTCCGCATCCTCGCCAGCGATGAGGGCTTCTACCGCCGCGGCTTGCGCGAACACGATGCGGCTGAAGCCACCGGGATTGCCCTCCCGGAGCTTGACCGCGCCGCCGGCGAAGTGGTCGCCTACTTCGAAAACGACGCCAATACCCTGCGCATCCTCGTGCACGAAGGCGGCCAGGAAGAATCGCTCTTCAATGCCCGCGAAACCGAGCACATGAAGGACGTCAAGTCCCTCATGCGCGCGCTCTACCGCCTCAACGAAGTCGCCCTCGCCTACGTCCTCACGTACATCACCGCCGTCTTCCTGTGGGCGCGCGAACGTCCGCTGCAGGCGCTTTGCCGGCGCGCGTTGCTCGGCGTGGGGGCGGGTTTCACCGTCCTCGGCGTCGTCGGCGCGTTTGCCCTCAGCGGCTTCGACCAGTTCTGGACGCGCTTCCATGAAATCGTTTTCCGCAACGACCTCTGGCGCCTGGACCCCGATAGCGACCGCCTGATCCAGATGTTCCCCGAACCGTTCTGGGAAGAGGCCACCTACATCGTGGGCGCGCTCACGCTTGTCGAAGCGGCCGCGGTCGTCATCGTCTCTGTCGCCTACCTGCTCGGCACGCGCCAGGGGCCGGACCTAGGCGCGGCCCCCCCTCGTGCCGATGCGCGCCGCCTGCGGGCGCGCTCCTGAGCACCGCGCTCAGTTGGCGCAGGCGCAGCCGCCGCCTCCTCCGCAACAGCCACCAGCGCCCGGTATCTCGGTTACGCCACCGGCAGCGCGCGGCGCCGCGAAGGTCGAGACCATCCGCTCGGCGCGGTGGCCACCCGCACAGGTCGCCATCACGGCCGCTTGCGCCATCGGGCGCCGCTCTTGGAAACGCGTCCGGCAGGTAGGACAGTAGTACTCGTAAATCGCCATGGGGCCAGTATACCGCTGCCTCAGGCCGCCCGCCCCTGCCGCCCGCTCTCCGTCGCCGCGGCAACGGCCTGCGCTGCGGCCTCTGCGCCCACTTCCGCGCCCAGAGGCAGGCTTTCACTTCCCAGCAGTTCGCCTTCGATGACCGCCGCCGCCGGTGGAGTGGGAGCCGCCAGCGCGGGCGCCGCGGGCGGCGCAATCAGCACCTGACGCCCTGCGCCGGGCGCCCGCAGTTCGCGCTCGATCGCGCGCGTGACGGCGTTCGAAGGCTGCACCCACTGCTGGCCGCGCCCACCCCAGCCCCGCTGCGCTCGCCGCACGAGTTTCCGCCAGCCACCGAAAATCGAGAGCATAACTGCTGGACAATAAGGGAATACGCGCCCGCTGACAACCGTCCTATCCCGGCGCCTCGAGCAGGAACTCCTCGACGACGGCGTTCCATTCCTGCGCCGCTTCGAAGAAGGCTGAGTGGCCTGCCCCGAGCACCTCGTGGCAGCGCGCCCCCGTGATCAGCCCCTGCGCCTCGCGGATCATCTCCGGTGACGTGATCATGTCGTGCTCGCCCACCACGAACAGCACAGGCGCGCCTGTCGCCGCGATGGCCGTGTGCATGCTCCCCCGGTAGGTCGCCGGCGGCCGCCCCAGGAACCCTCGCGGCCTCGGCGGATTAAGTGCGTTGATCTGCCGGTAGAGTGTCGCCAGTGCAGGCTGGCTGCGCTCGAATGAGGGCGCCAGCGCGTATTCGCGCAGGCCTCCTTCGCCACGTTCGCCCTTCAGGTAGTCCTGCAACTCGCGGATGCGGTCGTTCGTCGCCCCCGCCGTTGTCCCGCACAACACCAGCGAACGCACGCGCTCCGGCGCCAGTCGCACGAGCCCGGCGACCGCCCGGCCGCCCATCGATTGCGCCACCACGTGCGCCCGCGTGATGCCCAGATGCTCCAGCAGCGCCACCAGGTCTGTGCCCAGCGTCCAGCGGCCCACCGCCATGTCGCCGCGGCTCAGCCCCCACCCTCGCGCGTCGTACACGGTGCAGCGATAGGTGCGCGCCAACACAGACAGCTGCTGCCACCAGGAAAGGTGGTTCCCGCCGGCGCCGTGCAGGAAGACCAGGTCCGGCCCCGCGCCGTACTGTTCGAAGTAGAGGCTCGCCCCGTTGACGCGCGCGTACGGCATGGCGCCGAGTCTACGCGGATGTAGTTCGCGCCGCGCCCGCCAGTCTGTGTGAGTGCCGAACACTCCCCTGGCAGGCCGAAACAGCGGGCCATGTGCGAAAATCTTGCTCCGTCGCGAGTACACTATCCCGGCCGGGAAGCCCCACGGAGACAGCCGCCATGCCGCCCGAAACGCGCTACGCCCGCAGCGGCGACGTGCACATCGCCTACCAGGTCGTCGGCGATGGTCCCTTCGACTTGCTCTTCGTGCCCGGCATGGTCTCGCACCTGGAGATCGACTGGGAGGAGCCCTCGTACGCGGCATTCCTGCGCCGAATGGCCTCCTTCTCTCGTCTCATCAAGCTCGACAAGCGGGGAACGGGCCTCTCCGACCGCGGTCCGCTCTTCACCATGGAACAACGCATGGACGATGTCCGCGCGGTGATGGATGACGCAGGGTCCGATCGGGCCGCGCTTTTCGGCATCTCCGAAGGTGGGCCCATGTGCGCGCTCTTCGCCGCCACGTACCCCGAACGCACCTCCGCGCTTGTCCTCTACGGCGCCGTGGCGCGGAACGCCTGGGCGCCCGATTTCCCCTGGGGAAGGACTCCCGAGAGCTTCGAAGCGCTGATCGCAGACATCGAGGGGAACTGGGGCGGCGCCGCTGGCCTGGCCGCCTACAGCCCTTCCCGGGCGAACGACGAGTCAACCCGGGATTGGTGGCGCCGCTGGCGTCAGCAGGGCGCAAGCCCGGGCGCGGCCATCGCCCTCGTCCGCATGAACGCCGAGATCGATATCCGCAACCTCGTGCCGCTCATTCGCGTCCCCACGCTCATCCTCCATCGGACAGATGATGCCGTCGTCCCGGTCGAACAGGGGCGCTACCTCGCGGGCAACATCCCCGGCGCGCGCTGGGTCGAGCTGCCCGGTGGCGACCACCTGCCGTACTTCGGCGATTCAGCCTCGATCCTCGCCGAGGTCGAGTCGTTCCTCGGCGCCAACCGGGGGGATTTCGAATCGGATCGCGTGCTCGCAACCGTCCTCTTTACCGACATCGTGGATTCAACACCGCAGGCCGCCGCGGTGGGCGACCGGCGCTGGCGTGACCTCCTGGAAACCCACAACGCCACGTTCCGGCGGGAACTCGTGCGTTTCCGAGGGCGCGAGGTGAACAGCACGGGAGACGGCTTCGTCGCCACCTTCGACGGGCCGGCCCGCGCCATCCGTTGCGCCCAGGCGGTCTGCGCTGGGGTGCGGCTGCTCGGCATTGAAGTCCGCGCAGGCCTTCACGCCGGCGAAGTCGTCTCCATCGGGGACGATATCACGGGCATCGCTGTCAATGTGGGCGCCCGCGTGGCGGCGAAGGCCCGGCCAGGGGAGGTGCTGGTGTCGGGCACCGTCAAGGACCTGGTAGCGGGTTCCGGCATCTCCTTCCGCGAACGGGGCAAACACCTCCTCAAGGGCGTCCCGGGCGAATGGCCGCTCTACGCCGCCGAGTGATCTCCTTGCCCGGCCTCGCGCTATCCCTTCCATTCCCTTCGCGCTAACCACGCCGCGTCGCCGGGCGGTCGCGCCGCCCCCGCGACGGGCGTATCGTCTCTACCACACACCGGCAGGAGACATGAAATGCGCATCGGTATTGGCATCGGCGAAGCGGTCGGCGAAGGCGGCAGCCTCGATGCGCTCCTCAAGCAGTTCACCAAGGCCGAGGCCGACGGCTTCCAGGCGGCCTGGATGGCCAACATCTTCGGCCTCGATGCCATCACCACCCTGGCGCTCGCCGGTCGCGTCACCAGCACACTCGAACTCGGCACGTTCGTCGTCCCCACCTATCCCCGCCACCCCACCGCGCTTGCGCAACAGGCGCTCACCGCCTCGGTGGCCAGCGGCGGCCGCTTCACGCTTGGCATCGGCCTCAGCCACCAGGTGGTCATCGAGAACATGTTCGGGCTCGACTACTCCAAACCCATCCGGCATATGCGCGAATACCTCTCCGTCCTCAACCCCCTCCTCGCTGGCGAGGCCGTGCGCTTCCAAGGCAAGGAATTCCGCATTGCCGCCCAGGTGAACGTGCCCGGCGCGCGCAAGCCCGATGTCGTGGTGGCCGCCCTCGGACCGCAGATGCTCGCGCTCACCGGGCGCATGGCCGATGGCACCGCCACCTGGATGGGCAGCGCCCAGTACCTCGAAAAGGTCGCCATCCCCACCATCAGCGCCGCCGCCCGCGAGGCCGGGCGCAAGGCGCCGCGCATCATCTCCGGCTTCCCCATCGCCGTGACAGCAAAGGTCGATGCCGCCCGCGAATCCGCCGCAAAGACGTTCGCCATGTACGGCCAGCTGCCTTCTTCCCGCGCTACGCTCGACCGCGGCGGCGCCGCCGGCCCTGCCGATGTCGCGATCGTCGGCTCCGAAGCCGAGGTCGAACGCCAGTTGCGCGCCCTCGCCGCCATCGGCGTCACCGACCTCAACGCCAGCCCCTTCGCCGTCGAAGGCGACGATGGCGTGCGCGACCGCACCTACGCGCTCCTCGCCTCGCTCGCGAAGCAGGGGATGTAGACCGCGCCCCTACGCCTTCCCGCGCTGCATGCGCGCGGCGATTTCCGGGGGGATCTCGCGCCCCGCGTCCTGGAACGCCTTCAGCGTCGCCAGCCCGCCGGGCGCGAAGATCGTCGTGCGGTTGTCCGCCGACCAGTCGCGGCTCGCCGTGATGGGCGCGATTTGGCCCTGGAAGTGGGGCGCCACGTAGCGTGCCCAGAGTTCGTAGCTGTGCAGTGTCTTCTCCCAGGTGGTCCATTCGTGCGCCTGGAAGAGCACCGCGCCCATGCCGCCCGTGATTTCGAAAATGCGCTCCACGGCCGCGATCGCATCGTCCGGTGTCCCCACGATCACGCCGCCAGATTCCACCGCGCCCGCGAACGTCCAATCATCGAAGAGCCCGGGCGTGCCGATCGTGCGCCCGAAGTAGTCCGTGTAGAAGTGAGTCATGCCCGCCTCGATGTCACTGACGGCCTCCTCGCGGCTCTCCGCCAGGTGCATCGAAGTGAGCACACGCCAGTCAGCGCGGTTGGCGGTCTTCCCCGCCTTGGCCGCCTCTTCTTCGACGATCTGCCAGCTCAGGGCGGCGTTCGTGAGCCCGCCCGGCTGGGAAGCGGTTATCGAAAGCATCCCCACGCCGTGCTTGCCCGCCGCCGTCGGCCCGGCCGGCGAAAACGTGCTCGCCACGGCCACGGGCATGTGCGGCACGGAGTAGGGCGCCATTTGCAGCCTCGCCCCCTGCAGCCGAAACCAGTCCGTCTCCAGGTCCACGATTTCGCCGCGGAAGAGCGCCAGGATCGCGCCCAGCGCTTCATCCATGCGCGGCCGCTGGGTCAGCGGGTCGATGCCCATCATGTAGGCGTCCGACGCGAGCGCTCCCGGCCCCACGCCGAACATCGCCCGTCCGCGCGTCATGTGGTCCAGTTGCAGCATGCGGTCCGCCAGGATGAGCGGCTGGTGATAGGGCAGGCTCGAGACGCCCGTGCCGAGGCGGATGGTACGGGTGCGCTGCGCCGCCGCCGCTATCATCAGCTCCGGCGAAGCGATGGTCTCCCAGCCCGCGCTGTGGTGCTCCCCGATCCAAGCTTCATCGAAATCGAGCCGGTCCAGGTGCTCGATCAGCTCCAGGTCGCGGTCCAGCGCGATCGTCGGGTTCTCCCCCACGCGATGGAACGGCGCCATGAAGATGCCGAACTTCAGGCGTTGCGGTCGATAGACGGACATTGGTTCTCCTCCCGGCCGGGCCGGTGCTTGGCGTGGTGATAATGCTACGGCCTCCGCCGCAGCCCGCCCACCGTACACGGGCTACCCATCTCGCTGCCCGCCCCCTATGCTCCGCACGCAGCAGAACCCGCGGAGGTGTCAGCATGGGCAGACTCGAACAGAAGACAGCGATCGTCACCGGCGGCGGGCGCGGCATCGGCCGTGGCATCGCCCTCGTCCTCGCGCGCGAAGGAGCCTCCGTCGTCCTCGCCGATATCGACCTCGAAAACGCGCATCGCACCGCCACCGACCTCGAACAACTCGGCGCGAAGTCGGCCGTCGTCGAAGTCGATGTCACCAGCCCGGAGTCCGCCGCCGCGGGCGTGCAAGACGCCATCTCCCGCTTCCGCCGCGTCGATATCCTCGTGAACAACGCCGGCGTCGTCGGCCAGCACGTCGGCGGCGGCAACATCACCCTCGATGACTGGGATGCCTGCTACGAAGTCAACCTCAAGGGCATCTGGATCATGACGCGCGCGCTCGTGGCCCACTTCAAGGCGAACGGCGGCGGCAAGGTCGTCAATATCGCCTCCATCGCCGGGCGCAAGGGCGGCGCCGGGCTCGCCCACTATTGCGCCTCCAAAGCCGGCGCCATCAGCGTCACCCAGTCCCTCGCCCGCGACCTCGGCCCTCACAACATCAACGTCAACGCTGTCTGCCCCGGCCTATTGTGGACCGATATGTGGCGCCAGCTCGAAGCGATGATCGGCGGCGACGAAACGCCCGAAGTCGTTGACCGACGCCAGGTCTTCGATGCCTTCCTCGCCACCAACTGCCCGCTGCGCCGCGAACAGACGCCCGAGGATATCGGCATGGCCGTGGCCTTCCTCGCCTCCGATGACGCGCGCAATATCACCGGCCAGGCCCTCAACGTCGATGGCGGGATCGAACTGAACTGACGCCCGCCGCCCGCTAGACCGGGTCGATGGGCGTGATCACGCCGAGGCGCTGCTCGATCGCCTCCGCCGCATCCAGGCAGAGGTCTTCGTGGTAGCGCCCGCCGATGATCTGCACGCCCTGGGGCAGCCCATTCGCCACCCCCACCGGCACCGCCACCGAGGGCAGCCCGAGCAGGTTGCAGACCACCACCAGCCGCATCGCCCGCATGATCGTCGCCACTTCGTCCGCCCCGGCGATATCGAACCCGGCGGGGAAAGGCTGCATTGTCGCCACCGGCCCGAGCACCAGCGGGTAGCGCTCCTGGAACTGCGCCCATTCGCGCGCGATGCCGTTGCGCGTGCCGAAGCTCCCCACGTAGCCCGCGTAGTCGAGTTCGCCGACGACGGCCATCGCCTGGTCCAGGAACGTCAGCGCGTCTTCGGAAGCGACCTGCTTCAGCAGCGGCAGCAGACCGACGCGCATCTCCGCCATCACCTCCTTCGCCCAGATGTCCCTGCCCGCTCCCACTGCGGGCGGGTCCACGTTCTCCACTTCGTAGCCGGCGTCCTTCAACGCCGCTGCCGCGCGGCGCACGCCCGCGGCCACGTCCTGGTCCACGCCTTCGCCGCCGGGATCGACGGTCACCGCCACGCGCTTCGCCACGTCCGGGCCCGCGAGCGGCGCTGGCGTCCACCACGGGTCACGCGCGTCCGCCCCCGACATGCAGGAAAGGGCCAGCCGCAGGTCGCGCACGTGGCGCGCCATCGGGCCCTGCACCGCCATCAACTGGAGAGTGATCGGGAATTCCTCCGGTG
Source organism: Tepidiformaceae bacterium (assembly GCA_051003295.1). Lineage (GTDB taxonomy): Bacteria > Chloroflexota > Dehalococcoidia > Tepidiformales > Tepidiformaceae. The sequence goes on along the minus strand of JBPCLM010000114.1, from coordinate 40,831 downwards.
CCAGCGATGACGCGTCTGGCACGCGCCCGAGCGTCGGCCGGATGGCTGTCGTGCCGCAGCACTGCGAGGGCCACCGTAGCGACCCGCCGTAGTCGTTGCCGAGCCCGAGCGGCGTCATGCCTGTCGCCAGCGAAGCAGCCTCGCCGCCGCTGGAACCGCCGGGCGTGCGGCTCGCATCCCACGGGTTCTTCGTGGCGCCGCGCAGTGCGTTGTCGCTGTGCCAGCGCATCCCGAAGTCCGGCAGGTTCGTGCGCGCGATCGGTACCGCGCCCGCCGCCTTCAGCTGCGCCACGTGCGGCGCATCGAGCGGCGGCAGCGCGTGCTCCATCGCCACGAGCCCCTGCGTCGTTGCCGAACCCACCAGGTCGATGTTTTCCTTGACCGTGAACGGCACCCCGTCGGCCGCATCGGCGTTCGCGAGGGCGTCTTCCAGCACCACCGTCACGGAATTGATCTTCGGGTTCACGTCGGCGATGCGGTCCAGGTGCGCCTTCACCACTTCCCGGCTCGAAACCTCTTTGGACCGGATGGCCGCCGCCAGGTCGCTCGCCCCCATGCGCCAGAGTTCACCTGCCATCGCCCACACCTCCAGGAAAGTGCTCGGATGCTACAGCATCCGTTAGGCATCCGCAGATTCCCGCCCGCGAATCTCCTCATGCAAGGCCCTTGATAAAGTCGTTGATCACGGCCGCGCCGCGTTTCGGGTCCTCGCACATCCACCAATGCCCGAGTCCTTGCAACACGCCAACCTTCGCCCCTGCTCGCTCAGCAGAGCGCCGTGCCAGCGCCTCGCCGCCGGTGAAGTGGTCCTCCGTGGGGATGATCACCAGCCCCGGACGTGCGGCCGCGCTGGGCAACGCCTTCCCCCACTCAGCCATCGCTGGCTGGGCCGCGGAGCGGTAGAGCGCAAGGATGCAGCGGCCCATCGCCTCGTTACCCGCCGCTGCCACTTCGCGAGCGGCCTGGACGCTCATCCCAAGCCCCTCGAACTGCGCGACCCTCGCCTCCAGCGGCGTCGCCACCATTTGCCGGATGGCCTCCTCGCCATCGCCCGGTTTCTGCCACACCTGCGCGAAGTCATGCCAGACATACTCCGGGTCGAAGCAGCCGGCGATGTCGATTGTCCAGGATCGGATGAGCTCTGGCCTGCTGCACGCGAGCCGTGCGACGTGCCCGCCGCCCCAGTCGTGCCCAACCAGGTCGATTGGCCCTTGAACCTGCGCCAGTTCCGATTCGAGCCAGCGGAGGTAGTCGTCCGAAGTTGCGCCGAATCCATCCGGGACGGGCGCGCCGAAGCCGGGCGGGGAAAGCGCCACCACTTCGCCGTTAAGGTGTTGCCGCAACTCATCCCATATCGCGGCCGTTTCCGGGTTGCCATGCACCAGTACGATCGTCACCCTTATCCCCCGTTCGAGCGCGATTGTAAGCGACCCGGGTCTGCAGAGTCGCGAAGCGTAATCCCAGTGCTGCGAGAGACGACGTTCGAATCCGGACGGCTTGGGCCGCTGGCTGAGCTGGACACACCCCAGAGCCTCTCTGCGCGCTCAGCCCTCTAGCTGGTGCCCGGGGCTGCTCTCCCAGGGTGGCGTGAGCTGGTGATAGCCTCCGCCCGCCGTCCAGCCGCCATCGACGGCGAGCGTGTGCCCGGTGATGTAGCGCGCGGCATCGGAAGCCAGGAACACGATCGCCCCTTCCAGGTCATCCGGCCTGCCGAGGCGCCCCAGCGGCGTGCGTGTGATGGTGTAGTCGCGCGTCTCGGGTGAGCCCGCGTACACCCGGTCCATCATCTCCGTGCCTTCGAAGTACGCGGGGGCGATCCCGTTCACGCGGATGCCTTCGCGCGCGTATTCGATGGCGAGCGTGCGCGTGAGTGCGTCAACGCCACCCTTGGCCGCGTGGTACGAAGCGGCGCGGAATTCGCTGCCCACCTTGCCGAGCATCGAACTGATGTTGATGATGGTGCCCCCTCCCTGGCGCATCATGATCGGCGCGGCCAGCCGGCAGCCGTTCATCGTCGCCACCAGGTCGAGTTCGACCACGGCGCGCATGCGCTTCATCGTGTTCTGATCGTGCCTGCGCCCGGAGCGATCACTGAAGCCAGCGTTGTTCACGAGGATGTCGAGGCGGCCGTGTTCCTCCAGCACGCGCGCGAAGAGCCCTTCGAACTGTTCGTCGTCGGTGATGTCGGCCGAAAACGCGCTCGAACGGACGCCGAAGGCGCGCACCATGGCGGCCGTCTCGTCGATCATCTCCTGGCGGCGGGCGCTCACGGCGACGTCGGCGCCAGCGCGCGCGAGACCGCGCGCGAGGGCGACCCCAAGGCCGCTCGAAGCGCCCGTAACGAGCGCCACTCTCCCGGAAAGGTCGAAGAGCTGGCAGAGCGTCGGGTCCATGGCGCCTCCTGGCCGCTGAGGCCGAATCGTACCCGCGCCCGGCGGCGCTGTCAGTCGCGGAGGCGCGGCGCCGCCCGTCCGGGCCTAGCTCGCTCCGCTTCCAGGATCGCAAGCGTCTCGGCGACAGCCGCCTCGAGCTCGCCCTCGCGATTAACGACGACGTAGTCGTTGTTCGGCAGGTCGGCCAGCTCGGCGTCCACTTCCTTCAGGCGGTCCCGGAGCGCGTTGGCGGCGATGGCGGGCTCCCTTTGGAGGATGCGCGAGCGCGTGATGGCGCGATGTGTCGCCGCCGGCTCTTCGGGCGGGGCCGCGACGATGCAGAGGGTGATTGCTCCTTCGAGCTTCTTCCGCCACGTTCGCGCACCTTGCACGTCCGTGCGGATGATGACATCTCGCCCCGCGGAGAGCGGCGCCTCGATCTCCTGGCGTTGGAGGCCCTTCCATTGGCCGTAGACCAGCGAATGCTCGGCGAAGAGTCCCGCCCGCACCGCCTCTTCGAATGCGACAGGGGAGAGGAAGAAGTAATCGATACCCTCAACCTCGCCCGGCCGCGGCGCGCGGCTGGTCGTGCTCGTTGCACGATGGATCCCGGTCGCCCGCTGCAGGCCGTCGATAACGCAATCCTTACCCGCACCCGAAGGACCGTGGAGGACGACCACGAGAGGCCGCGTGGTCACGGTAAGGCCGTACCCGCCGCCGCGGCGCGCAGCTCCTCCCAGAATGCCGGATAGGAGACGCCCACGGCGTCGTTGTCGATGTGGGTTTCGCCCGAAGCCAGCAGCCCCGCCACCCCGGCGAGCATGCCGATGCGGTGGTCGTTGGCGGCGTCGAGTCGCGCGCCACGCAGCTGCGCGGGCCTATCGATCACGAAGCCGTCGTCCCGGGAGGCGATGCGCGCGCCCATGCGCCCGAGGACGCGGATCACCGAATCTATGCGGTCGGACTCCTTCACGCGCAGCTCGGCGGCATCCTGCACCACCGTGGAGCCCTCAGCGAAACAGGCGAGCAGCGCGACGAGGGGTAATTCGTCCAGCGCACGCGGCACGATCGAGCCGGACACCGTCGTGGCTCGCAGCCGCGAAGAGCGGACGACGATGTCGGCCACGGGCTCGCCGCCGGTTGTGCGCGCTTCCATCACTTCGATGTCGGCTCCCATCTCCGCCATGATGTCCAGCAGGCCCGTACGCGAGGGGTTCGTGTTCACCCCTTCGAGGAGGATCTCGGCATCGGGGTGGCAGGCGCCGAGCACCAGCCATGGCGCCGCGCTCGAAATATCGCCCGGCACCCGCAGCGAAAGCGGGGCCAGGCGTACGGCCGCCCGCACAACGATTGGCCCTTGGTCTGCCGCGGAGATCGGTGCGCCCATGGCCGCCAACATTCGCTCACTGTGGTCGCGCGAGCGCGACGGCTCCGTGATGCTGGTCTCGCCTTCTGCGTACAAGCCTGCAAGCAACACCGCGGATTTGACCTGCGCGCTCGCGACCGGGCTCGCGAACGCTATCCGACACAGCTTGCCGCCGCGGATGACGAGCGGCGCCAGCGTGTCTCCGCGGCGAGCCTGGACCTGCGCTCCCATGCGCCGCAGCGGCTCGATGACGCGCGCCATCGGCCGCCCACGCAGCGATTCATCGCCCGTGAGCACCGAAAGCAGGGGGTGCCCGGCCAGCAACCCCGCGAGCAGCCGCATGGTGGTCCCGCTGTTCCCGCAATCGAGCACGTCGTCGCTTTCGAACAGGCCGTGCAGCCCACGGCCGTCAACGCGCGCCTTGCCGCTTCCCGCTGGCCAATCGATGCCCACGCCCAGCGCCTCCAGGCAGCGCGCCGTCGAACGCACATCTTCGGATTCGAGGATCTGCTCGACGATGGCAGTGCCATCAGCGATGGCGTTGAAGATCAGTGCGCGGTGCGAGATGGACTTGTCCGGTGGGACGCTCACGCGGGCGCGGATGCGCGCCGGTGCGCACACGATCACGGCTGGCCGTCATCGTTGCGCGCGCCGGGTAGCCACCTGCCCCGGTCGGCCTTGTCGGTGCCGAGCTCGCGGCGCCGGTCGCGACCGGTACCCGTATCTGCATTCGTCGCCTGCTTGAGCTTGTCGTACACGCCACCAACGAACAGCCTACCGACCGCATCCTGGGCCGATGGCAGAGGCACGCCCTCGGGCCGGCGCCGCAACGGGGGCGTCAACAGGAACGTGTCGCGGTCCATTTGCGTGCTTGTCAGCAGGTCTGTCACTGGTTCGCCGCCCAGTTCGACTGCCTCGGTCACCGTGTCCAGTTCGTCGCGGAAGCGCCGCAGCCAGTGCAGGATGGCGTCCCGGTTCGTGCCGATGATGTCGCGCGCCATGGTCGGGTCCCCGCTGGCGAGCCGCGTCAGGTCCTTGAAGGCCGGCCCTGAAAGGAGCGCCATGTCTTCCCAGGCGTGACTATCGCGCGCCATGCGAAAGAGCGCCACGGAGAGCAGGATTGGCATGTGGCTGATCGCGGCTGCGTACTGGTCGTGCTCGGCGGGGTCGATATACAGCGGTACCGCACCCATGGACTCAATGAGCCCGAGGACGATCTGCACGGCGTCTTCGTCCGCTGCCGGCGAAGGCGTCACGGCCCACGTGGCCTCGCGAAAAAGCTCCGCGGACGCGGCTTGCGGGCCGCTCTGCTCTTTGCCTGCCATCGGGTGGCCGCCCACGAAGTGGACGCCCGCGGGCAGGTACTCGGCCGCCCACTCCATGATGTCGCTCTTGCTGCTGCACGTGTCCGTGACCACCGTCCCGGGCTGGAGGTAGCGCGCGGCATCCTGCAGCACCTGGCGTGCGCCCATCACCGGTATCGCCAGGATGACCAGCCCCGACCCTTCCAGTGCCTCTTCAAGCGACCCAACGTCGCGGTCGATGGCGCCCATCTTCTTCGCCATGCGAGCCGCGCTGCGGTCACGGTCAGCCCCGATGACCGCATAGTGGCGTCCTGGTTTTGCGACCAGGTTGAGGCCGATGGAAGTGCCGATCAGGCCCGTGCCGATGATCGCTATCTGCGCCTGTGCCATGAAACCCTCGGGTGGGGCGGGCGGGCGGGCGTCAGTTCGCCGCGTCCGCCTCCCGCAGTCGCGCTAGCATATCATCCCCGTCGGCTGCGCAATGGTGGCGGAGGGTGAGGTCGATGATGAGCGCCGGTGCCCCCGCGACCGCAAGCAGATTCGCCCCGGCGGCGGCGTGTGTGACGCTGCGCGCGATGGCCCGCCGTACTTCGAAGCGCGACGCGGCCGCGCCCATCCGCGAAGCCATCCTGAGACAGCTCGCCAGCACGTACGCGCAGCGGTCGAACCGCCGCTGCTCGCCTTTGCCGATATCGTGGAGGAGCGCGGCCGCCAGCAAGTCCGAGTCCCGATAGCCGCGCGCCAGCAGCCAGCGCGCCGTCGCCGCGGCGTGGCAGATGTCCCGCGGGTGCTGGGCCGCGAACAGCGCTTCGAGCGGGGGCGCTAGGTGTTCGCGGGCCAGCGCGAAATCGGCCGCGGCTGGGCGCCGGCCGGCATCGCGGAACTGCCGCAGCCGCTGGCGCATCAGAGCACCAGTTCGAAGATGGTCTCGTTGACGCCCCCGATGAGCCACCAGATGGGGTTGAACGGCGTCAGAAAGCCGATTATGAAGAGCGTCATGAGGATGCCGAGGCCGTACGGTTCGAGCTTCTGCAGCGGCCGCGCGAGGTCCGGCGGCAACAGTCCCACCGCTACCTTGAAGCCATCCAGCGGAGGGATTGGGAGGAGGTTGAAGACGCCCAACAGGACGTTGAGCGCGACGATGAAGTAGAGGAAGAGCCAGGCGTAGTCCTCGCCCGATCCCAAGCGGATGATCGCCTCGATATTCCCCGTGAAGCGCGATTCCACGAGCCCCAGCTTGAGCGGGATGGCCGCCAACACCGCGAATACGAAATTCGACGCCGGCCCGGCGAAGGCGACGATGGCGTTCCCGCGGATAGGCCCGTGCCGCAGCCGGTAAGGGTTCACGGGCGTCGGCCGCGCCATCCCGAAGCCGATGAGGAAAATGAGCGCCGTGCCAATCGGGTCCAGGTGGACGAGCGGGTTCAGCGTCATCCGCCCGGCGCGGCGCGCGGTGTCGTCGCCCAGTTCGTTCGCCGTCCACGCGTGCGTGAATTCGTGAAAGACCAGTCCCGTGAGAATCGCCACGGCGAAAGCGGCGAAGTAAACGAGGAAGACCTGCGGGTTTTCCTGCAGCTCGTCGAGGTAGAAGACCATTCGCGCGATGCTAGCATAGGCCGCTCCTGTGCCCCCGCGGCGCCACCCGCCGCGCAGCCGGGCTATGACGGCGCCGTTGAGCTCGCGCGCGCAAAAACGAGCGAAAAACGAATTGACTCAACCGTACCCCGCTGCTACGTTCGCGCTGACGCAAGTGCGGCTCTCGGGGGGTCCTGGCGCAAACCACCCCCTCCAGCTGGCGCACCGGCGTTGTCCGCGAACGTATTGGCGATCACGGTCCAAGGCGGTACGGCGGGGGTACCACGGCTCATTTCGATGCAGGCCGGCGGGGGCAACACCACAGTCGAGCAAATCCCGTCCGGCGCCTTAGCGCATCCACCCCGGTGCGCATGGTTCAGCGCGAGGTAGCCCACGTGTTTGTGCCCGGCGTGCACCAGCAGCGCTTGCGCGCACCCGCTTTCCTGCTCCCCTACGCGATGGGCGCAGGCGCCATCGCCGCCACACTCATCGCCTGGGCCGCCTTCAGCGCGCGCCCCACGCACACCGATTCTCCCCTCGCCGCCGTCGCGGCCGTGAGCCTCTCCGACGTTCGCTCGGTCGCTTATACCGCCCCCTCGGGCGGCAGGGATGTCGGGTACACGCGCGCCATCGATGGCGCTGGCGGCCCGCGCGCGCTAGCCTCGTTCCCCTACGCCCTGAACTTCCATGCCCGCGGCGAAGCATCCCCAACCGCCGATACGCTGGCGCTGCTCACCGTGTCCGATATCGCCACACTCAGCGCGCGCCTGACACTCGTCGCTGTGCGCGACGCCCGCCGCCACGAGATCGATGCGTCCTTCGACTACCTTTCCGAAATCGCTTGGTCGCCCGATGGGCGGCGCTTGGCCCTCGTCCACTCCGCAACCCCCGCCGCGTTCACTGTCTCCGAAGTGAACGCGGCGACCCGGTCCGCCGTGCCTGTCGCGCGTTTCGAAGACGCCTTCCTCGTGGCGCCCGTGGGCTACAGCATGGACGGCGACCGCCTCTACATGGTTGTCATCGACCAGTCGGGCTCCACGCTGTGGGTAGTGCGCAATGGCCGCGCCCAGCGCGCCGGACTGCTCAGCCCCGGCCGCACGCGCGACTGGGTGCTCAGCCCCGATGGCGCCCGCCTGGCGTTCATCGCTGTCCTGGGCAGCGGCACCCCGGCCTTCGCCGGCCGTACGATGTCTATCGCCACCGGCGCCGTCACCTCAGCACCAGGGGTGGCGGACCAGGTAGGGGCCGCATGGCACCCCTCCACGGGAACGGCACGCTTCGGCGGGCCCGGTGGCAGCATCAAGCTCTCCACCCCGGGAGAGCGCGAAGCCTACGTCGTCCCGGCTCAGTGGTCACCGGACGGCAGCACCCTCGTGGCCGCCGTTTATTCCGCTCCCGCTGACGCTGATGGCAACGGGACGGAATCCATCGAGGTCATGACACCGGATTATCGCGTCCGCCTCGCCGAAGAGGCAGACGCGCGCTTCCTGGGTTGGGTCCTGAACGTCGAGTAGCGTCTGCGGGGGCGCGGGAGAACGGTTTGGCGGTAACAACACGCTATGTCCCTCGCAGGGGACAGATCCCATTCGTCTGGGTAACGGCCACGCTCGCGGTCGCGTTCCTGGCGGTGATCCCCATTGCTGCCGCCGTCTTCGGCGGAGCGGCCGGGGCGCCCGCGCGCACCGCATTTGCCTCGGCGCCAGCCGGGAATTACCTGGTCATGGCGCGCACCGAGGGGACCGTCGATGTCGTCTCCGTCGTCCCGCTGGCCGATCCCGCCGCTCCAGTGGAGATCGCGCGCGTCAACCACCTCCCCGGTTACTCATCCAGCGGCGCCGTTTCCCCCGACGGGCGCACTGTCGCGCTCGTGGTCGCCGAAGCGGGGACGGTTGCCCGTCCCGGCGCCGCCCTGCTGACCGTCGATCTCGAAACCGCAGCCGTCAACCGACTCGCCATCGATGTCGAACTCCTCCAGGTGCCGCTCTGGGCGCCTGACAGCGCCTCCATCGTCGTCACGCGGCGTGCGGCCGCCGGCGCCCACAACGACGTGACCTTCTTGCGTGTCGCCCTCGATGGCAGCACGCAGTCCGCCGGGAGCGCCGCGGGCGTGCTCGGCGCTTACGCCGTCGGCTTCGATGGCGCCGGACGGCTAATCACCGTGGTCATTGATGGCCGCGGCTCCACCGCGCTGCGTGCTGGCGTCGAAGCCGTCTCGCTCAGCGCGCAGGTGACCCGCGACTGGCAGCTCAGCCCCGATGGCTCCAGCATCGCCTTCATCGAGGCGGATCTGAGCGGCGGGCTCACCTATCGCGCCCGCGTCGCCAGCCTCGATGGGGTTTCCCCCGGTGTGGCCGCCCAGGCCCTCAATGACGGCCGCCAGCACCTCGGCGTCGCCTGGAAGCGGGATACAGGCGAGCCCACGTTCGGCGCCGAGCCCGCGACGGCGGGCGTGACCGCCCAGGGCGCTGCGCCTGGCTTCGATGTGCCCCTCGCCTATGCGCCCGATGGTTCCGCCCTGGCCTTGCAGCATTGGGGCGGCCCCAGCTTCGCCGCCCCCGGGCCCGCCGAGTTCCAGGTCGTCACCGGGCAGGCGCGTACCAGCATCAGCGGATTCACGAGGTTCCTCGGATGGGCGGCGCGCTAGCGCGCGCAGGGCTGTTCGCCCTGCTCGCCATCCCGGCGTTGGCGCTCGCCCTTTCGCAGCCCGGGGAGGATGCGCGCGCCTGCGGCACGGCGGGGCCGTTCGACTTCGACACGCTGGAACTGGAGGACCACGTCGCCGGCTACGGTCTGGCCATCGAGCTGGCGGTCGAAGGCAAGGCAGCGCAGTTCACCTATGACTGGGGCGGCGAGACCATCGACATACGCTACCAGGGGCTGCTCGCGGGAAACCGCGCCAACCGCACAACCCAGCCGAGTACGGGGCATCGCATCCCACCCACCATCTACAAGTCCATCGCGTGGATCGAAGCGAGCTGGAGCAACGCCGGGTACACCGTCCCCTACGGGGGGGTCGGGCCGGTGCTCCGCGCCCCTGACTGCGGCTATGGCCTCGGCCAAATTACGACCGGCATGTCGAACAATAGCGGTACCGCGAGCGGGCGCCAGGCGCTCATCGGCACGCACTTCCTCTTCAACCTCGCCGAGGGTGTGCGCATCCTCGCCGACAAGTGGAACAGCGCTCCCCGCTACCGCCCGATCGCCGGCAACGGCGACCCGGCCGCCCTCGAAGACTGGTACTACGCCATCTGGAGCTACAACGGCTTCGCCGCCGGCAACCATCCGCTCTATGACACCGACCACACGATGGAATGGGCGGATCACTATCTCAACCCGTCACGCAATCCCCTCAGGGGCGAGGTCTATCACTGCTACGATCCCTCCGCCCCCGGCTCCGGCCAGTTCGGGTACGGCGACTACACGTACCCCGAGCGCGTGTACGGCTGCGTGCGCTACCCCCCCACGAAGGGTAACGCGCGCATGTGGACGCCCCAGGTGTTCAACATGCCCGATTTCGACCGTGAGGAGGTGGCGTCAGCCTTCTCGCCGCTGAACTTCATCAATTGCGAGGACGCGAACGTCAACGACCTGCGAGCCGCCTGCCAGCCGATGGACTTTCTCACGTCTTTCGAAGATGACCCCGAAACCCCGGAGGACGAAGGCGTGACTACCCATGCCGATACCTCGCCGGTGGCCAACGCAGCGGCCGCCGCCGCCTTCCGGGGGGAGCCGGCGTTAAAGGTGGACGGACCCGCCACGGCCACTCTCGCCGTCTTCAGCGACGGCACGGCCTCGAAGCTGACGATCACCGTCACGAACAGCGGCACCTGGATCGCCCCGTTCCGCGTGCGCAGCACCGCCCCCTGGTTGGTCGCCCGGCATCCGAACGACCCCTCAACGCGCACGCTCGACGGTGGCGTCGCTATTGGCGTGGAGACCAATGTCGTGCTGACTTCGACGCCGCGCGTCACCCAGAAGGGCTACGCCAGCCAGCTGAACGTCAGCCTGAACGCCGCGATGGTGCCGCCTGGCGGAGGCACGGCAACGCTCTGGATAGAGCCGCTCTTCGGTTCGGGCGCAAAATACGAATTGCAAATCACAGCGACCAAGGCGGGCGCGCCGTTGCGCTACCGCGTGCTCGCGCCCGGCATCAGTGCTGAATAGGCTCCGGGACGGCCCCGTAGGCGCGTGGGCGCGACTGCGTCGCAACCACGCCATCGAGCACGCCACCGTGGCGGTGCTCTTCGAACGCCGCGGCGGGCGTTGCCGCGTGTTCGCGCTGAGCGACCCGGGCGGCTTTAGCGTGTTCGGGCCATTCCCGCCGGCCGATGTGACGGCGGCCGCCGCCGAGGCGCTCCGCCGGCTGCAGTCCGGCCACGCCCACCTCGCTCTGAGCGAAATGTGTGGCACGAACATCGTCGTCACGGGACTGCTGGCCGGTGCCGCTGCCATTGCGGGAGCTGGCCGCTCGCGGCTCGCCAACCTGCCGCGAGCGCTCGCCTGGGCAGTCATCGCGACCGCTACCTCGCCGGCCGCCGGCAAGCGCGTGCAGCGACTCATCACCACCGATGCCGATTGCGCCGGTATCGTCCTGGGCGAAGTGCGCGAAGCGGGGCCGGGCGGGCGGCGCTTCGTGCGTGTGCGGCTGCACCATGTCCGGCCAGCCGGCGAATACGCGCCGGGGCCTGCCCTGGGCTAGTGGGCGTGCGCCTCATCCGCCGCTTTCTTGTGTTCGGCCACCACCTTTTGCGCGATGTGTGCGGGCACCTCGCCGTAGTGGTCGAAGTCGAGGTCGAAGCCGCCGCGCCCCTGCGTTATCGACCGCAAGTCCGAGGCGTAACGCTGCACCTCTGCCAGCGGCACCTCTGCTTCGATCACGCTCATCGTCCCATCCGGGTTAATGCCGTGGATCTTCGCGCGCTTCGTGTTCAGGTCGCTTACTACGTCGCCGGCGTGCGCTTCGGGGGCCTGGACACGGATGTTCATCACCGGTTCGAGCAGCATCCCGGCGGCGGCTCCTACCGCTTCTTTCAGCGCCTGTGCGCCCGCCAGCTTGAAGGACATCTCGCTCGAATCCACCGGGTGGTGCTTGCCATCGAAGAGCGTCACCTGGCAGTCGGTCAGTTCATATCCGGCGATGATGCCTTCGCGGGCCGTCTCCATCACGCCCTTTTCGACCGCCGGGATGAACTCCTTCGGCACCGAGCCCCCGACGACGCGGTCGTTGAACTGCAAACCTGAGCCACGCGGGAGCGGGTTCACTTCGATGGCGACGCGGGCGTACTGGCCGTGGCCGCCTGTTTGTTTCTTGTGCGTATAGTCCGCCGTCGCTTTTTTGCCTACCGTTTCGCGGTAGGGCACGCGGGGCAGACGCAGTTCCACATCGACGTTGAACTTGCGCTTGAGCCGCTCGATGGTGACGTCGAGGTGGGCGTCTCCGAGGCCCGCGAGGATGGTTTCCGAAGAAGCCGCCTCGCGCGTGAGCCGCAGCCCCGGGTCCTCCTCGATGAGGCGCTGGAGGCTCGGGCCGAGCTTGTCCACCGCCGCCTTGGAAGCCGGCCGCACAGCCATGCTGTACACGGGAGCGGGGAACTGTATGCCCGGCAGGATGAACTGCTGCTCGCGGTTGCAGAGGGTGTCGCCTGTTGATGTGTGCGCTAGCTTCGCCACGACGCCGATGTCGCCCGCCTCGAGGCGCGGGACGCTGAGCTGCTCCTTGCCGCGCTGCACGTAAATAGTGCCGAGCCGCTCATCCGCGCCCTTGTTGGCGTTCCAGAGGTGGCTGTCGGCGCTCACGGTGCCACTCACAATGCGCATGTAGGTCAGCTTCCCCACGTAGGGGTCAGCCGATGTCTTAAAGACGAGCACCGCCGGGGGGGCGGATGAGTCCGCCGCCAGCTCCTGATCGCCCGCATGGAACGCGTCGCGGTCCGCAGGCGATGGGCCGCTGAAGGCGATATTGTGCAGGAGCTGGCGCACCCCTATCTGGCGCGCCGCCGCCCCACAGGCAACGGGGATGATGAGCCCGTGGTCCAGCCCGTCATGGAGCACCTTGCGCAACTCGTCCTCGGTCAGCTCTTCATCGGCGAAGTACTTGGTCATCAGGTCTTCGTCTGTTTCGACGATCGCTTCAATCAGTTTTGCGCGCAGGTCGTCGGCCTGCGCCTGCAGATCCTCCGGCACGGGCGCCTCTTCGCCCCCGTCACCGATGTAAGCCCTCATGTGCAACAGGTCGACCACGCCCCGGAAGCTGTCGTGAGCGCCGATCGGCAACTGCAGCGGGACCACCTTTGGCCCCCACTTGGCGCGCATCGCCGCCAGCACAGATTCGAAGCTGGCGTTCTCGCGGTCCATGCGGTTGAGGAAGATCATGCGCGGCAGCTTGAGGCGGTCTGCGATCGCCCAGGCGCGGTCGGTGCCGACTTCCGGGCCGGAGACCGCATCCACGACTACGAGGGCCATGTCGGCCGCGTGCGCCCCGCAAATAACCTCCGAAATGAAGTCCGCGTACCCCGGCGTATCGATGAGGTTGATCTTGCGGCCTTCCCACTCCACCGGAAGGAGCGAGAGGTTCAGGCTGAACTTGCGCTTGTGCTCGTCTTCGTCGTAATCGCTGACGGTGTTCTGTTCGCCAATGCTGCCCATGCGCGTGGCGCCGCCAGTTACGAAGAGGGCCGCTTCGCCGAGGGTCGTCTTCCCCACGCTTCCGTGGCCTATGACCACGACGTTGCGGATATCACCGGTGGCATAGACGTTCATAGGCGGCACCCTCCCGTGGCTCACTTCGATGTGGGGCGATTCTACGCGCGCGCGCCGTGGCCTCTCAAGCGGGCCGCGGTGGTGGCGGCGGAAGGTTAACCTCAGCGCGAAACGCGGACACGTCAACAGACGTCGCCACCGGCAACCATCCTTATCGCCGGCGCATCGCCCACGGCAGCCCCGGGCGCTAGACTGAGCGCCATCCGCACGAATGTTCGGCACGATGAAACGCACGTACGTAGCTCTCGACCTCGAAACCACCGGGCTGGACCCGGAGCGCGACCGCATCACCGAGATCGGCGCCGTGCGCTTCGATGAGGATGGCGCGACGCTCGATACCTTCGAATCGCTCGTCAACCCCGGGCGGCCCATCCCCTACTTCGTCCAGAACCTGACCGGCATCGGCGATGACGACGTGCGGGGTGCACCCCCACTCGCCGACCTGGCCGGCCCGTTGCGGGCGTTCGTCGGCGATGCCCTTGTGGTCGGCCAGAATGTGCGCTTCGACCTCGGTTGCCTCCGGCGTGAAGGAGTCGAACTCTCCGCCGCCGGGATCGATACCGCCGAGCTCTCGCGGTTGCTGATGCCCCTGCGCCAGCGGCGCCGCCTGATGGACCTGGCCGCTGGCCTCGGACTTGAAGTCGAAGGGCACCACCGCGCGCTCGCCGACGCACGCACGGCGGCGGCCATCTTCGTCGCCCTCCGCCGCCAGGCGGAGTCGTTGCCGGCGGACCTTCGCGGCCAGCTAGCGCGCCTCGCCGGCATGAACGACCTTCCCCTCGCGGAGGCCATCGCCGGCGCGGAATGGCGCGATCTGCCTTTGACCGAGCGGCAGTTGCCCTCCGTCCGCCCCGCGCCGCCGCTGCCCGCGCTGGTGAAGCGCGACCCGCGCCTGCCAACCGCCGCGCAAGAAGTGGAGCGCGCCTTCGATGCCGCGCGGTCGGTCATTCCCCGCTTCGAAGAGCGCCCCGAGCAACGGGCCATGGCCGAGGCGGTGCGTGCTGCCATGAGCGATGGTGGCCACCTGCTCGTCGAAGCCGGCACCGGCGTCGGGAAGTCGCTCGCCTACCTGGTGCCGGCCTCCCTGCACGCCCTTCGCAACGGCGAGCGCGTGGTGGTTTCAACCAACACCATCCACCTCCAGGAGCAGCTGCTCTCTCAGGACATCCCCGCGCTGCGACGGCTCCTGAAGGCGGCGGGCGCCATCGCCGATGAAAGCGAACTGCGCGCCACCGTGCTCAAGGGGCGAGCGAACTACCTCTGCATGCGCCGCTGGGTCGCCGGCTACGGCGCCAGCCTCGGCGACCCGGACTTCGCTCGCCTCGGCGCCGCCATGCTGCTGTGGTTACCGGAAACGGAGACCGGCGACCGCTCCGAACTCAGCCTCGGGCAGGGCGAGTGGCTGGCGTGGCCCCGCTTCTCCGCGCAGGACACGGAGTGCCTTTCGCGCCCGAACCAGTGGGTGCGTGGAGGCCAGTGCTTCCTGCAGCGCGCGCGCAAGGCCGCTGAAACCGCCCACATCGTCATCGTCAACCACGCCCTGCTGCTCGCTGATATCGCTTCCAACGGCAGCGCCCTGCCACCTTACGACCACTTGGTGATCGATGAGGCGCACAACCTCGAAGACCAGGCGACCCAACAGTTCGGCGGGAGCGTGAGCCGCCGCACGCTGGGCGAAGCCCTCGAAGGGCTGCACCGGCGGCCCGCCCGCGACCTCCGTGAAGGTGGCGTGGCGGCGCTGCTGAAGGCGCTGCCAGCGGGCGCCACGCAGAGCATGGGCGTCGCCCTCGAAGGGGCTGTTGCTGGGGCACTGGCCGCCGCCGGGCCCTGCTTCGAAGCGCTCGCCACCCACCTCCCAGGCAATGGCGACGACGACCGCTTGCCCATGACCAAAGCCGTGCGCGCGCGCCCCGATTGGCTGCGCGTCGAACAGGCCTGGGATGCGCTCGACGGCGCGCTGCAAAAGGTGCAGGCAGCCGTCATCGATGCTTCGCGCATGGTCACCGTGACCGCGGTCGTGGAGGCGCCGGACGTCCTTTCGGGCGAAATCGATACGGCCGCGCGCAAAGTGGAGGAGCTGCGGTTGCTGCTTGCCGAACTCGTGGCCAGCAGCAGCGATGGCCAGGTGGTGTGGGCAGCCCGCGAACGCGATGGCACGGCCTCGCTGAACATGGCGCCCCTGGATGTGGGTCCCGCCCTCTGGGAGAACCTCCTGTCACGCCGCCGCACGGTGGTGGCCACGAGCGCCACGCTCAGTGCCGGTGGCAGCATGGACTACGCGGCGCGCAGACTCGGCTTCGAAAAGCCCGGCACCCTGCAACTTGGTTCGCCCTTCGACTACGAGCGCTCAACCCTCCTCGCGGCCTTCACCGACATTCCCGAACCCGCCGACCCGCGCTACGGCGAAGCGGTGGCGGCCGCCATCGAATGCCTGGCCACCGCCTCGGATGGCCGCGCCCTTGCGCTCTTCACATCACACGCCGCACTCAAGGATGCTGCCGCGCGCCTGCGCGCACCGTTGGAAGCACAGGGCATCGTCGTGCTTGCGCAAGGAGTCGATGGGCCCCCACGGCAACTCACCGAGAACCTGCTCGCCAACCCCCGCTCGCTCGTCCTGGGCACATCGAGCTTCTGGGAAGGCGTGGACATTCGCGGGGATGCCCTGTCGATGCTCATCATCGCGCGCCTGCCGTTCGCCGTCCCGACAGACCCCGTCCACCGCGCGCGCTCCGAACAGTACGACGACCCGTTCGGCCAGTTCTCGCTGCCCGCCGCCATCCTCCGCTTCCGCCAGGGCTTCGGCCGCCTCATTCGCGACCGCGAGGACCGCGGCGTTGTGGCGGTGCTCGACCGGCGCATCTATGAGAAACGGTACGGTGACCAGTTCGTGGATGGTCTCCCACGCTGCACCATGGTCAAAGCAACCAGCGCCATTGTCGCCGAACGGGCACGAGAGTGGCTCGAACGGTGACGCGGCCGTTGTTGCCGCTGCCGCGCGAAGGCGCTCGTGTGCGGCTCCAGGCGGGCACCGGGCCCACCGTCAACGTGGTGCGGCTCGCGGATGAGGTCGTCGTTGGCAGCGCGCACATATCCGTGAGCCGCGGCAGCCTCACAATCGAACGGCTCTGCATCGAGGAGCCGTTCCGGGGCTACGGGTGCGGGTCCGAGGCAGTGCGGCTGTTGCTGGAGGCGGCAAGCGGACGCTATCGCCGCGTGCGCGCCTGGGCGCCGCCCGGCCTGGGGCTCGCCGTCTACTTTTGGTCGCGCATGGGCCTGCGGCCGCTCTTCGGCGATGGCCCCGAAGGCGGCATCTGGTTCGAACGCGATCTGGGACGTCCGGGGGCCGCCTGAGGCCGGCCAAGGGGTCGCTTCAGGGGTACGGCCAGTGGCCCCGGCGAACGAGCCCCCGACCGGCAGTGGAGGGCGCGAGAACCTAGAGCACGTATGGCACGCGCACGTCGGGGTCTTCCGCCGGAAAATCGCGCGTGTTGCGGGTCACGAGAGGGCACCCCAGGTGGCGGGCGGTCGCCAGGATCACGGCGTCGGGGAGCTTCAGAGGCCGTGCGCGGCGGATGACTACCGCCGCCTCAGCCACCGCTTCGGAGAGGGGGATGACGGGGAGTGTTGATAGAAGCTGGCGGCCCCGCCGCTCTGAGACTGCGTCTCGCAGGCCAGCCACCACCTCGATCCATGTCATGACGCTTATCGCCGGGGCTTCCAGCGCTGCGATCGCTGCGGTGGCTGCGGAAATCCCGTTGAGATGGTCGATCAGGATGGTGCTATCGAGGACCTCCGACGTCACCGGTCCCACTCGGCACGGAGCTCCGCGAGGTAGGCATCGGTATCAACGCCACGGTCTTTCCACATCCCGAAGGTAGCGGCCAACGCGGCCTTGCGGTCCTTCCCTTTGCGTGCATCCTCGTGGAGGAGCGCGGCGACGGCACGCCGTATCGCCTCGGCGCGCGACATCTTCTCCCTCTCGCAATAGGCGCCCAGCGCTCGGAGGGATTGTTCAGGCAACTCGATGATCGTCCTCATGTCGTCATCATAGCACGTCATCATCGGCGCGCATCATGCCGGTGCGAAGCGCGGACGCCGCTCGCACTCGTCGCACCTGGATCACGCCGCGTCAGCCGGGAACCCAGAAGCAAGCGCTATTCCGCCGGCCGGTGACCGTTGGCACGCGGGCACACGTGGCCTTCCGGGTCCAACGGAGCCGTGCAAAGCGGGCACGGCGGCCGCCCCGCCGCCACCACCGCCGTGATGAGCCCGCGCAACTCATAGCCTCGCCGGTAATCGAACTCCACAGAGAGCGCCAGGCCGGGTTCATCCGGTTCCGCTGCCTCCGCCGCGATCAACACGATGCGCTCGGTTTCGCGGTTTACGCCCATGGAAAGCTGCCCCAGCCTGAAATCGAACCTCGCGGACAATGGAAACGGCGGGTCCGGCTCAAGGTCGTCGAGCGGCGGCCGCTGATAGCGGTAGCCCTCGGCCTGCAGCACCGTTTCAATGGCGTCTCCCAGCGCCGAAAGTTGCTCCTTTTCCAGCCAGAAGGATGCCGAATCCCCACCTTCCGTCAGCGCGCGCAAGCGAAAGCGCCGCTGCCCCGGCGGCCCCAATGCCTCCGCCGAGATGTGGTTGACCGTGCCCAGGTCCCGCTGCTCTGCCACAGACCGATCCTAGCCGAGCGACCGCCATTAGTCGCCCGCTCGCGCGTATGTTCGACTCGACGCGTATTTTCAGCCGCCCGAACTTCGCGACACGATTTGTCGCAATCACTCGCTACATTAACCGCCCGGTGAGGATGGTGCCCGGGAGTCCAGCGAAAGGCCACCGAAGATGACAGAACAGGTTCGGCGCGCATCACGGCTGCTCCAGGTCGAAAGCCTTCTGCGCGCACGGCCCGGCGGGATGAGCACCGCCGAACTCGCGCGCGAACTCGGCTACAGCGCGAGGACGGTACAGCGCGATATCGCCGTGCTCGAAAGCGAACTGGGTGTCCCTCTCATCCTCTCCGGCCGCCGCTACCAGATAATGCCCGGCAGCCATCCCCTCGCCCCGGTCCGGCTCACCCTCCAGGAAGCCCGCGCTATCTTCCTCGCTACTCGTCTCTTCGCCCGCCACGCCGACGAACGCGACCCGGACGGCATCAGCGCCCTCGAAAAACTCGCCGATGCCCTGCCCGTGACCGTCCGCCATCACGTGCAGGCGACGATCGTCCAGCTCAAGGCGCGCCCCCAGGACCGCGTCAAGAGCGAAGTCCTGCGCAACCTCACCGAAGCGTGGGCTGCCTCCCGTACCATCAACATCACGTATCGCTCGAACCAGCGCCGCGCCACCCATAGCACCGCCCTCGACCCCTACCTTCTCGAACCCAGTGCTACCGGTGCGGCCACCTACGTCATCGGCTACAGCCACGACCACGAGGCCGTGCGCACGTTCAAGGTCGATCGCATCCTCCGCGCCGAACCCACGGGCGCCGTTTTCGAAGCCCGCCAGACCGCCGAAATTATGGAACGCGTGGGCCTCAGCTGGGGCGTCGTCTTCGGCGATGACCAGTACGATGTCACCGTCGATTTCTCCGCCGCCGTCGCCGATCGCGTACGCGAAACCAACTGGCATCCTTCGCAACGCCTCACCGCCGTCGATGGTGGTGGCGTCCGCCTCGAACTGAGCCTCCCCAGCCTGCTGGAGTTCGTACCGTGGGTGCGGGGTTGGGGCGCCGAAGCGCTCGTCATCGGCCCAGCGGAGCTCCGGGACGAAGTCGCCCGTTCCCTTCGTGATGCCGCCGCCCGCTACGGCGCCACCTGAGCGTGCGCCGCGGCCTCTCCGCTAGACTTACGCGGGGAGGCGAAAATGCAGAAGGGGAACTATGCCACCCGCCGCCGGGATGCCATCGCCCACAGTTGGGCTTTGCCCCGCGGCGCTGTGCTCCTGCCCGCGGGGCTCCCCCAGGCCATTGCGGGCACGGACCAGTACCACAACTTCCACGCACACCCCGAGCACGCTTACCTGGCCGGTACCGCCGCCCCCGGCTCCGTGCTCGTCTTCGATCCCGGCGATGGCTGGACGCTCTTCGTCCCCTTCCCCGGCCTCGAAGAACGCGTCTGGACCGGCGACGGCCCGTCCCCGGAGGACCTCGCGCACCTCTCCGGCATCGACCGCATCCTCTCTCGCGAGCGCCTCCAGTCATGGCTCGAATCCCGCCGCGCCGAGCCCCTCGCCGTCCTCGCCAACCACGACCTTCTGGCCCATCCCGCCGCCTACGGCATCGAGGCCTGGGCCGCCCTCGAACTCGACCCCGACGAGGCGCTCGCCGCCGTGCTCAGTGAACGCATAGCCGAAGCCCGGCGCGCGAAGGACCCCGGCGAACTCGACCTGATGCGCAAGGCCGCGGGCGCCAGTGCCCGCGGCCACCTCCTCGCCATGCGCGTCGCCCGGCCCGGCCAGACCGAGCGCGAGCTCCAGGTCGAAATCGAAGCCGCGTTCTTCCGCGCTGGCGGCGAGCGCACCGCCTACGGCTCCATCGTCGGGAGTGGGCGCAACGGCGCCATCCTCCACGTCGCTCCCGGTTTGCGCGCTCTCGGGCCGGATGAACTCGTGCTCATCGATGCCGGCGCCGAGTGCCGTGGATACGCGAGCGACGTCACCCGCACGCTTCCCACCGGTCTTACCTACGCGGGCCTCCAGCGCGACCTCTACAGCCTCGTCCTGGCCGTCCAGGAGGAAGCCATCGCGGCTGTCCGCCCAGGCGTCGAATACAAGGATCTCCACATGCAGGCCTGCCGCAGCATCGCCCGCGGTCTGGTCGACCTCGACATCCTTCGCGGCCCCGTCGAAAGCCTCGTCGAGCGCGATGCCCACGCCCTCTTCTTCCCCCACGGTCTCGGCCACATGCTCGGCCTCTCCACGCACGACGCCGGTGGCTGCCTCGCCGGGCGCTCCCCCAGCGACCGCTTCGGCCTCAAGTGGCTGCGCGCCGACCTTCCCCTCGAACCCAAATACGTTGTCACCATCGAGCCTGGAATCTACTTCATCCCCGCCCTCCTCACCGACCCATCCCGCCGCGAGACGTTCGCTGATGCCGTCAACTGGCCGCGCGTCGATTCCTTGCTCAATTTCGGCGGCATCCGCATCGAAGACGACGTGCTTGTGACCGAGTCCGGCGCCGAGCTGCTCTCCGGCGCAATCCCTCGCTCCATGGACGATATCGAAGCCCTGCGCGAAGAAGGTGCGCAACTGTGAGCCTGTCGCTCGAGCGCATCAGCACCGCGGACATCGCCCGCCAGCCCCGGCCCGGCATGGCCGCACCGGGCCGTGTCACCTTCACCCCCGATGGCGCCGCCGTCACGTATCTGTTCAGCCCCGAAGGATCGCTCGTACGTTCCCTCTGGCGCTACGACATCGCCAGCGGCGAGCGCACGCTCCTCGCTGGCCCCGGCGCCTCCGCCACGGCCGAGGAACAGTTTTCGCGCGAGGAGGAATTGCGCCGCGAACGCCTGCGTCTGCGCGAACTCGGCGTCACCGACTACCAGTTCGCCGAACACGCGAACCCGCCCGTTTTTCTCGTGCCGGGTTCGGAAGGTGTGCAGGTGCGCCGCGGTGATGGGCGGCTCACCTTCCTCGAAGGCACCGCGCGCGCCCTCGACCCGCGCCTCAGCGACGATGGCTCCCGGGTCGCCTTCGTCCGCGATGGCGAGATGCACGTCGTCTCCTCCGAAGGCGGCCCCGCCCGCCAGCTCACCCACGGCGCCGAGGACGGCCTCACGAACGGCCTGGCGGAGTTCATCGCCCAAGAAGAGCTGGGCCGCGCGCGTGGCTTTTGGTGGAGCCCCGACGGCCGGCACATCGCCTTCGCACAGGCCGACAGCCGCCACATCCCGAAGTTCCCCATCGTCCACCAGGGCAAGCAAGCGCCGGAGACCGAAGAGCACCGCTATCCCTTCGCCGGCGCCTCCAACGCCCGCGTCCGCCTCGGCGTCGTCGATGCCACCGGCGGCGAACCGTCCTGGGTGACCCTCGGCGACAGTGACGACGTCTATCTCGCGCGGGTCGCCTGGCGGCCCGATGGCACGCTCACCGCCCAGGTCCTCTCCCGCGACCAGAAGACACTCCGCCTCCTCGCGTTCAACAGGGAATCTGGCTCCGCCCGCTGCCTCATCGAAGGGCACAGCGACCCCTGGCTCAACCTCCACGATGACCTGCGCTTCCTCGATTCGGGCGAATTCCTCTGGTCGACCGAAAAGAGCGGCTACCGGCACCTCGCCCTGCACGTCGCCGACGGTCGCGAAATGCGCATGCTCACTTCGGGGGACTGGGCTGTGACCGGGCTTGCTGGCGTGGATGAGCCCCGCCACGTTGTCTACTTCCACGCCACGCGCGAAGACCCCCGGGAACGCCACCTCTACGCCGTCCCGCTCGATGGCGGCGAGCCCCGCCGCCTCACCACCGAGCCCGGCACCCACGATTGCAGCATCTCCAACGATGGCCTGCACTTCATCGACTCCTGGCACTCGCTCGAACACGCCCCCTCCGTTTGGCTTCGTTCCCTCGCAACCGACGCCGAAGCGCCCACCGCCATCTACCACGACCGATCGTGCGATGCAGCCGCCCTCGGCCTGCGGCCGCCCGAACAGTTCGAGTTCGCAGCCCCCGATGGCACGCTCTTCTACGGCGAGCTCTACAACCCCCCGCGCCTCGAGCCCGGCCGCCGCTACCCGCTGATTGTCTCCGTCTATGGCGGACCACACGTCCAGTATGTCGCGAACGAGTGGCGCCAGACGGTCGATCTGCGCGCGCAGTACCTCGCCCAGGAAGGCTTCGTGGTCCTGCGCGTTGACAATCGTGGCAGCGCTGGGCGTGGCCTCGGCTTCGAAGCCCACCTCTATCGCCGCATGGGCTCCGTCGAAGTTGAAGACCAGGTCGCTGCCGTCCGCTACGTCTCCGGGCGCGACTACGTCGATGGCGACCGCGCCGGCATCTACGGCTGGAGCTACGGCGGCTACATGACCTGTCTCGCCCTCATGAAGGCGCCCGATGTCTTCAAGGTGGGTGTCGCTGGCGCCCCCGTCACGCACTACGACGGCTACGACACCGCCTACACGGAACGCTACATGGAGACGCCCGCCGCCAACCCGCAGGGCTACGAAGATGGCTCCGTCCTCGCCCATGTGGGCGCCCTGCGTGGCAAGCTCCTCATCGTCCACGGCATGGTCGATGAGAACGTCCACTTCCGCCACACCGCCCGCCTCATCGTCGCGCTCACGAACGCCCAAAAGGACTACGACCTCCTCCTCTTCCCTGAAGAGCGCCACATGCCCCGCGACGCCAAGGGCCTCGAATACGCCGAGCGCCGCATCATCGACTACTTCCGCGCCCACCTGTAGCGGCGGCTGAGACGCCGGAGTGGCTTCGCGCTGGGCCTTGTGACGGCCTACCTCACAAGCGCCAGTACCTCGCGGAACGCCCCGTCCGTCACCACTGCGGCCCGGTATCCCCCGTACACGAGGCGCGCCGCGATGTGAGACGGCACACGCGCCTGGGACGCCGCCAGCGGGCGCACCATCACCGCCGACACGCGAACGCTCGTTTCGCGCGCGACGACCTCCAGCACCCGCACCACCGTCTCCGCGGTGATCGGCGACCCGAGCGGTTGCCGTGCGAGCATGGCCGCTCGCCGCGCATCCCCCACCGCCTCCGCCGTCAGCGGCCTCCCCAGGATTCCGAGATCTGCCACCACGACGAGGTCTGTGGTGTTCCCGGGCAGATCCCAACCTTCAGGTGGTGTCGCGTCCAGCGGCGCGCTGGCCGGGGAGCCTATGGCGCAAGTCAGCGGCGGCCACCTAAGCTGCGCGGCCTGTTCCGCCAATGCCGCCGCCAGCGCCGCCTTGCCGCGCCCGCCCGCCAGCGCCACGATGCTCTGAGCATCGAGTCCCAGCGCTTCGACCACGTTCACGCAGAACATCGTAGCCGCCCGGAGTAGTCCTTGAGGCAGCCCACCGGTATCGTCCTCGCCGGCGGCCAAAGCACGCGCTTCGGGCGCGATAAGGCGTCCGCGCTTCTCCAGGGCCGCACCCTCCTGGATTGGGTAGTTAGCGCCATCGCCCCCGCCGTCGGCAGCATCGTCGTCTCCACTTCCCGCGGCCAGTCCCTCCCCCCGCTCCCTCCCCTCGATGTCCCTCTGCGCATAATCGAAGACGAGATGCGGGCAGTGGGCCCGCTCGCCGCCCTCACCGCCGCCCTCGCCACGGCCCCGCCGGGCGCCTTTTGCTTCGTTGCTTCCTGTGATGTGCCCCTTCTCACCACTCCCCTGGTCGGCTTGCTCCTCTCCATCGCCAGCGCAGGCGCGTACGACGCCATCGTGCCCGTGGTCGCCGGACGCAGCCAGCCCCTCGTCGCCGTCTACGATCGCGAGCGTTGCTTCCGCGACTTCCGTAGCGCCCTCGCCGCCGGCGAGGGCGCCCTTGCCGGCGGGCTCGCCGGACTCTCCGTCCTCGAAGTCCCAGAAGGCGCCCTGCGCACCGCCGACCCCGACCTCAGAAGCTTCCTCAACGTGAACCGCCCCGAAGACCTCGCGACCGCTGCCGCTCTCATGGCCGGCACCCCGCCGCCGAGGGCGCCCACAAACAGCTGGAGCTAGCAGCCGCCGGCTCGGTTGACACCCCTACCTCGCCCCCTATGATCGAACAGGAGCCGCCTCGACACTCTTGCGGGGCGCTCTCCCCGGCCGCGCAGCCAGCGTCGCCGGGCGGCTGGGTCACCCGGCCGGGTATACCCGCGTCTGACGGGCGGCGGGAGGAGGAGTGGCACGCGTGACAACTCTCGAACGGCCGCGGACGCTCGGCGAACTCAAAGCCTCGGGCTACCGCACTCTGCCGGTCCGCGAGGAGATGCGGAAGAACCTCATCGAGAAGATGCGTTCGGGCGAAGAGCTCTTCCCCGGCGTCTTCGGCTACGAAGAAACCGTCATCCCCCACATCGTGAACGCCATCCTCGCTGCACAGGACATCATCTTCCTCGGCGAACGTGGGCAGGCGAAGTCGCGCATCATCCGCTCCCTCGTTTCCCTGCTCGATGAAGCCATGCCCGTCCTCGCTGGCTGCGAAATCCCCGAAGACCCCTTCGCCCCCATCTCGCGCATGGGCCGCGATATCGTTGCCGAACAGGGCGATTCCGCCAGGCTCGAGTGGCTCGAACGAGACCAGCGCTACGGCGAAAAGCTCGCCACCCCCGATATCACCATCGCTGACCTCATCGGCGAAGTGGACCCCATCAAGGTCGCCGAAGGGCGCTACCTCGCCGACGAGCTCACGATTCACTACGGCCTCATCCCTCGCACCAACCGCGGCATCTTCTGCATCAACGAACTGCCCGACCGGGCCGAGCGCATCCAGGTCGGCCTCCTCAACATCATGGAAGAGCGCGATGTCCAGATTCGCGGTTATCGCATCCGCCTCCCCCTCGACGTCTTCGTCGTTGCCAGCGCCAACCCGGAGGACTACACCAACCGCGGCCGCATCATCACCCCGCTCAAGGACCGCTACGGCGCCCAGGTGCGCACCCATTACCCCCAGAAGATCGAACACGAAATCGATATCATGCACGCCGAGCATCACCCCATGCCCGCCGACTTCAGCGTCACCGTGCCGGACTACATGACGGAGATCATCGCCGAAATCAGCCGCTTCGCCCGTAAGAGCCCGGATGTCAACCAGCGTTCCGGCGTCAGCGTGCGCGCCAGCATCGCCAACTACGAAAGCATGCTCGCCAACGCCCTCCGCCGCTCTATTACCACCGGCGAAGACGTCGTTGTGCCCCGCGTCAGCGACCTTCCCTACGTCGTCCCAACCCTCAGCGGCAAGGTCGAATTCGAAACCGTCGAAGAGGGCCGCGAAGAACAGATCATCGAAAAGCTCATCCAGGGCGCCGTCGCGGCCGTCTTCAACCGCCAGTACAACCTCGCCGAACTCGAAACCATCGTCACGCGCTTCAAGTCCGGCGTCGCCGCCGAAGTCGGCGAAACCGTTGCCAGTGAGCAGTACGTCAAGCTCGGGCAGAGCATCGAC
This sequence comes from Tepidiformaceae bacterium, assembly GCA_051003295.1. Taxonomy (GTDB): domain Bacteria; phylum Chloroflexota; class Dehalococcoidia; order Tepidiformales; family Tepidiformaceae. The sequence goes on along the minus strand of JBPCLM010000114.1, from coordinate 15,390 downwards.
GGCCTCGCCGACGCCGCCGCTAAAGTCGCGCCGAACGGCAGCGCCGCCGAAGTCGCCGCCGCCATCGAATTCATCCTTGAAGGGCTGCACCTCAACAAGCGCCTCAACAAGGACAAGGTCGGCGGCCGCACCCAGTACCGCGGATGACCTGGACGATTGAGCCGCTCCCGGTGAATGGCCCCCTGTTCGAGGGGGCCATTGCCGTTTACTCCGCGGCTTTCGCCGAGCCCCCCTATAGCGACCCCGACCGCGGCTCCGAAATCCGCAACCGCCTGCGCGATGTCCACAGCCGCCGTCCCGGCTTCCGTGCCTTCGCTGCCATTGTCGAACCCGGCTCGGTCGCGGGCATGACCTACGGCTACACGGGCGAGGCGGGTCAGTGGTGGCACGACTCCGTCCGCCGCCGTCTCCAGCCCGATGGCGTCCGCAGCTGGCTCGAGCGCTCCTATGAACTGGTCGAAGTGGCCGTCGCCCCCGCACACCAGGGGCGAGGCATCGGCGCCGCCCTCATCGGCTGCCTGCTCGGCGGCCGCCCGGAGTCTACGTGCGTGCTGAGCACCCGCATCGATAGCCGCGCGCACTTGCTCTACCGCCGCCTTGGCTTCGAAGTGATCACGGCCATGCCCTTCGCCGAGAACGGGGCCTTGTTTTACGTGATGGGCAAGCGTCTGGGCGAACCCGAGCACTCCTGAGCCCCTCGACCGGGCCTTCGACGCCCGAGGGACATCGGAGCCCGGGCCTAGAGAGCCAGGCTCACGGGGTTCTCCAGGAATCCCTGGATCTCCTTGATGAAACGTGCGCCTTCGGCGCCATCCGTCACGCGGTGGTCCGCGCTCAGGGCCACCTTCATCACCTGGCGCACCGCCACCTCTCCGTCAAGCACCACCGCCTTCGACATCACGCTCCCCACCCCCAGGATCGCCGCCTGCGGCGGGTTGATGATCCCGATCAGCGCCTCCACACCGTATGCCCCGAGGTTCGTGATCGTGAACGTCCCCGCGCTGTACTCATCCGCTCGCAACTTCCCACCCTTGGCGCGCTCCACCAGGTCCTTCGCCTCCGCGGCGATGGCGCCCAGCGTCTTGCCCGCGCAGTCCAGGATAGCAGGCGCGATCAGCCCATCATCCAGCGCGATGCCGATGTCGATGTTGATGCGTTCATGCATCTCCAGGCCCTCATCCGTGTACTCCGCGTTGAACTTGGGGTGACGCTCTAGCGCCAGCGCGCATGCCTTCACTACCAGGTCGTTGACGCTCACGCGCTGCTCGTCAGAGGCGCTTGCGTTCAGCTGCTTGCGGAAGTCCATCGCGGCCGTCATGTCGATGTCCAGCGTCAGGTAGTAGTGCGGCTGCTGCTGCTTGGATTGGGTCATGCGCCGCGCGATAGCCTGCCGCATGCGCGAAAGCGGCTGCGTCACGTCGCCGCGGCCTGCCTCAGCTGGCCGCTGGGCGGGTGCCGTTGCGGCGGCCGGCTTCGGCGCACCTGCCACGGCGGCAGGTACCGCCTCTTTCGCCGCTGGCGCCGCCGCCTCCTGGGAGGGCGCCGGTAGCTCGCCGGCGCGCATCGCCGTTTCCACGTCGCGCCGCAGCACGCGCCCGTCCGGCCCGCTGCCCTGGATGCGCGAGACGTCGATCCCGGCGTCGCTCGCAATACGCCGCGCCACGGGCGATATCCGCAGCCGCCCGCCCGCAGCCGACCCGGCTGCGCCGTTCGCGCCACCCGCACGCTGAGGCACGGCCTGTTCCGGCTCCATTGGCGGAGGCGCCACCGCCGTCGCCGCTTGCGGCGCGGCCTGCTCGCCCGCTGCTTCAGCTTCGGGCGGGGCCGGCGCCGGCTGTGCGGGCGCGCTCGTGCGCCGCGGGGGCGTCTCCGCCGGCGGCTTGGGCTCGACCTCGGGCGCGTCCTCATCCGCCTCCCCGATGAGCGCGATCACCTCTCCCACCGGCACCGTCTGACCTTCCTCCGCTACCAGCTTGATGAGCGTCCCCGCTTCGAACGCCTCCATCTCCACCGTGGCCTTGTCCGTCTCTATTTCCGCGATGATGTCTCCGCGCGCCACGACATCGCCCGGCTGCTTCAGCCAGCGCACGACCGTCCCCTCGGTCATGTCCGCACCCATCTGGGGCATGGTTACTTCGGTTGCCACGCGCGTCTCCCCCGTCCCATGGCTAGAGCATCGCGAGGACGGCTTCGACCACGTCCTCTTCCGATGGCAGGGCGGCGAACTCGAGGTTCCGATTGTACGGTGTCGGCGTATCTTTGCCGGACACGCGGGCCACCGGCGCGTCCAGCCAGTCGAACGCCCGCTCCATGATTTGCGCGCTCAGTTCTCCACCGAAGCCGCCGAACTTCCAGTCGTCTTCCACCACCACCGCCCGGTTCGTCTTTTGCACCGACTGCACAACCGTTTCCATGTCCAGCGGCCGCAGTGTGCGCAGGTCGATCACCTCTGCGCTCAGGTCCTCCTGCTCCCGCAGCATCTCGGCTGCTCGCAGCGCCTGGTGCACGCTCCCCGAATAGCCGATGAGGGTCACGTCCGTGCCTTCGCGCACAACGTTCGCCTTCCCGAACTCCAGGATGTGCTCCTCCGCGGGCACCTCGCCCTTCGTCCCGTAGAGCGCCGAGTGTTCGATGAAGATGACGGGGTTGTCATCGCGAAACGCGCGCTTCAGCAGCCCCTTCGCATCCGCCGGGAACGCCGGGCACACCACCTTCAGCCCCGGGAAGTGCGCGTACATTCCCTCGAAGCTGTGGCTGTGCGTCGCCCCCAGCTGGCTGCCGCCGCCGCTCGCCATGCGCAGTACCAACGGGACGTTGAACTGCCCCCCGCTCATGTAGTGGAACTTCGAAGCGTTGTTGATGATCTGGTCCATCGCCACGAGGCTGAAGTTGATGGTCATGATTTCCACCATCGGCCGCAGCCCGCTCAACGCCGCTCCAACGCCTGCGCCCACGATCGCCGACTCCGAAATCGGCGTGTCGCGCACGCGCTCGCTTCCGAATTCCTCCTGCAGGCCGCGCGTCACGGCGTAGGAACCTCCGTAGGCCCCGATGTCCTCGCCCATCAGGAACACGCGCTCATCGCGTTGCATCTCTTCTCGCAGTGCCTCGCGCAGCGCCTCGCGCATGCGCATTTCAGGCACCGGGTGGTTCCTTCGTGATGTAGTCGAAGAGGGTGCTTATCTCCGGCTGCGGGCTCGCATCGGCGAACGCGATCGCCTCACCCACTTCCTCCTCCGCCCTCGCCACCAGCGCGTCGTAGTCGCCTTGCTCGAGCGCCCCCTGTTCGATCATCCGCGTCTTGAGCCGTTCGATGGCATCGCGCTTGCGAAATTCCTCTACTTCCGACTTCTGGCGGTACAGCTCCGCATCCGCCATGGAATGTCCGCGGTAGCGGTACGTCATTGCCTCGATGAAGTATGGGCCCTCGCCGTTGCGGCAGTGCTTCACGGCCTTCTGCGTCTCCTCGTGGACCTGCACCACATCCATACCGTCCACGCGCACGCTCGGGATGCGATACGCGCTTGCAATCTTGTAGATCTCGTTCGCGACCGATTTCGCCAGCGGCAGCCCCATGCCGTAGCCGTTGTTTTCGCAGAACCAAACCACCGGCAGCTTCCACAGCGAGGCCAGGTTCAATGCCTCGTGGAATTCGCCTTCAGCCACTCCGCCATCGCCGAAGATGCACATGGTGACGGCGTCCTCACCCTTCAACTTCGAAGCCAGCGCCAGCCCCACCGCCACCGGCATATGCCCGCCCACGATGGCGTGCCCGCCATAGAAGTTTGTCTCCTTGTCGAAGATGTGCATCGAACCGCCGCGGCCCTTGCTCGTGCCGTCCACGCGCCCGAACAGCTCCGCCATGATGCGCTTGGGGTCTATCCCCCGCGCGATGGCGTGCCCGTGGTCGCGGTAGTGCGTGATCATCTTGTCCCGAGCCTCAAGCGCGTTGATCGCGCCCACCGCGCAGGCCTCCTCGCCGATGTACAGGTGCAGGAAGCCGCGCACCTTGCCCTTCGTGTACATCTCGCCCGTGCGTTCTTCGAAGCGCCGGATGAGCAGCATCTGGTAGAGGAAGTGCCGAAGTTGGTCGCTGGACGGCTGACCTGGCACGGTCTTGGCTCGAGTCTTCGTCATCGTCACCCTTGTGTTGCTCCTTGCGCTGCCGGCCTCGCCGCCTTGCGGTGGGCGATGTGGATTGCCTCTCCGTCCACGGCCAGCGCTGCTTCCTTCAATGCCTCGGCGAGCGTGGGGTGCGCGTGCACCGCGAATCCCAGCTCCACCGTCGTTGCTTCCAGCAGGGCCACCATCGTCGCCTCCCCCAACAGGTCGTTCACATCGTGCCCCACCATGTGGATGCCCAGCACCTGTCCCGTCGGCTCGTCCGCCACCACCTTCACGAAGCCTTCTGTCTGACCCACGGCGATCGCCTTCCCCAGGGCGCTGAACGGGAAACGGCCCGCCTTCACGCGATACCCCGCGTCCTTGGCCTGTTTTTCCGTGTAGCCGATCGACCCCACCTGGGGCTGACAGAAGGTCGCCCGCGGCATTTGCTGGTAGTCGAGCACGGGCACTCGGTGGCCGGCGATGTGCTCCGCCGCGATCACCCCCTGCTGCGAAGCCACGTGCGCCAGCATCAATTTCCCGGTCACGTCGCCGACCGCATAGATGCCCGCTACGTTCGTCTCCATGTGGTCATCGATCGGCACAAACCCGCGCTCCGTCGCCACTCCCGCCGCCTCCAGCTGCAGCCCCTCGGTATGCGGCACGAACCCGATCGCGACGAGGACTGCGTCCGCCTCTATCTTCTGCTTCCCGCCCTCCGCGGCCACGGTCACTGTCGCCACGCCGCCCTTCACCGCCACCGATTCCACCCGGCTCTTCAGCAGGCAGGTCATCCCCCGTGACTCGAACGAGCGCTTCAGCTGCCGCCCGATGTCCGCATCCTCCAGCGGCACCAGCGTCTCGAGCATCTCAACGATCGTGACCTTCGCGCCGTAGCTCGCCCAGATGTGCGCGAACTCGACGCCCACCGGCCCCGCCCCGATGACGACCGCCCGCCCGGGGGCTTTCCGCCGCTCCAGCGCCTCCCGGCTTGTGATGACAACCTTCCCATCTGCCTCCACGCCCGGCAGGTCCCGCGTCGTAGCCCCCGTCGCGATGATCACCCGCTCCGTCTCGTACAGCTGCCCGTTGCAGAGCACGCCGCCGGGCCACTGCAGCGAGGCGCCCCCCGTCACGACCTCCACCCCGTTGTCACGCAGCAGTCCTTCAACCCCGCCCACGAGCTGCTCCACCACTTTGCGGCTGCGGTCGATGGCGCTTCCCAGGTCGAACGTGGCTTTCGAGACGCCGATGCCCCAGCGCTCTGCGTCCCGCACCAGGTTGACCACGTCGGCGTTGCGGAGGATGGCCTTGCTCGGGATGCATCCCCAGTTCAGGCACAGACCGCCCACGTGGTCGCGTTCGAAGAGCACGGCGCGGTTGCCCAGCTGCGCCGTGCGGATCGCAGCCACATACCCGCCGGGGCCGCCGCCGATGACCGCAACGTCGTAGCTCGCCATAGCCGTACCCTAGACTACCATAGCGTAGACTTGTAGGCCGACAGCGCCGGAACGGGCCCGTCCACCTGTCCAGCGCCCGCGCCCGGGCCGCCGTTCCCTCCAGTATCGGTCATCCGCCGCCCGTTTTGGGGCTGCGCCCTCAACTCGTAACAAACCCGAACGTTGGTGGCAGCGCTGGCCGCCTCAACACCCACACGGCGTGCGTGCGCAGCGGCGGGACGGCCGCCAGCGGCGCGTACAGCCACGGCGCGTACTTGCCCAGCGCTCGCGCCAGCGGCGGCGCCAGCGTTATCGACCGCGCCCGCGCCGGGCACTTCGGGAACCAACGGCGCAGGTCCTCCAGCGCAATCGGGTGGACGTTCGGGTTGCGCGGGCTCCGGCGGCGCATGTCGTAGACGATGATTAGCCCGCCCGGCCTCGTCACCCGGAACAGCTCCGACGCGATCCCCGCCGCTGCGTCCTCATCGCGCACGCTGCTGAACAGCGTGAACGCCAGCGCCAGGTCGAACGCTGCGTCCGCTTCAGGCACGGCCTCCGCGCTGCCTTCGTGGACCCGTATCTGCGGCGCCCGTTCGCGGCAATGCGCAACCGCCGCCCCATCGATGTCCATGCCCGCGAGGTTCTCCGGGCGCGCCCCCAGTTGCACCAGCTGGCGCAAGTTGTACCCGCCCGAACACCCTGCTTCGAACGCCGCCACCCCTTGCAGCGATTCAATCCCGTGTGTGCGCAGCACTCCCGCGATGTAGCGGTCGCGCTCCTGCACCATCAACAGGTTGCCCGCGCGCAACAACGAATGCCGCTCCGGGTCGAGCCCCTTCGTCCTCCGCACCAGGCCCGCCCTTTTCAGCATCAGCGCCAACTCTAAGCGACCCACCCCGCGCGGGGAAGCGCGTAGACTTGCCCGCGTGACCATCGAAGACGACTACGCCGCCGCCCACCCCCGCGCCGCCGCCCTCCACGCCCGCGCCGCCCGCGTCCTTCCCAGCGGCGTGACCCACGATAGCCGCTTCCTGCGCCCTTTCCCCATCGCCGTCAGCGCCGCTTCTGGCGCCCACAAACAGGACATCGATGGCCACGACTACATCGACTATGTGATGGGCCACGGCTCCCTGCTGCTCGGCCACGGCCACCCCACCTTCCTTGAAGCGGCGGAGCGCCAGCTCTCCCTCGGCACCCACTACGGGGCCGGCCACGAACTCGAAGTCGAGTGGGCCGAGCAGGTTACGGGCCTCGTCCCCTCCGCTGAAGTTGTGCGCTTCACCAGCTCTGGCACGGAAGCGACGCTGATGGGCCTGCGCCTCGCGCGCTCCTTCAGCGGCCGCCCCGCCGTGCTCAAGTTCGAACGCCACTTCCACGGCTGGCACGACTACGTCGCCGCCAGTTCGAAATACGCCGGCGCAGCGCCCGCGGGAGTACCCGAATCCACGATGGCCAGCGTCGTCGTCGCCCCCCCGACCATGGATGCGGCCCGCGAGGCGATGGCTGCCCGCCCCGATATCGGCGCCGTTATCGTCGAAGCAGCAGGCGCCTCCTCCGGCGTGCTGCCCATCCCTGAAGGCTTTCTTCAAGGGCTCCAGGAGCTCTGCCGCGAACGAGGAGCGGTCTTCATCATGGACGAAGTCGTCACGGGCTTTCGCTGGGCGCCCGGCGGCGTGCAAGAACAGGAGGACCTGCTCCCGGACCTGACGACGCTCGCCAAGATCCTCGCCGGCGGCCTGCCCGGCGGCGCCGTCGCCGGCCGCCGCGACATCATGGAACGCCTCGCTTTCCCCGCTCCGGGCACGAAATCAGAGAAGATCGGTCATCCCGGCACCTTCAATGCGAACCCGCTCTCGGCGGCGGTGGGCGTGGCCTGCCTGCGCGAAATCGCCGGCGGCGAACACCAGCAGCGTGCCCGCGAGCTCGCCGCATCGCTCCGCACCGGCCTCAACGGCGAACTCTGCCGCCTGGGCATCCCCGGCTTCGTTTACGGCCAGGCAAGCGAGTTCCGCATCGTCCTCGGCGGCCAGACCGTCCCCGAAGCCGGCGACTACCACCCCCGCGCCCTCCCCTACGACCTCCTCGCCGCCGGTACGCCGTCCCCCAAGAACCGCCTCTTGCAGCTCGCGCTCATCAACCGCGGCATCCACTTCTTCGGGGATGGCGGCATGACCAGTTCCGTCCACAGCGAAGCCGATATCGCCGCCACCGTCGATGCCTGGGGCGCCTCGCTCGAAGCCGCCAGGGACGAAGGCGTCTAAGCGGCGCCGGGGTACCTTGGACCGCCGCCTGTCCGGCCCCTCCATCGCTCTCCTGGTCCTCCTCGCCGCCGCCGTCGCCCTCTCGTTCTCCGCCGCCGCCACCGACCACCTCCCCGGCGACCGCTCGCTCAGCAGCTTCATCCAGGACCGTCCCCTCCCCGGCCGCGGCCTGTCGCGCGCGGTACGCGCCATCACCGGCACCCAGGTCGTCGTTGCCACGGGCCTGGCGCTGGCCGCAGCGGCGTGGCTCGCCGGCTGGCGCAAGGAGGCCATCGTCTTCCTCGCAGGCCTCCTGCTCCTGCCCTTCCTCCAGGCCGCCCTCAAGGAACTCATTGACCGCCCCCGTCCCGACCCGTCTCTCGTCGATCGCCGCGCCGCTTTCGGCAGCCCGAGCTTCCCATCTGGTCACGTCATGAGCGGCGCGTATCTGTACGGCGCCATACTGGTCGCGGCGCTCCACCGCCTACGCCGCCGGGATCGCCTCGCTCTCGCCTGGGCGGCAGTGGCGGCCGTCGCGTCTATCGTCCTCATCCTCGACGGCCTCGCCAACGTTTACATGGGCGTCCACTGGCCCAGCGATGTCCTCGGCGGCTACCTCTGGGCGGCCGTCATCCTCGCCGTTGCCGGCGCGGGCCTCTGTTGGTGGCGAAGCGCGTCTCGCGACGGGGCTTCGCCGCAGGCAGGAGCTTCGCCCCCACTGTAGGATTGCCCGGCAACCCTCGCTCCCGTGAAAGGAACCGCCATGCCCACTCTCGATGGCAAAGTCGCATTCATCACCGGCGCCGGCTCCGGCATCGGCCGCGGCGCCGCCGAGCGCCTCGCCCGCGAAGGCGCCAACATCTGCATCGCCGATATCGACCTCGATGGCGCCGCGCACACCGCCTCCACCGTGCGCGAGTTCGGGTGTGACGCCCTCGTCGTCAAAGCCAACGTCGCCTCTCAGCCCCAGGTCGAAAAAGCCATCGAACGCTGCGTCGGCGAACTGGGCCGCATCGATATCGCCGTCGCCAACGCGGGCATCGGCCGCGGCGGCAGCGTCCTCGAACTCAGCCTCAAAGACTGGCAGGACCAGGTCGATATCAACCTCACGGGCGTCTTCCTCACCGTGCAGGCTGCTGCTCGCGAAATGGTGCGCCTCGGCAACGGCGGCCGCATTGTCTGCATCTCCTCGCTCGCGGCCGAACTCACGGGCGTCGGCTCGTGGGCCTACTCCGCCACCAAGGTGGGCGTGCGCATGATGGTGCGCGGCTGGGCCCAGGAACTCGGCCAGTACGGCATCACCGTCAACGCCATCGGTCCGGGCGTCATCGACACGCCCCTCGCGCACGGACTCGCCGGCGACGAAGGCGGCCCTATCCGCACCGCCCTCGAAAAGCGCACGCCCCTCGGCCGCTCCGGGCAGCCCTCCGATATCGCGGGCCTCATCGCGTTTCTTTCCGGCCCCGATGCCGCCTTTATGACCGGCTCCTACCTGCTCATGGACGGCGGCCTGCGCGATTCTGGCCGCGGTTGGGCCCAGGGTGACCCCGAGGACCCCGCCACGCAGGAGCGCATGCTCCATATGGCCACCTCCGAACAGCGCCGGCAGCGCCTCCAACCACTCATCGACGAACGCTGAGCGCACGCTACAGGCCGCGAGCGTCTACTTCGTGGCCGGGCAGCAAGAGGCCAAACTGCCGCGGCACCTGCTCGTCAAGCAATAGGCGCGTCATAGCGCTCCATGAGGGCGCTTGCCTGATTCTTTCAGGAACCGGATCGCCTGCTCTCGTTCCACCGACCGGGAAGTTGTCCAGGAACTCGTCGAGGCTGTATCCCCCGGTGAGCCAGTCAGTGATGCTCTTCACAGGCACGCGCGTACCCATGAACACCCGGCTCGCCACCCATGATCTCCCGGTCGATGTTGATGAGCGGGAGCGAATCACTGGTGTCCATGAGAAGAATATACACCCGCCCCGGCAGCCCCCCTCTGCACGTACAATCCCCCCACATCTCCGCGGAGTTCACCATGCAACACACGCGCCTCGGCCGTACGGGCCTCCAGGTCTCACGCCTCTGCCTCGGCACCATGACCTTCGGCCTGCAGTGCGATGAGCCCACCTCCGTCGCCATCCTCGACAAGGCCGCAGCGGGTGGCGTCACTTTCCTCGATACCGCCGACGCCTACCCCCTCGGCGGCAGCCGGCAGACCGTCGGCCGCACGGAGGAAATCCTCGGCCGCTGGCTCAAGGGCCGCCGCCACGAATTCATCGTCGCCAGCAAGTGCTTTGCACCCATGAGCCAGCGCCGCTGGGACCAGGGAAACTCCCGCAAGCACATCCTCGATGCCATCGATGCTTCCCTCAGCCGCCTCCAGACCGACTATGTCGACCTTTACCAGCTGCACGGCCCCGACGCCAACACGCCCATCGATGAAACCCTGCGCGCTCTCGAAGACATCGTCCGTTCCGGGCGAGCGCGCTATGTCGGCTGCTCCAACTTCCTTGCGTACCAGGTCGCGCGCGCCATCGGCCGCAGCGAAGCCCTCGGCGTTGTGCGCTTCGACTCTGTCCAGCCGCGCTACAACCTGCTCTTCCGCGAAATCGAACGCGAGCTGCTCCCCCTCTGCCTCGAAGAAGGCATCGGCGTCATCCCCTACAACCCCATAGCGGGCGGCCTTCTCAGCGGCAAACACAACCGCGAAGCCGGCCCCGAAGAAGGCTCTCGCTTCACCCTTGGCAGCGCCGCTGAGCGTTACCAGGACCGCTACTGGCACGAAGGGATGTTCGAAACCGTCGAACTGCTGCGCCCCATCGCCAGGGAAGCGGGCATGTCCCTCCCCCAGCTCGCCACCGCCTGGGTCATGGCCCACCCCGCCATCACCGCCCCCATCATCGGCGCCAGCCGCCCAGAACAACTCGACGACACGCTTGCCGCCGCCGCCACGCCCCTTGCCGCCGACCTGAAAGCACGCCTCGACGAACTGACTGCCCCCTACCGCCGCGGCGACGCCGCCCGCTGACGTGGGCGACGAACTCGCCGAGCTCCTGGGCATCGCCCGCCGCGCCGCTGCCATCGCCGGCGAGATCATCATGCCCCTTTACGACAGCGCCCTCGCCGTCGAACTGAAGGCGGACCGCACGCCCGTGACCGCTGCCGACCGCGGGGCGGAAGAGGCCATGCGCGCCTTCCTGGTCCGCGAATGCCCCGACCACGGCATCCTCGGCGAAGAACTCGGCGAAACCCCCGGAGATGGCCGCCATCGCTGGGTGCTCGACCCTATCGACGGCACGAAGTCATTCATCCACCACGTCCCGCTCTTCGGCACGCTTGTCGCACTCGAGCGCGATGGCGAACCCATCATCGGGGTCATCGCCTGCCACGCGGCCGGCGAAACCGCCTACGCGTCCCGCGGCGCCGGCGCTTTCATCAACGGCACCCCCGCGCACGTCTCCGTAACCGCTACCCTCGCGCAAGCGACCGTCCTCATGACCACCTTCAAGCGCATGCCGCGCTCCCACGCCGCGGCCTTCGCGCGGCTCACCGCGGGCGCCGGTCTCATGCGCACGTGGGGGGATTGCTTCGGCTACCTGCTCGTCGCCACCGGTCGTGCCGATGTGATGCTCGATCCCGTTATGAATCGCTGGGACGTGGCCGCCCTCTACCCCGTCATCACCGAGGCCGGGGGCCGCCTCTCCACGTGGGATGGTTCGCGGGCCGCCGGCGAAAGCGCCGTCGCAACCAACGGCCTCCTGCACGAAGCCGTGCTCGCCGCCATCGCCCCCTGACCGGGACAGCGAGAGAGCGCCCCGCGAGGAGCGCTCCGGGGCCTCGCCGGCCGGGAAGGCGTTATGCCTTCCCGATCTTGAACATCTTGGTGCTGCACGTCGGGCAGACGCCCTCCGTCGCGGGCTTCCCATTCTTCATGGTGATCGCCTTGGCGTTCTTCATCTCTCGCTTCGTGCGGCACTTCAGGCAATAGGCTTCCATCTGGTTCTCCCTCCTGGTGTCTGGCCCCGCCAGGTGCCCCGGCAAATGTTTGGCTGAATATGCGCTTTACAGCCGTTGCGGGGCTTCGCACTCGATAATACCCCCGCCTTCGCGCCTGTCAAGACCCGGATCGTATCTGTAATGCACATAACTACGCAGAATCGCCCTGATGGGCGAAAAAAACCTTCGTCCCGCGCACAAGACCGTCCCATTCGACCATCCCGACACCGGCGAATTCCCCCTCCGCACTGTAGATCCGCGCCCGCGTCGCAGCGCGCCAGTCCACGCCGTCTGGGGCGAGCGCCTTGCCCAGGGAGAGCGCTTCGCACCGCCCCACACTCAGGATTGCCGCATCAAATTCCACGATCCCTTCGTCCGCTGCCAGCAACACGTCCTCCAATCGCCCCGCCTCCACGACCCTCGTTACCTCCTCCACCGCGAGCGCTTCCTCGACCCGGAATCGCCCGACCTCTGTGCGCCGCAGCGCCCCCAGGTGTGCCCCGCAGCCGAGTCGCTCCCCTATGTCTCGCGCGATGCTGCGGATGTACGTGCCCGGCCCGCAAGACACGCGCAGCGCCAGCCGCCCTGCCGCCAGCTGCTCAAGCCGCACGTGGCGCACCTCGACCTCACGCTCCGCGATCTCTGGCGTCCCGCCTCCACGCGCGATCGCATACGCCCGTCGCCCCTGCACTTTCACCGCGCTGTAGTCCGGCGGCCGCTGCCGAATCCGCCCCGTGAACGCCGCCTCCAGCGTCCTGCGCTCCTCCGCCTCCAGCCGCGGCGCCACTGCCCTGGCGGTCACCGTCCCCATCGAATCGTCGGTGTCGGTCGTCACGCCCAGCACGATCTCGCCCTCGTAGGCCTTGTCGTGGGCCGTCATATATTCAACCAGCCTCGTCGCCCGCCCCAGGCAGACTACGAGGAGGCCCGTTGCCATCGGGTCCAGCGTGCCTGTGTGCCCGATGCGCCGTTGCCCGCAGATGCGCCGCAGCCGCGCCACCACGTCGTGGCTCGTCCATCCCTCCGCCTTGTCGACGAGCAGGATGCCCTCAGGCCCTGCGCTACTCGCCGCCTGCATCGTCCGGCCGTTCGCGCACTTCATCGATGAGCGTCGCCAGCCGTGCGCCTCGCTCGATCGAAGGGTCGAAGCGGAATACGAGCTCAGGCACGCTGCGCATCTTCAGGCGCCGCATCAACTCGTTGTGCAGGAAGTGCGAAGCCTTGCCCAACCCAGCCAGCACGCCTTCTCGCTGGGCGCTTTCCCCCAGGTGCGAAACGTACACCGTTGCGCGCCGCAGGTCCGGCGAAACCACCACTTCTGTGATGGAAAGCAGCCCCTGGCCAACGCGCGGGTCTTTGACTTCGCGCAGGATGAGCTCGCTCAGTTCCTCGCGCAGCAGGTCGTTCACGCGGCTGGTCCGCCGGCTCATGGCTCTCTCCTCGCCGCGGGGGCCGCTAGGCGGGGACGCGTTCGTCGTGATAGAACTCGATGACGTCGCCCTCCGCGAACTTGTCGAAGCCGCTCAGCACGATCCCGCATTCATACCCCGTCTGCACTTCCCGGACATCGTCCTGGAAGCGCTTCAGGCCTTCGCAACGTGTCCTCGCGATCTCTTCCTTGCCGCGCATCACGCGCACCATTAGACCGCGGCGGAGCGTCCCATCCGTCACGAAGCTGCCCGCTATCTGGCCCAGCTTGCTCGACTTGAACACCTGGCGGACCTCCGCGTGACCATCGATCACCTGGGCGAAGACGGGGTCCAGCATCCCGGTCAGGGCTTTCTCGATGTCCTCTATCACCTGGTAGATGATGTTGTAGCTGCGGATCTCAACGCCCGTCGCGTCCGCGCGCTTGCGGGCGCTGGGGTCCACCTTCGTGTTGAACGCGATGATGACGCCGTTCGAAGCCTCCGCCAGCATCACGTCCGAATCGCTCACGGGCCCGGTGGCAGCGTGGATCACCTTGAGCTTCACCTCACCGAGGCTGAGCCGCTCCAGAGACCCCTTCACGGCCTCCGCGCTCCCCCGCACGTCCGCCTTCAGGATGATGAGCAATTCCTTCAGCTTGCCAGCGCTTATTTCGTTGAACAGCGTGTCCAGGTTGACGTGTGCGTGCTCGGTCTGCTCGCTGGCCTCTCGCCCCCGCCGCCGTTCCTCCACCACCTGGCGAGCTACCCGCTCATCGGGAACGACCCGCAGCCGGTCTCCCGCCTCGGGGACCTGTTCCAGCCCGAGCACCACCGCCGGCGCCGCAGGCCCGGCTTCCTTCACGCGCTCGCCCCGGTCGTTGAACAGCGCCTTCACTTTGCCGCTGATCTCGCCGACTACCACCGCGTCGCCCTGGCGCAGGGTCCCGGTCTTGACCAGCACCGTCGCCATTGGCCCCCGGCTCGGGTCGAGTTCCGCCTCCACCACCACTCCCATCGCGGGCCTGTCTGGGTCGGCCTTGAACTCCGAAATCTCGGCCACCAGGTTGATCGACTCCAGCAGCTCGTCGATCCCTGTCCGCTTTGTCGCCGAAACCGGCACCGTCACTACGTCGCCGCCGAAGTCCTCCACCACGAGGTTGTGTTCCGTCAACTGTTGCTTGATGCGCTCCGGGTCCGCGCCCGGGAGATCCATCTTGTTGATGGCCACGATGATCGGCACGCCCGCCGCACGCACGTGGTTGATCGCCTCGATCGTCTGCGGCATCACGCCATCGTCCGCGGCCACGACCAGCACCGCGATATCCGTCACCTGCGCTCCACGCGCGCGCATTGCCGTGAAGGCCGCGTGCCCGGGGGTATCGATGAACGTGATCTGCCGTCCATCCCGCTCTACCTGGTAGGCGCCGATGTGCTGCGTGATGCCGCCCGCTTCTCCTGCCGCCACCTTCGTTTCCCGAATGGCATCGAGCAGGCTTGTCTTGCCGTGATCGACGTGCCCCAGCACGGTGACCACCGGCGGTCTCGGCTTCAAGCGTGCCGGATCCTCTGGTTCGTCTTCCTCGATCAACTCCGGCGACGCGACCGCTTCCACCGCGGACTCTTCCGTTGGGTCGAAGCCGAGATCCACCGCCACGATCGCCGCCGTGTCGTAGTCGATCGTCTGGTTCATCGCCGCCATCACGCCGTTTGTCATCAGTCGCTTGATGATCTCGACGGGGGTCACCGTCAGCAGGTCGCCCAGTTCCTTCACTGTCAGCGCAGCGGGCAGGGCGACCGGGCGCGCCCGCGCCGGAGCGGAGGGCGGAGTGGAAGTCGGTTGTGCAGTCATCCAGGGTCGCTTTCTTGAGCCGGCAAGGCCATGCCGAAGGCGCGCAGCGCCTCCAGGTCTTCTTTGGCGGGTGTGATTTTCAGTGCGTGACTAATGGTAGCCCCTTTCAGAGCCTTTTCCCAACAGGTGCGCGTACGATGGAGGTACGCCCCCCGCCCGTTTGCCCGCCCCGTGGCATCGATCTCGACGCGCGCGGCGGGCGTGCGCACGATGCGCACGAGCCCACGCTTGCCTTCCTCTTCACGGCAGCCGATGCACGTGCGCTGCGGCACCGCGCGGAGCCGCACTCCCCTCGCAGCATTCATACTCGCCCCCCTAGTGGATGGGCCCCGAGTGGTCGGGCTATTCCTCTTCTTCGTCCA
>JBPCLM010000113.1:0-3358 GCA_051003295.1 Tepidiformaceae bacterium | reverse complement strand
GGGCGGCGGCGGCCGGGGCGACGGTCACGTTCACAGATGCGTCACCGCCGGCCGCCCAGGTGCTGACCCAGGGCTGGGCCGTGAGTGGGGGTATCGTGCAGGGCGGAACGATACCCGCGGCGTTCATCGTGCAATTCCCACAGGCCGGGTGCTACCGCGTGACGCTGACGGCGTTCTTCGGCGACGGCGCGCGCACGGATTCGCACGCGATTGCGGTGGGAGGAGCGACCTGCCAGTAGCGGCGCCCAAATGCCCGTTGCCCGTTGCCTGCTGCCTACTGCCTGCTGCCTAACAGCCAAGCGACGGCGGCGGCGAAACCATCCTCGGCGGCGTTGGCGGTGACCATGGCGGCGTGGTCCTTGACGTGCTCTGCGGCGTCGCCCATCGCCACGGCAAGCCCGGCGGCGGCGAACATCGGCAGGTCGACATCGCTATCGCCGAAGGCCACGGCCTCCGCGGGCGCGATAGCGAGCGCGGCGCAGAGGGCGCGCAGGCCGTAGCCCTTGTCGATGCCGGCGCCCGTAAGCGTAAGCAGCGTTTCGCCGTTGAAGGCGAGCGCGCGGTGGGCCGTGATGCTTCCCTGCCAGGGCAGCAGTTCTTCCAGGCGGGGGTCATCGATGGGGACGTGCGCGAGCACTGCGAGCAGCCCCGAGAGGTCGGCATCGGCGAGACGCGTGACGGCCACGATGTTCGTGCGGCCGGCTGCCCAGGCGGGCACTTCGTTTTCGCGGCGGTAAGTGTTGTGGGTGGTCGCGAACGTGGCCGCCCAGCCTGCGTCATCGCAGAGGGCGGCGATGACGGGCGCGAAGGCGGCGGGCATGGCCGCCTGGTGCACGACTTCGCCACCCGCCAGGCGCACATCGGCGCCCGCACTCGTGATGGCGGCGACTTCCAGCCCGGCCGCTTCGAAGTGGCGCAGCGCCGAGCGATAGGGCCTCGCCGTGGCAGGCGCGATCACGATGCCCGCATGGGCGAGCCCGTGCAGGGCGGCGGCGTTGGCAGCGCTGACGCCGTTGCGTGCATCGAGCAGCGTCCCGTCGAGGTCAATGGCGGCGAGGCGATAGCGCAAAGCGAATCCCGGGCGGCGAAGGTAAGCCGGAGTATAGGCGGTGAGTAAACCGGTAGCGTGGCGGCGGAGCGCGTTATCCGATGTCGTCCCCGGCGCGGGTCGCAAGAACGTCCAACTGGACCGCGACCCCGAACTGTGCCGAAAGGGCGTCACCGAGCGCCACGGCATCAGCAGCAGACGGTCCGCCGGGCTGTAGCTCCACGTGAACCACGCCCGTCCGCACATCCGGCCAGATCCCCGCGATCTCGGCGTCCGCCTGGACAGCTGTGACCACACGCTCAGATATCTCAAGCAGCGCTTCGAGTGAGTGGGTTGCTCCTGTACGGATCTCCACAGGGATGGAGGCCTGTTTCGCGACAAGCCGTACCGCCTCAAGGCCAGAGTCGTCGCCGGTGTACCAGGCCACCATCCGGAACTGCGGGACGTGCTCCAGCCACACCCCGGCCAGGCGGCCGGGCAGCAGCGATTCCAGCTGGCGCGCTACTTCGCCCTGGGCCAGCTGCGCTCGGATGCGTGCTTCCGCCTCGTCCTGTGAGACGCCGTACTCGGCCGCGTACCCTGCGCCGTCTCGCGCGAGCCCGTCGCTGCTGGCTGTGCCAGCCGGGCCGCCAGCGACAGCCGTAACGCCGGGGGCGGCACTGATCCCGCCACCACAGCTAGCAGTGGCCACCAGCACGAGGGACGCAGCGGCGATAACGTGGAGTGCCTGAACAACGGTCATCACGGTCTCTACCGGGAGTGTACCCGGGGCGGTGACGACGCGTTTGCCGCATCCCCGTCTGCTACAATCTCGCGCATGCGCGAGATTGACGCCGTTCTACCGGGACGGCAAAGACTGGGTCGCTCAGGCGTTGAATGTCGATGTTTCGTCATTCGGCGAAAGCGTGGAGGCGCCCCGCGCGGCCCTGCAGGAAGCCCTCGAACTGTATTTCGAAGACGGCGAAGACGGCGAAGACGTTGCCATCCACGAGGCCCGGATAGCCTTCGAGCGTCACGTCCGCTGGTGATGGCCCACTGTCACACGCTGGCCGGGGCCGCGTCGCGGACTTCCACCGCCAACAGTTCCTTCAGGTTGACGCGCTTGGCCGCATCCAAGATTTCTATCCCGGCGATGCGGTCGTCGCCATCGGTATCGAAGACCACATCGAACTCGTCCTCGGAGAAGAGCGCGTTGCGGAACTGGGACTGCGTCGCGTCCAGCCGGATGTAGAGAACATCACGCTCGCGGTCATACTCAATCCACATCGCAGTCTCCCTCCGCATTCGTTTCGATATGTTAGCTCACCGCCAGGGACCAGGGACGAGGGACCAGGGACTCCCCAGCGCTCCGCCCCCTGCTACCATCATCCCCACACCTCCCCCGGAGCCGCCCATGAGCGCCCTTTCGCAGCGCGACCCCGATGTCGCCGCCATCATCGAATGCGAACAGCAGCGCCAGATCGAGACGCTGGAGCTGATCGCAAGCGAGAACTACGCTTCCGCCGCTGTCCTGCAGGCGACGGGCTCCGTCTTCACGAACAAGTACGCCGAGGGCTACCCGGGCAAGCGCTACTACGCCGGCAACGAGTTCAGCGACCAGGTCGAACAACTGGCCATCGACCGCGCCAAACAGCTATTCGGCGCCGAGCACGCGAACGTGCAGCCCACCAGCGGCGCCGAGGCCAACATGGCCGCCTATCTCGCCTTCGCCGAACCCGGCGACACGATCATGGGCATGGAGCTCACCCAGGGGGGGCACCTGACGCACGGCTCGCCCGTCAACTTCAGCGGCCGGCTCTACAACTTCGTGCCCTACACGGTCGATCGCGAGTCGGAAACGATCGACATGGAGCAAGTTCGCCGGCTCGCGCTCGAATCGAAGCCGCGCATGATCGTCGCCGGCGCCACCGCCTACCCGCGCTCCATCGATTTCGCCGCCTTCGGAGAGATCGCGAAGCAATCGGGCGCGCTGCTGATGGTCGATATGTCGCACATCGCGGGGCTGGTCGCAGGCGGCGTGCACCAGTCGCCGATCCCCCACGCCGGGCTCGTTACCACAACAACGCACAAGACGCTGCGCGGCCCACGCGGGGCGCTCGCGCTCTGCAAGGCGGAGCAGGCGGAAGCGATCGACAAGGCCGTCTTCCCGGGGACGCAGGGGGGCCCGCACCTGCACTCGATCGCAGCCAAGGCGGTGGCGTTCGGCGAGGCATTGCAGCCCGGCTTCAAGGATTACGCGCGCCGCATCGTCGAAAACGCCGCCGCGCTCGCGGAAGGGCTCATCGCGGGCGGTTTGCGGCTCGTCTCGGG
>JBPCLM010000112.1:0-3237 GCA_051003295.1 Tepidiformaceae bacterium | reverse complement strand
CGCCATGGTGCATCCCTCCGGGGGTCAACTTCGATCTATGGTGTGAGGCCTGGTGGGGGCGGGGGGACAAAGCGCGGCGGTGCGAGTCTCGCAGGCTCGTGGCTATTTCGCTAGCCGTTACTGGCTGTTAGCCAGGCGCCAACGGCCCCCACCAGGCGCGGCCCACGCCGTGTTACGGCAATTGCTAGCGAAACGCGCCCGGCGCATGCTCGATCCATGCCGCGTCCACGCGTCGTCATCGTCGGGGCCGGTTTCGGCGGCCTGCAGTGCGCCGGCAAGCTCGCCGGCAAGCTCGTCGATGTCCTGATCATGGACCGCAACAACTACCACCTCTTCACACCGCTGCTCTACCAGGTCGCCAGCTCTCTCCTCAATGCCAGCGATATCGCCCGCCCGGTGCGGTCGATTTTCGGGGGCAAGGGCAACGTCCACTTCCGCCAGGCCGCCGTCACCGGTGTGGACTTCGAGCGGCGCATGGTGGCGACAGCGGCCGGCGCTAAGGTGGAGTACGACTACGTCGTCATCGCCTCGGGCAGCACAACCAACTTTTTCGGCAATGAGTCGGTCGAGCGTGTGGCGCTGGGCCTGAAGGACCTCCCCGAGGCGCTCGAACTGCGCAACCACATCCTGCGCTCGCTGGAGACGGCCTCCCTCCAGCCGCAAGATGCCGCTCGCCAATGGCTCACCTTTGTCGTGGTCGGCGGCGGGCCGACCGGCGTGGAGTACGCGGGCGCGCTGTCGGAGCTTGTCCGCCTCGTCCTGCCGACGGAGTACCCCGAGCTGCCCGCAGAGGATGTGCGCGTAATCCTCATCGAAGGCATGAAGGAAGTGCTCCCGGCGTTCCCCGCGTCGCTGGGCCGGGCCGCTCACCGCGAACTCGAACGCAAGGGCATCGAAGTCCGAACGGGGCTCCTCGTCACGGAGGTCGCGGACGACATTGTGAAGCTCTCGGATGGCAGCGAAATCAAAGCGAGGACGCTCGTCTGGGCGGCCGGGGTGAAGCCCAGCGCCCTCGCGGCGGCCCTGGACGTGCCACGCCGCGACGGCGGCCGCATCGAGGTCGACAGCTACCTCCGCATTGCCGGCCGCGAGCGGGAGTTCGCGATCGGCGATATCGCGTCGTTCTTGCAGGAAGGCAAGGAGGTGCCGATGCTCTCGGCCCCGGCCATGCAGCAGGGGCGCGTCGTGGCTGCGAACATCCTGTGCTCGCTGCGGAAGGAACCCTTGCGAGCGTTTCACTATAAGGACCGTGGCAGCATGGCGACGATCGGCCGGAACGCCGCCGTAGCGAGCATTGGCCCACTAAAGCTCACGGGCTTCATCGGCTGGGTCGCTTGGCTGGCGGTGCACCTGTACTACATCATCGGCTTCCGCAACCGCTTCGTCGTGCTGCTAGGGTGGGCCTGGAACTACCTGCGCTTCGACCGCCCCGTGCGCATCATTGCGCGCGCACGCGGGGAGTAGAGGCGGCCAACGGCCCACGGCCATCACGCCCGCGCGAATTCCTCGGCTTCGCGCTGCTGTTCGCGAGGGGCCTGCCAGGCGATACGGCCGCGCCACGCGAGGGCGGCCGCCGCGAGGAGGAGCGCCGTCACGACGGCCATCCAGGCGAGCAGCGAGGCGGACGGTGCTATGTGGGGCCGGTAGAGCACGGCCGGGGGGAGGAACTTGACGGCCGGGAAGATTCCGATGTTGAGCAGGAGCTGCATGATGGCAGCGCCGATGCTCAGCGCGGGCAGCGCGACATCCTTCCTGCCCGGGCGGCGGATAACCAGTTCCACGACATCGACGCCGGGGTGGGCGACGCCCCAGCGGGCCACGAGCAGCGAGAGCGCGAGCGCCCCCAGCACCACGAGGGCGGCCGCCAGGACGAGCCCCACGGACGCCAGCCCGAGCCCTTCCTGGATGGCGGCGAAGCCAAGCATGGCGGCGCCGGCCACGCACTTCGCGCCGCCTGCCCAGTGGGGGATGAAGAGCGTGGAAGCGGCGAGGCGCACCTTCGTACGGTCGCTGGTGTTCGCTTCGGCGACGGGCAGGCGCCAGGCGTTGGGTCCGATGATGAAGGCGAACCCCGTGGCGATTTCGAGCACCCCGAACATGCCCACGAATTGCGTGCCCGACCATTCGCCCAGCCCGCCAAGCGCGACAATGGTGAGGAAGCCGCCCAGCAGGTTGACCACGGAAAGGGTAAGGCCGAGGGCGAGGCCGCGGAAAAAGCGCGGCAGGCGGATGCGTCCCGGGGTGTTCGCAGGCACGCCTCTACTCTAGGCGCAGCCAGGCGCGTGCGGCGGCCCGTGCAGCGAACTGCGAGGAAGCTGGTAGCTCCGTTAGCCGCGCCCGAACACGAACAGCCCGTGTCCCTGTTCGTTGCGTTCGTAGGAGCGCACCAGGCCGGCGACCAGGTCTAGCTGCGCCAGGTAGGGGCGCGTCCCATAGCGCGATTCGTAGCGGGGGCGCTTGCGCACGAGCTCGGCCTCCGCGCGGCGCCAGGTCTGGGTTGCTTCGTTGCTCAGGGCGCGATGCGCGCGCAGTTCCCAGCCGTACTGCGCCCATTCTTCGATGAACGCTTCCATGCCGCCGCGACCGTCCGTGGGCACTTCGCTGCTGAGGCAGAGGGTCGCGCGCGCGGCGGCCACGCGGCTGAATTCGCGCGGCGCCAGGTAGCTATCGAGGCACCAGACGCTACCGAAGGCGCCATCGCGGAAGGGCAGCTTGTGGTTCGAAGCGGCCAGCCAGGTGACGCTGGCGCCGCCCGGCATGGCCCTGCCGGCGCGCAGGAAATCGGAGTTGACGTCGGTGGCGAAGGCAAGGGAACCGGCGGCCATGGCGAGCCGCGCGGCCGCGCCCACGAACGCGCCCGCATCGAGCATGCGCGCCCCGGGCGTGAGGGCGGCGCGTTCGAGGAGCCAGCGCGTGGCCTCTTCGCCGCCGACGTGGCTGTGTTCGCCGAGAAAGTCGGTCCACCAGGCGGGGTACTCTTCCACGAGGGCATCAAAGATGGCCGTCATGGCGCAAGCTTGGGGCCGGCGTGCGCGGACGCTCGCCCGGCCTCAGTCATCGGCCAGGGCTTCGATCGGGTCGGCGTCGCCCTGCGTCTGCTGGTCGCTTTGGATTGCGAAAGCCTCGGCGAAGCGGCGGTAGGGTTCGAGCGCGTCGCCGTACTTGATATGGCCCGCGGTATGGTGGGCGCACGCCAGCAGCAGCAGGTCGCGGTTCTTGCTCTTGTTGTGGCCGTAA
>JBPCLM010000111.1:0-53229 GCA_051003295.1 Tepidiformaceae bacterium | reverse complement strand
CGAACTGGTGACGCCGACGGGCGCGGCCATCCTCGCGGCGGTGGCCGCCCCGGGGCCGGTCACTTTGCGCGCGCACGCACACGGCGCCGGCGCCGGCAGCTTCGACCCGCCGGGACGCCCCAACGCGCTGCGCTTGTTCGTCGGTGAAGCCGCGCAAGAGGGCATCAGCGTCGCCCCGGCGGCGGCCGGGGGGGCGCTGGCCACCCGCCGGCTGGCGCTGCTCGAAGCGAACATCGACGACATGACGCCCGCGCTGCTCGCCAACGCGCGCGACCGGCTGCTCGAAGAGGGCGCGCTCGATGCGTGGCTCGAGCCGCTCGCGATGAAGAAAGGCCGCGCGGCGAACAAGCTCTGCGCGCTCGTGGCGGCGGGCGAAGAGCCCCGCTACGCCGCGCTCTTCCTGGGGGAGACGACGACGCTGGGCGTGCGTACCACGCCGTACCTGCGTTACGAAGCGGAGCGGTGCGTGGAGAGCTTCGCGTCATCGCTGGGCGAAGTGCGCGTCAAGGTGGCGCGCTGGCCGGGCGGTGAGCGGCGCACGCCCGAGTTCGAAGATGTGAAGGCGCTCGCCGCCCAACTTGGGCGCCCCGCGCTCGAGGTGCAGCGCCAGTTGGAGCGGGAACTGGGATGAAGGCTCAGAGGCGACCGGTAGCGAGCGCTCGACGATGCCAATCCCCCTCCATGCGCCGCGACAGCCCACGCCCTCCCTGCCGGTCGGGCCACGGCTCCCCCTCTCCCGCGACGAAGGAGTCGGGAGAGGGGGTCGGGGGTGAGGGCTAAATCGGCCACGGTACAGTTTCCCACGGACCCCTCGCTAACGCTCGGGGCTCTGCCAGGGACGGTGGCGGCCCGGCCCGTGCTCATGGCCAACGGCCAACGGCGAATAGCCTACGATGCCGCCCAGAGATCCTTCGCCGCAGCATCGGCGGAAGCGCGGTTCGGACGGAAACGGCGGAAGCCGATGCTCGGTGGCGGCCATGCGGAGGCGTCTCGGAGGGGTTGGCTGACCGCCAGCGGCCGCGTGCTGTCCGGCGGAACAGGGCTCAGTTCGCGCTCGACCGCCGCCCTGCCCGTGAAGGGTTTGCGTGAGCGTCGAGACAGGACGGGCCAGGCCAGGATGATGACGATGCGATTGAACATGGTGCTGCTCCCTGAGGGATGGGCATCTCCCGGTGGCCCGTGCGCTCACGCCACATCGACTGCCGGCGTCAATAAAGAGTTCGGCAGCCAGGACCCGGGCAGGGAGGACATCCACCAGTCCTGCACCGGATCGCCACCCGGCGCGGACAACATCAGGTGGCGTGCGAGCCGCTCAGTGGCCCACGAGTACCAGGGATCTGTACACCTCACGCCGGGGGGCGGTAAATGCGGATCTCGCGGTGCTCTGTGATCCACGGGCTGAGCTTGCGCCAGGGACGGCCCGCGAGCAGCCCGCCATCGACGACCATCGCCTGGCCGGTCACCCATGCGGAGTCGTCGCTCGCCAGGAAGAGCACCATGTTGGCGATGTCATCGGGCTCGCCGGAGCGCGCCAGCGGCTGGTTGTCGCGGTTGGCTTCGCGCAGCCGCTCGAGCGCTGTCTCGACGCGTTCCGGTTCGGTGGTGGATAGCGGGCGGCCGGCGGCGAGCGGAGTGGTGATGTAGCCGGGGCACACGGCATTGACGCGCACTTCGTATTCGGCCAGTTCCAGCGCGGCCGACTTCGTGAGCATTACGACGGCGGCCTTGGCGACCGTGTAGAGATGATGGCCCACCCCC
Organism: Tepidiformaceae bacterium; assembly: GCA_051003295.1. Lineage (GTDB taxonomy): Bacteria > Chloroflexota > Dehalococcoidia > Tepidiformales > Tepidiformaceae. The sequence continues at coordinate 51,471 of JBPCLM010000111.1, read as the reverse complement.
GCTTCGAACGCGCAGACGCTCGCGGTGTTGATGATGCTGCCGGAGCGTTGCTTCTTCATCACAGGGGAGGCGTGCTTGATGCCCAGGAAGACGCCCTTGAGGAGCACGTCCATCGTCAGGTCGTAATCTTCGATGGTGGTCTCTTCGAGGGGGCCGGCCGCGCCCCCGAAACCGGCGTTGTTGAAGAGGACATCGAGCCGGCCCCACTTCTCCGTGGCGAAGCCGATGACACGGGCGACATCGTCTTCGCGGGCGACGTTGCATTCGATAGAGGCGGCGGAAGCGCCGAGTTCGCCCGCGAACCGCGCTGCCACATCGCCCTGGAGGTCGGCGATGACGACGCGGGCGCCTTCGCGGACGAAAAGAGCGGTCGTGGCGGCGCCGATGCCGCTCGCCCCGCCGGTGATGACGGCGACCTTGCCATCCATGCGTGCCATGGGCGCTCCCTCCGGCCAGCGGCAGCGCGCCGGGCCGCTGCCAATGGTACACGTGCGTGGGCTCCGGGTGCGGGGGGAGGGAGGCTTACTACGCGTGGTTCAGCAGGAACTCCAATCGGTCGTGCATGTCGCTCTCGGAGAACCGAGTGGCCATGGTTCGGAACGCGCGCAGTTGGATACCGATAGGCGTCCATTGGTCCGTTAGCACTACGATGCCGGCGTGGTGAAGTCCGGCCCGCATCCACTCCCCATGCAGCTGTTGGAAATCGCGAGCGTTATTCGTGAACAAGACGCGGCTGACGGCCGTTGAAAACTCCAGCTGCTGGGCGTCAGAGTAGCCGCGCGTGCTAGCCTGGTTAGCGGTCAGGCAGTCCATGCCGGCCGCTCGTAACGCCGTGACCAGCGCTCTCCGGAGAGAGTCCTCGTCGTGGTATATGTGGAACACTCAGGAGAGTTCGAGCGTGTCGCGTGTGATCCCATTCGGGTACCGCGCCGCGAGCCCTTCGCCATAACGCCGGTCTTCTTCCAGTTCGGCGTCGATCTGCGCGCGGTTGGCGAAATAGTGGGCCAGGGCAGCATGGAACAGGCTCGGATCGAGGTCCGGGTTCTCCGCGCACATGTCCTCGACGCTCACACCGAGTGAATAGGCAACCGCTACGGAATGCACGGTGAGGCCCGTGCCCTTGAGGCAAGGCCGGCCATCGCGGTATCCGGGGCGGGATACGAGCAGGGTCGCGATGCTGACCTGCGCTGCGGCGCTCATGGTATGAGTTTACCAGATCACTCGGTGATCACTGCGCACCCACCCTACGCAGGCACGTACAGGCGGCGGGGGCGGACGCGGGCGCGGCGTGCGTGCAGGCGCAGCAGTTCGCGATAGGCCATTAGCCAGCCGCGGCCCCACGAGGCGTAACGCTCGCTCACCTCATCGCCGCCGCTGTTGAGCTGGTCGATGCGGTAGTTCGCCAGTTCGATCGCGGCGAAGGCGGCCGCGCCCGTCGCGACGACATCTTCGAGTTCGGCCGGCAGCGTTGTGCCCGCCCCATCGAGCGTGTGGCGGGCCGTGTAGTACAGCTTCGCGTTCTGGCCCGTGGGCACCGCATCCACATGCAGCGTGACGGTCGTTGCCCAGCGCGAGTAGGGGACGTACGTGGGCGGGTAGTCTCCCACGGGGAACTCGGCCGCTTCGATATCGAGCAGGCCCGTGAGCGAGGCGACAGCCAGATCGCGCGAGCCGTTCGTGGTCGCGATCGTGGCCGTCTTTTCGAGCGGCACCGCCTGGCTGACTTCGCCCAGGCCACGGTCGATGTGGCGGTCGAGCTGCGCGTCGGTCCAGCGATAGGCGGCGGCATCGGTGTCGTGCAGGTCCTTGCGCAGGCGGGTGCGGATATCGGCGAGCGTGGTCATGCGCCGACGGTGGCACGGGCGGGGCTGTATTCGAAGGTCCCGGTGTCACCCGTGGGGTAGGCAACAGGCAACGGGCAGCGGGCAATGAGCAACGTGGGCGGGCCGCGGGACAGTCCGTGGCCCGACCGGTAGGGAGGGCGTGCGTGCCGCTGCGGCGATGCTGGGAGTAAGACCGCACGCGCACGCGCTCCCTACCGGTCGCGCCTCTGCGCCTCTGATTGTTGCCGCCAACGGCTAATGGCCAATGGCCAACGGCTATCCGTCCTTGCGCGCTTCGGCGACCAGGCGGTAGCCCACGTTGCGCACGGTTTCGATGAAGGAGTGGCCGTGGATTTCGACCTTCGAACGGATGCGCCGGATGTGGACATCCACCGTGCGCGCGCCGCCAAAGTAGTCATAGCCCCAGACGCGGTTCAGCAGCTGTTCGCGCGTGAAGACGCGGCCCGAGTTCATCGCCAGAAAGCGCAGGAGCTCGTATTCCTTGAAAGTCATCACCAGGGGCTCGCCATCGACGGTGACGCGATAGTTCGAAAGGTCGAGCGTGAGCGAACCGCAGGTCACGAAGTTCTCGCTATCGATGCCGTGGCGGCGCCAGAGGGCGCGTTCCACCCGTCGCGCGAGCTCCGCCGCCGTCGCCGGCAGGATGAGGAAGTCATCGACGGCGAGGTCGACGGTGATGCGCGCGAGCTGCTCTTCGCCGCCGGCGGCGAGGAGCACGGCCCCGCCCGCGGCGTTCGCCTCCGCGATGATGGCGAAGGCGGCGGCGGGAATGTCGCGCAGGTCAAGCAGGAGGACATCGGCTTCGGCGGTCGCGTTGCCGTCGGCGAGGCGTTCGGGGGCCACCACGGGCGCCGTGAGGCCAGCGCGCTCGAGCCCCGGGCCCAGGCGGCCGAGGTCGGCCTGGCGTGTGACGATGAACACCGTGCGCATGCGCGCGGCCTCCCTTTACGAAGGAGTATAGCCCGCGCAGGGCCGCGCCCCGGCGCAGTCCCTGGTCTCTGGTCACTGGTCCTCGGCTGCCGCCCACCATCCTCGTGCGGGGGTGCCGCGGTGGGCCGACGCCCCCGCCCCCGAGCGCGCGTGGACTCTCACCGCGCCGGACCGTTCGCGGTCCGACCGCCAGCGGGCGTGCGCGGAGTCCGTAGCCCGACCGGCAGGGAGGGCTCGCGTCCCGCAGCCACCGTCCGTGGGCGGCTACGCCCCATTCGCCGGGGACTTAGCCCGCCTGCCGCGTTAGCCCAGCCCGAACAGCTGGTCGAGGCCGACCACTAGGTGGTCGAGGTCCATGACGGCGCGCGTGGCGGCGATCACGCCCGGCATGAAGGAATCGCGGCCGGTGGTGTCGTGGCGGATGGTGAGCGTTTGGCCGAGGCCGCCGAAGATGACCTCCTGGTGAGCGACCAGGCCCGGCAGGCGTATGGAGTGGATAGCGATGCCGCCGTATTCGGCGCCGCGTGAACCGGGCAGCGTCTCTTTCTCGGTGGGCGGGTGCACGAAGGGGTCCTTGCGCTCGGCGCGCATCATCGCCGCGGTTGTCGTGGCGGTGCCGCTGGGCGCGTCCACCTTGTGGTCGTGGTGGAGCGCGATGATTGCGGCGTTATCGAAGAAACGGGCGGCCTGGCGGGCGAAGTGCATCATGAGGACGGCGCCGATGGCGAAATTGGCCGCGACGACGGCGCCGAGCTTGCGTTCGCGAGCCTCGGCTTCGAGCCAGCGCAGGAAGTCATCGCCCAATCCCGTGGTGCCGATGACGGGGCGGACGCCGGCGGCGAGGGCGGCCCTGGTCAGGGTGGGGGTCCACGATGCGTTCGTGAAATCGATGACGACATCGGCGGGCGTGGCGGCGAAGCAGCGCTGGGCGTCGGTGTACACGGGCAGGCCGGCCATGTCGGTCGCCGTCGCGAGGCCATCGACGATCGCGACGGGTTCCATCCCGCTGGCGGCGGCGACAGCCTCGGCCACCTGGCGCCCCATGCGCCCGGACCCGGAGACGACCACGCGAAGGTCTGCCATAAGACGCTGATTGTAACGCAGGGCGGAGGGCGGCAATGGGCTGGCGCCCCCGGCGAACGCTACCGCCCGCCCTCGAGCGGCAGGAAGGAGTAGTAAGCGGGCTTTGTGGTGACGAGGTTGTCCGGGTCGAGCTCCCGGTGCTGCCACACGAACCACTTCCCCATCACCCGCGCCGTATTCATCGCTGTGTCCATCGGCACCGCGATGAACCTCACGACGCCCGTCTTGAAATCGTAGAAGCCGCCTTTGGCACCGGTGCGCGCCTTGGGGGACCAGCCGGCGTAGTGGCCGCTCATGACGGTGCCCCATCCTTCCAGCTGGCCGCCATGGGCCTCGGAGTAAAGCACACGTTTGCCGCTCTCCAGGTCGAGCGCCCATTTCGCCACCATGCCGTCGTCCCAGGCGAGGTAGCGGCCGTCCTCCGAAAGCCCCGCGCTGTATGGCCCGCCAACACCGGTGACGATCTCGTCCATACCGTTAAGAAGGTCTCGGACGACGATTTCGAACGTCGAGTCAGGCGTCGCTCTGCGCAGCCATGCGGCGCGGTTTCCCCCGATCGTAGGCGACCAAATCTCTTCGATCCTGGGATCGGTCGCCTCGTAGAGCACCACGCGGGAATCGGTCTTGATGTCGTAGAGGTAGATGCGGTCGTGCGGTTCGCCGCTGGCATCGACCTCGATGACATCCCAGATGACGCGCCCGGCGGATATCCGCGGGTCGGGCGCGAAGCCGAGAGGCAGTTTCGGCTGGAGGCCCGGCGTCTTGACGACCTGCGGGTCGGCCTCGGCGATCGTGCGCGACTCCCCAGTCCCGGGGTTGCGGAGGATGAGCGACCAGTTTGGGAAGGGCAGCGAGAGGCCAGTCCTCAACGTCGTGACCCATTCATCGTCTGTGCCAGTGACGAGGTCCTGGCGCGCAGCCTGCCCGGCCCAAGCCGGCGAGAATTCGCCGCTCGCCGGGTCCCACAAAAGGTACTGGTAGTCCGAATCGAGATCGGCATACCCGGGGGCGGGCCGGAGCTGCGACGCGACAAGGATCTTGTCGCCGTAGGCCTGCAGAGGGGTGATGCTCCGGGAGCCCTGGTACTGCTCAAGCCGCGCGGTGCTGGCGGTCTCGACGATGGGCGGGCCCTCCGTTGCGCGAGGCGACCCCGGCCCGCCGGTGGGAGTGGGCCCTCCGGTGGGAGTGCGCGAGCTCGCTGGCCCCGCGCTTGGGGAGAGCACGACGGTGCTGGTAGCGGACTCCCGAGTGGGCGTGTCGCCGGGGCTCGACGAGCCGCAACCGGCGACCACGAACGCCCCGGCCACGAGGCTGGACGCTATCAAATTTCGAAAGTGCATTGGGGCCTCCTACGGGCCAGGGGCCGGTACATGACCGGCCCCCAGCAAAAGCCATCTACTACCAGACGATACCGTGATGTATCGCGATGGCATTCCACTGACGCGACAGCTCGATATTCTGGTAGGGGTAGAAGGTGTAGTTGGGCGAGGCGTAAACCTGCCCGACCTGGACGTACTGGGCGCCGCTGTAGAAGTGCCCGTACACTGTGTCCCAGTGCTCATAGTCGCCCGGGGCGAATCCGTCTGGGATGAAACTAGATGAGTTGTATCGAACGTTTTGCGTTAGTGGATAGCCGCGATCGACATCGTACTGTACATCGACGAGGTACTGTGACTGCGTCAAGGCTCCACCTAGATACGGGCCGGCCGCCTGGATGTACCACGAGTCTCCGCGCCAGCCATTGAGCGTGAAGGGCATGTACTGGGTCCCCCAGTTCGTGCCGCCGTAGTAATCGGTGGCTAGCCAAAAGAAGTTGGCAAGAAGGGTCTGGTCCGTGGCATCCGTGCCGGTGATCTGGTCATACGCGCCGGTGACGGTGTCGTATGTCGCGCTCGTGAGGTACTGGCTATTCACGATGTCGCCGAAGTACCAGAGCATGCTGTCGATGCTCGCCGGGCCGCAGTAGTAGGAGTTGACCTGGCGGAGCGGCCAATAGCCAGTCACGCTGCCCAATGGCGAATACCCGGGGTCGGTGCCGTTTTCCCTGGCGATCTTGTTCCGCTCCGGCGGGGGAACCGGGGCGCCCGTAAGCTCGGCTACCACCTTGTCGGCGGCGGTGGTGGACTCCTGAGAGCCGGTGCCGCGCAGCTCGGCATCGTAGGCGTTTGCTGCGCTTGTCTTCGCGGCTGAGATTGCTTCCTGTTCCGGCGTCAGCGGTGTGGGGTCGATGCACGAGTCGCCGACGCGGACCATTTAGGCCCCCGTCTTGCCGACCGGGCACGTCCCGTCCTGTGCGATTGCGGCGGTTGCGCTGGCTGCCAGCAACCCGGCAACCGCCACGGCCACAAGGATGCGGGCGAATATCTTTCTCATGTTGATCTCTCCAGGCCGAGACTCGGCCTTGTCGTCACCGTAGCCTGCGCCTCGTCCCGCGCCTATCCGCCGATCGGCCCGTTTTTTGCTCTTTGGGATGGCTTTGAAACCCGGCCGCGTGGCCCACCTTCAGGCAAGCAGGGCGCAGGGCGGGCGCACGCTGGAGGGCGGGTGGCGCTGGGCGTAGAAGATCGCTGCTGCGGCCCGGTTCGCGGAGCGCGTCTTCCAGAGGACGTGCTCGATGTGCCCCTTGGCCGTGGGTGGCGCCACCGCCAGCCGCGCCCCGACCTGGGCGTTTGTGAGCCCAAGGGCGATGAGCTCGAGCACCTCGTGCTCGCGGGGCGTCAGGCGTCCTCGCGGGATGCGCGTGCGCCAGACATCGCGCTGTATCACATTCACAATTCCATCCTAACACACTGGAGCATCGAACGTCGCTGCCCCGGTTCGCCGCCGCCACCGCAGCCGCGGAGGCGCTCTTCTGGTAGCCTCATGCCCGAGATATCGCCACGCCAGGAGGCCCTTCGTGCCCGAGACTCCGGATGACACTTCCGCCGCCCTGCTGCGGCACCCCTACGGCATCTTCCTCGTTGGTTCGCGCGCGGGCGAAGAACGCAACCTGATGACGGCGAACTGGGGGACGCAATGCTCCTTCGAACCGCGCCTCTACACGGTGTTCATCGAAGGTGACGCGCACACGCGCAAGCTGATTGACGCGGGCGGTGTGTTCACGGTTTGCCTGCTGCCCGCCGATGTGGAGGCTGTCGTGAGCCTCTATACCAAGCCGGCGGCGGTCATCGGCGACAAGCTCGGGGAGTACGCCTATTTCGACGCCCCCAAGACCGGTGCACCCGTGCACGAAGGGTCGGTCGCGTGGTTCGAATGCCGGGTGGTGGAGAGCCGATCGGCGGGCGACCACATCCAGTACACCGGGGAGGTGCTTGGCGGCGCCGTCACGGGCGACGACCCGGCGTGGACGCTGCAGCAGCTCGGCTGGGAATACGGCGGGTAGCCGGGGGGAGTGCGGCTCGCCGCTCTGGTAAGCTGCGCCTGCTCGCGGGGTGATCGATGCTCAGTGGTTACCGGGTGCTCGACCTGACGGATGAGGGTGCGCTCTTCTGCGGGCAGATCCTGGGGGACCTGGGGGCGGATGTGGTGGTGGTGGAGCCCCCCGGCGGCGCGCGCCTGCGCGCTTCGGGGCCGTTCGCTGGGGATGTGGCCGAGCCGGGACGCAGCCTGCCGTGGTGGGCGCTCAACCGCAACAAGCGCAGCGTCACCATCGACCTGGGAACGGAGGGTGGACGCGAACAGTTGCGCGCGCTGGCGAGCAGCGCAGATTTCCTGCTGGAATCGTTCCCACCCGGGCGTATGGCGGAGATGGGCCTGGGTTACCAGGCCCTGGCGGCGGCGAACCCGGGGCTGATCCACGTTTCGATAACGCCGTTTGGTTCGACCGGCCCAAAGGCCGGCTGGGCGGCGACCGACTTCACAGCGGTGGCCGCATCGGGCGTGCTGCGGCTGACCGGCGACGACGACCGGCCGCCGGTGCGGGTATCGATCCCGCAGGCCTTCCTGCACGCGGGGGCGGACGCCGCCGTGGGCGCGTTGGCGGCGTTGGCCGCCCGCCAGCGCGATGGGCTCGGGCAACACGTCGATGCCTCGGCGCAGGCCTCGACGATGCTGACCACGCAGACAAGCATCCTCACTTCCGCCTGGGGAGAGCCGGAGGTGCAGCGCATCGCGGGTGGGGTGCAACTGGGGCCGTTGCGCCTGCGCTTCGTGTATCCCTGCAAGGACGGCCACTGTTCGGTCACGTTTCTTTTCGGCACGGTCATCGGACCGTTCACGAGGCGGCTGATGGAATGGATGCACGCAGAGGGCTTCGCGGACGAGGCGACGCGCGACAAGGATTGGATCGCGTACGCAGCGCAGCTGCTCTCCGGCGAGGAGCCGCTGAGCGAACTGGAGCGTTGCACGCAACTGCTCGCGAGCTTCGTCGCCACGAAGACGAAGCAAGAGCTCGTGCAGGAGGCGAGGCGGCGGACGCTCCTGATCGTGCCCGTGAGCACGGCCGCGGACGTTGCTGGTTCGCGCCAGCTGGCTGCGCGCGAATACTGGGCGGACATCGAACACCCGGAACTGGGGCGGACCGTGCGCTACGCGGGCGCATTCGCGAAGTTCAGCGGGGCGCCGCTATCGCCGCGGCGGCGGCCACCGCTCCCGGGCGAGCACAGCCGCGAGGTGTTCGCCGAGTGGAGCGGCGCACAGCGGCCGCCGACTGCGCGGGCGGCGAATAGCGCACCACGGCCCGCACTCGAGGGCGTGAAGATCGTCGATTTCACGTGGGTGGTGGCGGGGCCCTTCGGGTTGCGCCCCCTCGCCGACTTCGGCGCCAGCGTGATCCATATCGAAAGCGCCACGCGCGTGGATGCCATCCGCACTTACGCTCCCTTCAAAGATGGCGTGCCCGGGCTCGAGCGTAGCGCGCAGTACGCGAACGTGAACGCGGGCAAGCTTGGGCTCACGCTCAACCTGGCGAAGCCGGAGGCGCGCGAAGTCGTGCGGCGGCTGGCCACCTGGGCGGACATCGTCGTCGAGAACTATTCCCCGAAGGCGATGAAGAACTGGGGGCTGGGCTACGAGGACCTGAGCGCCATCAACCCGCGGCTGATCATGCTCAGCACCTGCCTCAACGGCCAGACGGGGCCAGAGGCGATGGTGGCGGGGTTCGGCACCATGGGGGCGGCGCTTTCCGGATTTCACGAAATCACGGGATGGCCGGACCGGCCGCCGGCAGGGCCCTTCGTTGCTTACACGGACTACATCGCGCCGCGCTTCATCGCCATCGGGTTGCTGGCGGCGCTGGAGCACCGCCGCCGCAGCGGCGTGGGGCAGCAGATCGACATGTCGCAGGTGGAAGCGGCCGTGCCCTTCCTCGGCCCTGCGCTGCTGGACTACACGGTCAACGGGCGCGTGCTGACGCGGCGGGGCAACGACTCGGACGAACACGCCCCGCACGGCGCTTATCCGTGCGCGGGCGAAGGGCGATGGCTGGCGGTCGCGTGCGGCAGTGAGGCGCAATGGCGCGCGTTGTGCGGGGTGCTCGGCCATCCCGAATGGGCGGAGGACGCGCGTTTCGTGAACCTCGCTTCGCGCCAGGCGAACCGCGCGGCGCTCGATGAGGCGATCGGGGCGGAGACGGCCGGGCGCGCGGTGGAAGAACTGGAGGCGGCGCTGCAGGCGGTGGGCGTACCCGCGCACCGCGCCACCAACAGCGCGGACGCCCTGGCGGATCCCCAACTGGCGCACCGGGGCCACTTTGTTCACGTGGAGCACCCGGAGCTCGGGCGTGTGGCGGTGGAGGGCTCGCGCCTGCTGCTTTCGCGCACGCCGGCGGCGGTGTCCGGCCACGCGCCCCTGATGGGCGAGCACAACGAGCGCGTCCTGCGCGACATCCTTGGCATGAGCGAGGGCGACGTGGTGGAGTTGGTGGCGGCGGGCGCGCTGGAGTAGGCGACCGGCGCCACCCCGGGCGCGAGCGCCTTAGCCAACCATCTGGCGCAGGATTTCGCGCAGACGGGGCGTTTTCTTGAGCGCCTCGCGCATTTGGGCGATGTTCTCTTCGGTCAGCATCAGCGGGCTGCGCTGGAACGCGCCACGCTGGTTGAACCAGCAGAAACGCACGCCCCAGTTGCCGGCGGCTTCACCGGCGGTGTAGTCCATCAACTGCACGGCGGGCACGTGATGTTCTCCTTCGAAGCGGGCTTCTTCGGCGATGACCCCGCTGCCCCAGGGCATGGCGAAGGGCCGCGGTACTTTGGCGTCGGGCACTCGTTTCCTCCTTCTCAGACCGGCTCGAGGGCGACGGGCAGGGCGGTGCGGCCCCACCCGGAGAGGTCGCCGCCGTAGCCGGGGGCGTACTTCTCCAGGAGGAGCCGCCGGGCGAGGGCGTCCTCCTCGGGCTCGGCAACTACGGCGGCGCGCACGGCGAACTCCTGGGCAGCGATGCGCACGCTCGCTTCTCGCCGGGCGCGCAGGTTCCGCACCCAGTGGGCCTTCTCTCCGCCTCCCGCCAGCAGATACAGGCGGCGCCCGTTCGTGCCAAACCAGATCTCGATCGTGCGCGGCTCGCCGCTGCTGCGGCCGGTGGTGGTGAGGTAACAGAACTGCTCGCCGCCGAGGTGGTCGAACGCGAGCTGCTCCGTCATCTCGCCAAGCCTACGCGAACGCCCGCCGCGAGTCGCGCGCGTTCGCCGGGGCGGGGGGCCGACCGTACAATCGAGCGCATGTCTCCCTTGCGGAACCATGTGGCCGCGCGCACGGGCGTCTTCAGCGAGTCTGTGATCCGCGAAATGACGCGCCTGGCGATGGTGCACGGCGCCATCAACCTGGCGCAGGGTTATCCCGATTTCCCGGCCCCGGAGTTCATCAAGCGCGCCGCCATCGATGCTATCAACGCCGACATCAACCAGTACGCCATCACGTGGGGGTCGCCCCGGCTGCGCAGGGCGATCGCCGCCAAGACGAAGCGGTTCTACGGGCTCGACATCGACCCCGAGCGCGAAATCACGGTCACTTGCGGCGCCACCGAAGCGATGATGGCGGTCCTGCTGGCGGTCGTGGAACCCGGTGACGAGGTCATCGTCTTCGAGCCGTTCTACGAAAACTACGTGCCCGATGCGGCCATGAGCGGCGCGCGCGTGGTGTACGTGACGCTGCACGCGCCCGATTTCACGTTCGACCCCGCGGAGCTGCGGGCCGCGTTCAGCAGCCGCACGCGCGCGATCATCGTGAACACGCCGAACAACCCATCGGGCAAGGTGTTCACGCGCGCCGAACTGGGGCAGGTGGCCGCGCTCTGCCAGGAGTTCGACTGCCTGTGCGTGACGGACGAGATCTACGAGCACATCCTCTACGACAGGCGCGAGCACGTGCCCATGGCGACGCTGCCGGGAATGTACGAACGCACCCTGACGATCAGCGGGCTTTCCAAGACGTTCAGCGTGACCGGCTGGCGTCTCGGCTTCGTGCTCGCGCCGCCGCTGCTGAGTGATGCGGTGCGCAAGGTGCACGATTTCCTGACGGTGGGCGCGCCCGCGCCGCTGCAGGAAGCAGGCGCCGTGGCTATCGAGCAGTCCGACGCCTACTACCCGGAACTGCGGGCGCTCTATGCGGAGAAGCGCCGTTCGCTGCTCGCCGCCCTGCGCGAAGCGGGCTTCGCCTGCCACACACCGGAAGGGGCCTACTACGTGATGGCGGACTTCCGCGCGCTCGACTTCGAAGGCGATGACACGGCGTTTGCGCGTTACCTCACGGAGCGCGTGGGCGTGGCGCCGGTCCCTGGGTCGAGCTTCTACCGGAGCAAGGAGCGCGGCGGCCACTTCGTGCGTTTCACGTTTTCGAAGTCCGAAGAAACGTTGGCGGAGGCGGCGCGGCGGCTGGCGCCGGTGTGGCCGGTAGCCATTAGCCGTTAGCCGTTGGCCGTTGGCCATGGCTGCCAGGGCCATGCCATCCTCGGGGACTCTAGCGGGGGCTGGGCCTACCATGCGTTGGTATGGGAAGGGGAATGGCCTTCGTGCTGGCAACGCTGCTGGCGACCGCTCTTCTGGGTGCGGGCTGCGGCGATGGCCCGGACGAGACCGCCACAGGCGTGGAGCCCACGAGCACGAGCGGACCCATGAAGCTGACGAACCCGGTGACGACGGCGAGCGGCTTGAAGTACATCGACCAAGTTGTGGGGACGGGCGCGGCGCCGCGGCCCGACCAGCTGGTGACGGTGCACTACCGCGGCCGGCTGGCGGCGACGGGCGCCCAGTTCGATAGCTCCTTCGACCGCGGACAGCCGGCGACGTTTCGCATGAGCGGCGTCATCAAGGGGTTTTCCGAAGGCCTATCGACGATGAAGGTAGGGGGCAAGCGCACCATCCTCATCCCCGCCGCACTGGGCTACGGCGCCGCGGGTGGCCCGGGCATCCCCGGCAACGCAGACCTCGTGTTCGATGTGGCGTTGCTGGCGGTGAGCGACGCTCCAGCAGGCGCGACGCCGGCGCGCTGAGGCGGCGATGGACGGGCTGCGAAAGGTGCTGCCACAATCCGCGCGTGCCGTCCGATGAACGTGAAGCGCTGCTTGGCACCCTGGGACTATGGGCAGAACGCGCCCGCGCGTTCACGGGTTGGGACTTACCGGTGCAGGCGCGCGTGTTGGATGCGGGCCAGCCGTGGGACTATGCGGAGGAGGTTCGCCGCCTGGGAGCATTCGCCTCGGCAGCGGTCGATTTCGGGACCGGCGGCGGTGAACGCCTCGCGGAGATGCGTGACGGGCTGCCCGCACGGCTTATCGCGACGGAGGAGTGGCACGTGAACGCGCCCATCGCCCGTAACTGGCTTCGTCCACTGGGCGTGCCGGTGATCCGCGCCGATAGCCTGCGCCCGCCTTTCGCCGACGCCTCGTTCGACCTCGTCCTCAGCCGTCACGAAGCGATCTCGACGCGCGAGGTTGCGCGCATCGTCCGCCCGGCGGCGCCTTCATCACGCAGCAGGTTGGCAAGCACAACTGGCAGGAGCTGAACCGGCACTTCCCGCGGCGGACGCAGTTCGGCGACCACCGGACGAGCTATACGGTCGACCTGGAGGCTGCGGGGATGGCCGTCGAGAGCCGCGAGCACGAGACTCGCGTGGCCTACCGGTCCCTGGGAGAGTTCGTGTTCAACCTGCTCGTGGCCCCATGGGAGATTCCCGGTCTCGAAATCGAGGCGGACCTCGATGCGCTCGAGGCCTTGCAGCGGGACTGCACGACCGAGGAAGGCCTTGTCGTGACGCAATGCCGCTACCTGCTCATCGCGCGAAAACCCAAGGCGCTAGCAAACGCGACGGCGGCCCGCTGAGCCGTGAAGGCAACTATTGACAGACTTAGAACATGCGTTCTACTATGTGGCAATCTCATGTTGGAGGGGCGTCATGCGCCTGCTCTGCCTCTACCTCCCACGGCTGGCGACGGAGCTCGCGCTGCGCGGGTGGCCGCAACTTGGCGGAACTCCCGCGGTGTTGCTTACGGGCGCAGGCGAAAGCGCGGTGGTGAGCGCGGTTTCGAGCGAGGCGGCTGCCGCCGCGGTGGTGCCCGGGATGACGGCTGGTGACGCGCGCCGCCTCTGCCCGCGCGCGGCCTTTCTGCCCGACAACGCCGGCGCCTGCCTCGATGAGCTCGACCGGCTGGCGGCGATCCTGGCAGTAAAGGCGACGCCACTGGTGGAAGCCGGCGGTCGCGATCACCTGTTCCTGCAGCTCGACGGCGTGGCGGAGCAGTACGGTGGCGAATCGGCAGCGGCGGCCCGGATCGCGGAGCAGGCGCGCGCCTGGGGCCAGACAGACGTGCGCGCGGGCGTGGGTTCTTCGCGCGAAGCCGCCCTACGGGCGTCCCGGCTGGCGCATCGCGCGCCGGGGATCGACGGCGCGCCCGCCAGAGCGGCGGAGCCAAGCGTCACACCTTTAGGGCCGCTCCAGGTGGCGGCCGGGGTGGCGTTCCAGCGGCCCGTGTCGCCGGAGGGGCTGGCCGCGGCGCTCGCGCCGATGCTGGGGCGGGCAACCGTGCTGCTCGCCGGGCGCAGCTTCCGGCAGGTCACGATCGCGCTGCAAACAGGCGGCGCCTGGCTGACGGCGAGCGACCACCCATCGGCGCCCGCGCACGATGCGGACATCGCCCTGAATGTGATCGAAGCGGCGTTCGGGCGGGGTATCGGGACGGTGACGGCGGCGCGGCTCACCTTCGGCCGGCTCGGGCCGGGGATACAGGCGCCCCCCGCTGCCCGCACGGCGAGTGGCCGGAGGGCGGCGGCGCCGCTCACGCGCCGCCCGCGACAGCTCCTGCTCCGGGCGGCCAGCTAGGTTCGCGCCAGGGTAGCACGCAGCGATGAGCTACTGGTCATACGCTTGCTCCAAAGCGCGAATGTCAAGCTTCACCATTTGAAGCATCGCCTTCGTTACCGCTTCCGACTTCTTCGTATCCTCATCCAGGATCATCTTGTCCAAAATTGTCGGCACGATCTGCCACGAGACGCCGTATTTGTCCTTGAGCCAGCCGCATTGCTCTGTCTCCCCATCCTCAGAGAGCCTCTCCCACAAGCGATCGATTTCTTCCTGGGTCTCACAGTTGACGAGGAGCGATATGGCAGGAGAGAACGTGAACATCGGTCCGCCGTTGAGCGCGGTAATGTCCTGGCCCTCGATCTGGAAGTTCACGGTCATTACCGACCCCTTCGTCCGTCCGGCGGCCGCTGCCCCTGCTTCGCCATAGCGAGCGACGTCCAGGATCTTCGAATTGCTGAAGATGGACGTGTAGAACCCGGCTGCCTCTTCTGCCTGGTTATCGAACCACAGGAATGGCACTTCCACGGACCGCAGGCCGGCTGGGTGTGTTGGCCGCAGGGGGCACCCAGAGCGGCCAGGCAGATCCTGATCCGGGCGGCCAGCCAGCAATCGTTATCGGGCCGTCACTCCGGGGGCGCTGGCGGCGACTGCGGTGCGGCACGGGCGCCGGGTACGCTCGTTGTTGCGGTCCGGCAGGGAGCGAACGATGGCGAACGAATCGGCAGCCAATGGCACGGCCGTCTCCGCGGAAGCGGAAGCACAGGCGGCCGGCCTGCGGTACGTCAACGATTCCGCGCCGGGCATACGGCGCCTGAAGGCGCGGGGAGGCTTTCGGTACGCGGAGCCCGCTGGCGAGCCCGTGCGCGACGACGCGACACTGGCGCGCGTCCGTTCGCTGGCGATCCCTCCCGCGTGGACCGACGTGTGGATCTGCGCGCGCGCCAACGGTCACATTCAGGCGACGGGACGCGACGCCAGGGGCCGTAAGCAGTATCGCTATCACCCGCGATGGCGCAGCACGCGCGATGAAACCAAGTACGGGCGCATGGCGGCGTTCGGCGAAGCGCTGCCCGCTATCCGTGAGCGCGTTGTGCGCGACGCCGCCCTGGCCGGACTCCCCCGCGAAAAGGTCGTCGCCACCGTCGTGCGGTTGCTGGAAGCGACGCTCATCCGGGTGGGGAACGAGGAGTACCGCGTGGCGAATGGCTCGTTCGGGCTGACCACCATGCGCGACCGGCACGTGGCCGTTGATGGCAGCGAGGTGCGCTTCGCCTTCCGCGGCAAGAGCGGCAAGGAGCACGCCGTGAGCCTGCGCGACCGGCGCCTTGCGAGCATCGTGCGCCGCTGCCGGGACATCCCCGGCTACGAGCTGTTCCAGTACATCGATACGGATGGCGCGCGGCAGTCGGTTGGCTCGGCTGACGTGAACGCCTACCTGAAGGAGACCACGGGGCAGGACTTCACGGCCAAGGACTTCCGCACCTGGGCGGGGACGGTGCTGGCTTCGCTGGCGCTACAGGAATTCGAAGCCTTCGACTCCGAAGTGCAGGCGAAGCGCAACGTCGTGCGCGCCATCGAGAGCGTCGCGGAGCGGCTGGGCAACACGCCCACGATTTGCCGCAAGTCGTACGTGCACCCGGCCGTGATCGATGCTTACCTGGAAGGCATCACCTTGAGCGCGCTGCGCCAGCGTGCGGAAGACGAACTCACGACTTCGCTGGCGACCCTGCTGCCGGAAGAGGCGGCCGTGCTGGCGCTGTTGAACGCCCGTCTTGCGCGTGAAAGCGCACGGGACGAGGGGCGGGACCGCCGGGTGCCCGAAAACGAGAGCGGCCGCGCTACGTCTCGGGGGCGCGCGGGGCGGGCGGCAGCGAAGACCGGATAGCTATGCGACTCTCCCGGCATAGCAGCGCGCTTCGCTACACTGGATCGACGGCGCCTCGCGCCGCCTTCGCATTTCTCGCCACGCACGAGGGACGGCCATGACCAGCGCACCGGCTCGCAAGGAACTTCCCCCTGCCTACGAGCCGGCGAGCGTCGAGTCGCGCATCTATGAGATGTGGGAGCGGGCGGGCTACTTCCAGCCGCGCATCGACCGTGGGCAGCAGCCATACACGATCATCATGCCTCCGCCGAACGTGACGGGTGAGCTGCACCTTGGGCACGGGTTGGAAGACGCGATCACGGACGCGCTCGTGCGCTGGCACCGCATGCAGGGCGAGCCCACCCTCTGGCTCCCGGGCGAAGACCACGCAGGCATCGCCACCCAGAACGTGATCGAACGCGAGCTCGCCAAGGAAGGCCTGACACGCCAGGACCTGGGGCGGGAGGCGTTCGTCGAGCGCACCTGGATGTGGGTGCGCAAGTATCGCAGCCGCATCGCCGACCAGCACCGCAAGCTCGGGGCGAGCGCCGACTGGAGCCGCAGCGTCTTCACGCTCGATCCGGGCATCGTGAAGGCGGTGCGGACGACGTTCGTGGACCTCCACCGCGACGGGCTTATCTACCGCGGGCTGCGCATGATCAACTGGTGCCCGCGCTGTGAAACGGCGCTCAGCGACCTCGAAGTGGACTTCATCGAGCAGGCCGGGAATCTCTACTACATCCGCTACCCCATCATCGGCGAAGGTGGCATGCCACTGCCTGACTACGTCGTCGTCGCGACGACGCGGCCGGAGACGATGGTGGCAGACACGGGGGTGGCGGTGAACCCCTCCGATGAGCGCTACGAAGAGCGCATCGGGCGCATGCTGCTGCTGCCGATCATCGGGCGCGAAATCCCCGTACTCGGGGATGAAGCGGTGAAGCCGGAGTTCGGGACGGGTGCGGTGAAGGTGACGCCGGGGCACGACCCCAACGACTGGGAGATCGGCCAGCGGCACGACCTCGAGGTGATCGTGGCGATGGACGGGCGGGCGGTGATGAACGACGAGGCTGGCCCGTACAGCGGCCTGCCAGCGCTCGAAGCGCGCGCCGCCATCCTTGGCGACCTGGAGGACGAAGGCTTCCTCGACCACATCGAGGACTACACGCACAGCGTGGGGCACTGCAGCCGCTGCGGCACGGAGTTGCAGCCGATCCCGAGCGAACAGTGGTGGCTGGATGTGCACAAGGAATACGCGCCGGGGCGCTCCATCGCTTCGGAGGCAGCGGCGGTGGTGCGCGATGGGCGCATCCGCATCGTGCCGCAACGTTTCGAGAAGGTGTATCTGAACTGGATGGACAACATCCGCGACTGGTGCATCAGCCGGCAACTCTGGTGGGGCCACCAGATCCCCGTCTGGTACTGCGGCGATGGCCACATGACCGTGGCGGTCGCCGACCCGGCCGCCTGCGAGACGTGCGGCGAGGGGAGCCTGCGCCAGGACGAGGACGTGCTCGACACCTGGTTCTCATCCGGCCTGGCGCCTCACGCCGACCTCGGCTGGCCCGAAGAGACGGAGGGGCTGGAGTACTTCTACCCCACGAGCGACATGCAGATGGGCTACGACATCATGTTCTTCTGGTGCGCCCGCATGATCATGTTCGCGATGTACAACATGCGCGGACGGGGCGCGGAGGCAGCCGTGCCCTTTCGCACGGTGCTCTTCCACGGGCTCATCCGCGATGCCGACAACCAGAAGATGGCGAAAATGCGTGGCAACGTGATCGACCCGCTGGTCGCGGCGGGACAGTTCGGCGCGGACGCGTTCCGGTTCGCGTTGCTGGCGGGTGCGGCCATGGGCGCCGACCAGCGCTACAGCGAAGAGCGCCTGACGGCCGCCCGCAACTTCGCGAACAAGCTCTGGAACAGCGCACGCTACGTGCTCCTCAAGCTGGGGGGACGCGAGGTGGGGCGCCCGCACCCGCTCGACCGCGAAACGCTGGCGCTGGAAGACCGCTGGATCCTGTCGCGGCTGGAGCAAACGGAGAGGGACACGGACCAGTTGCTGCGCGACTACCAGCCGGGCGAGGCGGCGAAAGGGCTGGAGGAGTTCCTGCGCAACGACTTCTGCGACTGGTACATCGAGATGACGAAGGTGCGCCTGGCAGCGGGGGACGAGCGGCCGCTGGGCATCCTCGCGCACGTGCTGGACCACGGGCTGCGGCTGCTGCACCCGTTCATGCCGTTCGTCACCGAGGAACTGTGGCAGACGCTGCGCGAACAACTGGCTGGCGACATGCCCCCCGCGCTCATCGTGGCCTGGTACCCGAAGAGCGGAGCCAACTGGAAGGATGCCGCCGCCGAGGGCGCGATGGAGCACGTCATCGAAGTGAACCGTGCGATCCGGAACCTGCGCGCGGAGAAGAAGCTGCCGGCAGGCGAGCGTCCCACGGTCTACCTGCGAGCCGGTACCCATGGCGCGGCCCTGCACGAGACAGTGGCTGCGACCGCGTTCACTTCGCGTGTGCAGCCGGAGGTGGCGGCAGTGGGCGCCCCGCTCCCCGAGGCCGAGTATGCGTATGGGCGCGTCGGCGATACGGAGATCGCCTTGCGGCTGCCGCGGGCCGACGCGGCCGCAGAGCGCTTGCGCCTCGGGCGAGAACTGGAGGAGGCGGAGGCGCACGCCGGCCGCCTGGAAAAGCAACTGGCGAACGAGCAGTTCCGCGCGAAGGCGCCCGCGACGGTGGTCGCCGGGATGGAGGGGACGCTGGCAGAGACACGCCTGAAAGCGGCGGGGCTGCGCGCCCGGCTGGGGAAGCTCTGAGGCAAGTCCTATGCCGCGACTAGCGGAGTTCTTTGGTATCGTCATAACCATGTTCTACAACGACCACGAGCCGGCGCACTTCCACGCGACGTACGCCGGTAACCGCGCCACGATCGAGATCGACCCGATCCGAATCCGCGATGGCTCGTTGCCACACCGGGCAACCAGCCTCGTAATCGAGTGGACGGCGCTGCACCAACGCGAACTGGCCGAAGACTGGGCGCTCGCCGGGGCGCGCAGGCCTCAAGCGAATCCGGCCGCTGGAGTAAGGCATGACGATCCATTGCATCAGATCTGTGCGCGTCGTTCGCCCCTACAAACTTGAGGTAGAGTTCGACAACGGCGAGTCCAGGGTGATCGACCTTGAGCCGGAACTCTATGGCGAGGTCTTCCTCCCGCTGCGCGACCCGGATGCATTCGCCCAGGTCTACGTCGATCCTGCGGCCGGGTCGATCGCCTGGCCGAACGGCGCCGACATCAGTCCGGAGTGGCCTTGTAGCGCGCAGGCCGCCAGGGTCTGACGCGTCCCGCCCGTTGGGGCCTCCTCCGCTAGAATCGCTCGAAGCCCACCCGGAGCGATTGTGTGGCAGATACCGGTCTCGCCAGGTCCGTGCGCCGCCGCATCGGCGTGGCGGGCTAACGGAAGAGCTCAGCTAGAGGGAGCGAGAAGCCATCGACGGCGAAGCCGGCGTCGGAACTGGAGAGCGTGTCGCCCGCCGAATGGGTCTGCGCGGCCCCATCCGGGCGGTGCACGGTGACGCTGTGCGCTCCGCGGGCCGCACGACCCAGACCCGTCCCGCGCCTGCGGACAGGCATTCGGCAACCTTCTTGGCGATATCGCCCACCCGGTCATCGGGCGAGAGCACTTCGATGGCGAGCGTGGGCGCGCCATCGAGGAAACCCTCCTCGGGCTGAGCCGCGAGCGCCGCGGTGGCCAAAAACGACACGTCGGGAGCGCGCACCGAATCAGGGGCGCGGCGGGTGCGGTGGCCGAGTTCGACATGTATTTCCCCGAGCCGATGAGCATCTACGAAAGGCACTAGTGTGGCGGCTAGCCTGCCGGCGATTCGCGCATGGGGACGTCCGACGGGCATTTGCGTCACCACCTTCCCTTCGACGAGTTCCATCTTCTCGCCGTGGGGAGGGTCCGGAAGCCGCTCGAATTCCTCAGCGGTCATGAGCCTGGCGGTTGCCGGGGTGGCCATGAGGAGATGATATCAGACCGCGGGGAGCGGCCCCAGACGGGCGTCGATGGCATCTTGCGCATCCGGGAAGACCTCCCCGTAGCCGCGCAGGAGGCCGAAGCAGCCGCTGATCATCATGTCTCCGAACGGGGCCGCGAAGCAGGGGTGCAGCCGCGAGCTCGCGATTTTGGCGCGCTGCGGCCCGGTGGCGGCGACCATCGTGGGCAGGCGGCCGCTCACGAGGGCGCGGTCGATGTGGGCGGCGCCGTGGCCCTTGCTTTCGAACACGTCAGCGTTGCGCAGCGTGCCGCTGGCCAGTTGCTCGGTGAAACGCACGATCTCGTCGCAGGTCACCTCGCCTGTGTGGTGCTCGAAGAGGCTGGCCACCTTGCGGCCGCGGAGGTGGAACCCGAGCAGGTGCATATTCCCGAGGTTGAGGACGACGCGCTCTTCGCCTCCAGCCGCGACGCGCTCATCGTGCAGGGCACCGAGGGCCGCGGCCGGGCCGGTATCCATGAAGGCGACGGGCGCGTCGTTGCCGGCCGAGGCCACCATGGCGCGGGCGCGGGTCAGGTACGGCGGCAACGCATCCCCCCTATAGGCGAACGCGAGCAGGTCGTTGCGCTCCTGGACGATGGAGCGCAAGTGTTCGAAGCGGAAGACACGGTCGGAGACGCCGGGCGGGGCGGCGCCGTGGTCCAGGCAGCCGATCGCGAGCCCATCGAAACCCGCAGGTTCCTCGAAGGCGCGCAAGGCGGTGCGGATGGCGCCGAGGTCGAGGTCTTGGAGCACGACGTGCTCGCCATCGACGCTGGCGGCCTCGTCGTCAGAGACGACGCGGACGCCCATGGCGCACACGCGGTCCAGGTCGTCGTCGAAGGTCTGGGCAGCGGCGGGCGTGGCGAAGGCCTTGCCTCCAGCGGCGAGCAGTGCTTCGAGCGCCCAGTGGCAGGGCCCACCACCGGCGACGGTGCCCGTGAGGACCACGGGGCGTCCGTCGTGATGGGCGCGGCGAATGCGGCGTGCGGCGATCTCGGTGGCCGATGGCAGCACCATAGTCAAGCTGCTTTCGACAGGCTGGCCGGAATCGAAGAGGAGGATGTCCTGGGTGCCGGTGCCCATGTCAATCGCGAGGATGCGCATGGGACAAAGTATAGGCGGCGAAGGTGCGGGGGGCAGGGTATGGCAAGACGCAAAGTGCCCGTGGCCGCTCAAATGTTCTATACTCCCGCGATGACCACAACGGGCCGCCCGACGCCCACGCTCAAGGGCGCCGCTATCCCGGACCCGGCGGCACTCGCGCCCGCACGGAAGGTGTTGCGCGACACCTTTGGTTTCGGCGAGTTCCGCCCCGGCCAGCCCGAGATCATCGCGGCCGTGCTCGCCGGGCGCGACACGCTGGCGGTGATGCCTACCGGCGGTGGCAAGAGCGTGTGCTACCAGATACCGGCTTTGCTGGATGAGGCGGGGCTGACGCTGGTGGTCTCGCCCCTGCTCGCTCTCATGAAGGACCAGGTCGATGGGCTGCGCCAGGCCGGCGTACGCGCCGCCGCCATCAATTCCATGGTGCCCGCGGGAGAACAGGCCGAGTTGCGCCGGGATATCGTGACCGGCGCCCTGCGCCTGCTCTACGTCGCCCCGGAGCGCTTTGGAGATGGGGCATTCATGGCTGCGCTGCGGGCGACTAAGGTATCGCTGCTGGCGGTGGATGAAGCGCACTGCATTTCCCAGTGGGGGCACGACTTCCGCCCCAGCTACCGGGACCTCGGCGGTGTGCGCGCCGCCATCGGCAACCCTCCGATCGTCGCCCTGACCGCCACCGCGGACCCGCGCGTGCGCGAGGACATCGTCGAGCGGCTAAAGCTGGTGGACCCGGTCGTGCACGTCGCGGGGTTCGACCGTCCGAACCTGCGCTTCGAAGTCGTGCGCGTGCGCAACCAGGGCGAGAAGGCCGGGGCGATCGCCGAGAAGTTGCGCACACTGCGCGATGAGTCGGCGATCATCTACTGCGCCACGCGCAAGAAGGTGGAAGACCTGACCGACTTCCTGCAGCGCGCGCGCCTGCGGGCCGCTCGCTACCACGCGGGCATGGAGGACGATGACCGCCGGCGCATCCAGGACGCATTCGCGCGCGACAGCCTGCGTGTCATTGTGGCCACGAACGCCTTCGGGATGGGAATCGACAAGCCGGACGTGCGCACGGTGCTGCACCACGACATGCCGGATTCGCTCGAGTCGTACTACCAGGAGGCGGGGCGGGCGGGGCGCGATGGCGCGCCGGCAGAGTGCACGCTGTACTACACCCCGCGGGACCGCAACGTGCGCGAGCTCTTCATCAACCTTTCCCACCCTGAGCCGGCGATAGTGCTGCGCGTTTACCGCGACCTGGTTGCCGGCGCCGGAGGGCGCACCCACATCCGCGAACTGATGAGCAGCGATGACGAGCCGGGCATCAACGCGGCCGTGGCGGCGCTCGTGGAATCAGGGCTGGCGAGCCGCCAGGGGCAGATGGCGTGGGCGCTGCGCCCTGATGCGGAAGACGAAATCGACCTGGCCGCGCTGGAAGCGCACCGCGAACACGCCTACGGCAAGCTCGACGCGCTGCAGCGCTACGCCGAATCGGTGACGTGCCTGCGGGCGCGCATCCTCGATTACTTCGGCGATGCCCATCACGAGGCAGCGTGTGGCAACTGCGGCCCGTGCGTGGCGCCGCCCACCGAGCAGGCAAGCGCCGTGGACGAAGAGGAGGACCGGCTGTTCAACGCCCTCCGTGCGGTGCGGCGCCGCCTGGCGGAAGAAGCGAACGTGCCGCCCTACGTGATCTTCCCGGATACGACGCTGCACGAAATGGCGCGCAGGCGGCCGCGTAATCGCGTGGAGCTGCTATCGGTATCCGGCGTTGGCCAGGTGAAATACGAGCGCTACGGCGAAGCGTTCCTGGCGGTGACGAAGAGCGCGGCGCCCACGCGGGACGTGGCCCAGCCCGCGGTACCGCCGCCGCGCGTGCCCCATCGTGACCGTGGCGGCGCGCCGGTGCCCGAAACCATCCGGCGCACGTGGGACCTGCACCGCCAGGGGCTGAGTATCGACCAGATTGCCGAGCAGCGCGGGTTCACGCGCAGCACGATCGCGAACCACTTCGCGGAGATGGTGAGGCGCGGCGAGATCAGCGACATCTCGGTGTGGGTGGATACGGCGACGCTGGCGCGCGTGCGTAAAGCGGCGGGGAGCGGCCCGGTTGGCGCGCTGGCGCCGCTGCGCGAGGCGCTGGGCGATGGCGTCAGCTTCGAACAGCTGCACATTGCGCGCGCGTTCCTCAACCGCGAAGCGGCCGCTCGCCCGTGAGCGCGCTCGCTTATCGAGGCGTCGCCGAGCGGCGGGGGAGCGAATTCACCGCATGCTCAGGCGGGGGCCGCGACAGCCATGCCGAGCGATTCTGCGGCGGCGCGCATGCGCCGGTCGTATGTCACAAGGGCATCGAGGTCGGCGCCGAGGGAAAGTGCACTCGCGATGTGGATGGCATCAAGCGAGCGCAAGAACGGCGGCGCAAGCGACGCTGCGGACTCCAGTATCGCCCTGTCAATTTCGAGCAAGTGTAATCCCGCGATGGTTCGCTGCGCCGCTCGCACCGCCTCGGGACCAAGCCGTAATGCGAGTCGTCGCACTTCAACGAGAGCGAGGGCGCTCGAAACGATGGACCGGTGAGGCACGAGGAACTCTACCAGGGCTGCGGTCTCAAGCTCGACCGTTAGCAGCTTGCCAATCGCGGAGGAATCCATGTAGAGCGCGCGTTCAGAACTCATACGACTCGCGTTCTTCGAGCAGCATCTCAGTGATGGTCTTTTCACCCGGCGCCAGCTGGATCGGATGAAATTCTCTCAACGGCGACGTCGGCGGCGTCGCGCGGCCCTCGCGGATGAGCCGCTCCAGCACGCTCTCGGTGCGGATGGGGGTGAGAAGGGCGACCGGCCGCCCACGATCGGTCACCTCGACGGTCTCGCCAGCCTGGACGAGGCGGATGTACTCACTTGCGTTCTGGCGCAGCTGACGTATGCCAATGGTCTTCATGTGCTACAAGTAGCACAACTGAGCGGTCCAGTCAAGGCTGGACGCAGCTAGACGCTCACAAGAAGTCGGACGCCGGGCACTTGCTCCAGCATCATTGGTCCAGCAGCCGTGCCAGGAGCGTCCGGGAGACGGCCTTCGCGGGGCTGCGCGCTTCCACCTGGGGGCCCACGCAGCCGGGGCAGCCGTTTTCGCAGTCACACGAGAGCGCGAGCGCCAGGCAGGCCTCGACGAGGCTTTCGCGCACGTCGAAGAGCTTTTCGGCGAGGCCCACGCCGCCCGGCACGGAATCGTAGAGGAAGACCGTGGGCAGCTCCGAATGCGGCGAGCGCACTTGCGCTTCGCTGCCGATGTCACGCGCGTCGCAGAGGCAGTAGATGGGGGCGAGGTTGCGAGCGAGATGCGCGATGCCAACGAGCCCGGCGGCAACCTGTTCGCGCCCGAGCGCGCGCGTCGCCCGCTCGTCGAAGCTGAGCCAATAGGCGCTCGTGTGCAGGCTCTCTTCGGGGATGGCGATCTTGCCCCAGCCGACGTTTTCGTGGGTATGGAGCTTCACCTTCTTGAAGATGGTCGCGAGAAAAGTGATGGCGACCTCGCCCAGGTCGTGTGAGCCGCCGGGGGACGGCTCGCTGCGGAAGCTCTCCAGCACTTTTAACTCCACCGCCAGCTGGGCATCGGTGTAGTAGTCCACGGCGACCGGCGTAACGAAGGCCTTCTTGTCGTCCCAATCGAGGTATTCCACCTGGTACTGCTGGCCGCGGTGGATGTAGATCGCATCCTCGTGGATGAGCAGCGGCGCGCTCGGCCGGTCGCATTCGCCGATGACGCGCGGCTTCGGGCCCTGTTCGATGATGACGAAGTTATCGGTGCTGGCCGTGCGCAGGCTCACCTGCTCGGCGGGGTAGACTTCGCTCATCCAGTGGTAGCGGCTTCCCGAGCGCTGCAACACGCCCTCTTCGACGAGGATGTCGAGCAGCTCGCCGGTGTGGGCGCCGAACGCTTCGCCTTCGGTGAAGGGCAGTTCGAAAGCGGCGCACTTGAGGTGACTGGCGAGCACGAAGAGGTTGTCGGGGTCTATCAGGCCGCGTTCGACGGGCGCATCGAAGATGAAATTGGGGTTCGCGGCTACGTACTGGTCGAGCGGGTTGGAGGTTGCGATGAGGACGGAGAGCGCGGTTTCGGTGCCGCGCCCGGCACGCCCGAACTGCTGCCAGAGGCTGGCGAGCGAGCCCGGGTAGCCCGTCACGACGCTCGCGCCCATTCCGCCGATATCGATCCCCAATTCGAGCGCGTTGGTTGCGACGACACCGCGCACGGTGCCATCGCGCAGGCCGCGTTCAATGGCGCGGCGCTCGTTCGGCAGATAGCCGCCGCGGTAGCCGGTGATGCGCTCGGCGTCGCCGGGCTTGGTGCGCAGGCTTTCGCGCAAGTACGTCAGCAAGAGTTCGACGCGCGTGCGGCTGGGCGCGAAGACGATCGTCTGGATGCCGCCGCGGATGAGCCGCGCCGCCACATCGCGCGCTGCCTTGATGGAGGACTGGCGGATGCCGAGCTCCCTGTTCACCACGGGCGGGTTGTGGACCACGACGATGCGTTCGGCGGCGGGGGCGCCGTTGTCATCGACGAGCGCGACATCATCGCCGACGAGCGCCGTCGCCAGCTCGGCCGGGTTGCCGATTGTGGCCGAGCACAGGATGAACGTGGGATCGGAACCGTAGAACTGGCAGAGCCTGCGCAGGCGGCGGAGCACGTTTGCCAGATGGCTGCCGAAGACGCCGCGGTAGCTGTGCAACTCATCGATGACGACGAATTCGAGGCTTTCGAAGAGGCGCACCCACTTTGTGTGATGGGGGAGGATGGCGGTATGCAGCATGTCCGGGTTGGTGAGCACAATGTGGCCGGCGGCGCGGACGGCACGGCGCGCGTCCGCGGGCGTATCGCCATCGTAGGTGAAAGTGCCGATGTCCTCGCCCAGGTCGGTGATGAGGCCGTGGAGGTCATCGAGCTGGTCCTGGGCGAGGGCCTTGGTGGGGAAGAGGTAGAGAGCGCGCGCCGAGTGGTCGCGCAGGATGGTATCGAGCACGGGCAGGTTGTAGCAGAGGGTTTTGCCGCTGGCGGTGGGCGTGACGACGACGCAGTTGCGCCCCGCGAGAGCGTGTTCGATGGCCTGCGCCTGGTGGATGTAGGGCCGGGCGATGCCGCGCCGCGCGAGCGCTGCCATGAGACGGGGGTCCAGGGCGGGCCATTCGGCGAAGCGCGCCGGGCGCTCATCGATGCGGCGCACGAACGTCCCGCTTGGGCGCGATTGCAGCTCGGAAACGAGCGCTTCGGCGATGATCGCCGGGGGTATGGGGCGGACGGCGGGGACGGGGTAGGCGGGCGGGGGCTTAGCCACGCCCGGGTCCACGGCCAACGGCAAGAGGCTGCGACACGTCAGCTCCGATCCGCACGGATGTTCGCAAGTATGGTGCCGGCGGACCCGCCGGTCAACCGGTACGTATCCGGTGGCCGGCTTACGTGCGGTTGGTCACCCCGCTGACGCGCTCCGCCTTCACGCTCACAATGACGCGGCCCTCAGCGCGCAGGCGGGCTTCGAAGCCCTCGGGCGCCTGGAAGGTCGGGTCGGCGCGCATCGCGCGGTTGACGGCGATGTGCCCCGGGACGATGTCATCGGCCTCGATCGTGGCGGTGCCTTCGACGGTAACGAAACCGAAAGGAGTGCCCTCATCGAGCACAGTGAGGGAGATGCGCGGGTCGCGGCGCAGCGTGCGCGCCTTGAGGCGGGAGGATGTCGTGCTGAAAATGAGTGAGTCGCCTGCACGCGCGTAGAAGATGACGGAGCTGCTGGGGCTTCCATCCTTGCGCATGGTGGTGACGACCCCCCAGCGGTTCTTTTCGATGAACGCGTCCTGTTCGGGAGTGCCGATCATGTGGTGCAAACCTCTCGTACGGCGGGTCGAGCGCGACTACAGGAGGTTGCCACCGCCGCACGATGCGCCCCGCCGAACCGCAAGGCGGTTGTGATGGCACAACGTTGGCCGCTCGCCGGCGGGGTGCCCTAATCCACCAACGCCTCGATGATGGCGTCGACGATGGCGTCCGCTTTGGCGCGCATCTCGTCGTCGTTGGCATCCTGGATGGGGTGCGGGACGAAGATGCGGCGCACTTCGGGGAGCCCGAGCGCCCGCGCCTGCACCTCCGCCGCATCGACGAATTCGCTCGATGCGATGAAGACGGCTGGCTTGCCTTGAATTTCGAACCAGGTCGTGTCGTGCACACTGCACGTTGTGCAGGACCCTCAGTCAGCGAGCGCTTCGATGACGAAGGCACACTCCTCTGCGATCTTGCGGCGCAGGTCTTCGGGCGCCGGCTTCGTGAACGTGGGCTTGCTGTAGCGCCGGAAGGTGACCGCCGGCAGGCGCTCGCTGAGGCGCGCTTCGAGGCGGTCGATAAGGACGTTCCCGCGGGGCTTGGAGATATCGAGCAGCGCGACGCTGCCGCTGATGGCCTCCGGGCGCGGGGTGAGGCTGCGGCGCACGGGCACGCGTTCGTCGGTGGGATCGAGGATGGTGGTCATGCGGGCCTCCGGTTGTGGGGACAGCGAAAGTATGCGCCATCGCGGGGCAAAATGGGAGGGAGGAAGCGGCTTCGCCTTACCGCGTGTTGCGTGCGGACGTTTCAAGGCTGATGAGCATGAAGGGCGCCTGGGAGGGCGAATCGGCGCCGCCCAGATCCTCAACGGTGAGGCCGATGCCCGAGTATTCGGCGACATCGGAACGCGCATGCAACCAGACGCCGCCGTCTGCCGTAGAGAAGACGGTGCTGGGTTCGGCGGCCGCACCGCGGATGAACCAGGCCTGATAGGCCTTGCCCGAGGGCAACGGGGGCAGATTCTGCACCCACGCGAAGCCGGCGCTCTGTCCGGGGGCGCGCAGGAAGGTGGCGCTGGCATCGCCATCACTGAAGCGGGTGCTGACGAGGGTACCGCGGGCGGCGGCCTCGATGAGCGCCGCTTCGCGGCTGCCGCTGCCGGGCCCATCACCACCATCGCGGCCGAGGAGGAAGCCGCCGGCACCGGCGGACGCGACCAGCAGGGCGGCCGCAGCAGCTCCCCACCAGCGCGGGAGCCCGGGGCCGCGCCGGGAGCGCAGCAGCGGGCGCGGTTCGCGGGCGATGCGTTCCATGAGGGCGTCGCGGACCGCCGCGTCCGGCTCAACATCCACAGCTGCGAGGGGCAGCATGTTCGCGACGCGCGACATCTCCTCGTATTCGGCGCGACAGGTGGCGCAGGAGGCGATGTGGAGGTGGAGGGCCTCAGCATCGGGCGCCGGCAGCACGCCCAGCGCGAGTTCGGGGAGGAAATCCGACGGATGTTCGTCTCGCTCAGTCAATTGCGATCAGCCCCTGGGATTGGAGGATGCCGCCGAGCTTGACCAGCCCCAGGCGCAAGCGGCTGCGCACGGTGGGGGCCGGGACGCCGAGAATGCGCCCCACTTCCTGGCTGGAAAGGCCGTGAAAATAGACCAGTTCGATGGCGCTGCGTTGTTCGCTGGGGAGGCCGAGGAGAGCGCCCCGTACCTGCCCGGCCATGATGGCGCGCTCCGCCTCGAGGTCCGTGCGGTTGCTGCTGGCGTATTCCAGCGCACCATCGAGGGACGGCAGTTGGGGAGCGCGGCGGCGGCGGCGGCGCAGTTCATCGATGCAGAGATTGCGCGTGATGGAAAGCACCCAGCTGCCGACGCCGGCGCGGGAACTGTCGTACTGCCCGGAGCTGCGCCAGACGCGCACGAAGGTTTCCTGCACGGCCTCTTCGGCATCTCCTTCGGCGCCAAGGATGCGCAGGGAGAAGGCGAAGCACTGGCGGTGGAAGCGGTCGTAGAGCACGCCGAGCGCGTCATCGCGGCCGCTCGCGATGGCGGCGAGAAGGTCCACGTCGTCGGCAAGGCTGTATTCGGGCACGCGGCCCTCCTGCAAAATGTACGCGGGCGGGCCCGGGGATGATCAGTGGCGGGCGCGGCGATCCAAGCGGCATCCTCTGGAGAGCGTTACCATTGCAAACCATACTCGGCGGCCGCTATAGGGGGAATCAATGCCAGAGCCTCGCGACGAATGGATGGACGACCGTGATCCTGACGACTATGTGGTCCTCCAGGTTCCAGCCGAATTCCGCTCCGTAACTTTCAAGGCGGTGGACATCACCATTCGCGGGTTCTTCGACGCCTTCAGAGCAGGTCAGATCGATTTAGAGCCCGATTTCCAGCGGGAGTACGTCTGGGATCCTGGAAAGGCTAGTCGCTTCATTGAATCGGTTATGCTGGGCCTTCCGGTACCCCCTGTGTTCCTTGCCGACGAGGCGGGCGCTGCGCAGGTGGTGATCGACGGTCATCAGCGCTTGGAGACCCTCTTTCGCTTCCTACAGCCGCTCCTCCAGGGCCCCCTCGCGGCGGGGGGCGGTGCTCAGCACCTCCAAGACCTACCGCTCCTCACTCTAACACAGCTCCAAGTCCTGACAGAACTCAATAACAGGAGCATCAAAGATCTCTCGATAGAAGACCGCAAGCGCTTCTGGGATAGACCGCTCAGTGCAATCATCTTGCCTGCGGAGACGCACCCAGACATGAAGTACGTCATGTTCGCGAGGCTCAACTTGGGTTCAATGAGCCTAAATAGTCAAGAACTTCGAAATTGCCTTTACAGAGGGCCGTACAACAGACTTATCCTCCGCCTGGCCGAGTCGCACGATTTTCTGACGCTTTGGGGAAAGCGGCAACCCGACAAGAGGATGAGTCACCGGGAACTGGTGCTAAGGGCGTTTGCGCTATTTCATCGGCTTGATCGCTACCGTACGCCATACCGCCTGTTTTTGAACGACGAAATGGAGGAGAATCGGGATATCAATAAAGCCAAGTCGCAACAATTCACCACCGAGTTCACATCAGCCGTCCGCTGGATTCAATCTGTGTTCGGGAATGAGGCGCTCCGCTTATTCGTCGTGGGAGGGTCCGGCGGTCAAGGGGGCGACTGGCAGCGACAACGCCACAAGCTTGTATACGAGGCATCTATGGTGGGATTCCTCGAGTTCCACCCGAAGCTCGACCAAATATCGGCGGATGTCGATGCGGTCGATCGCTGGGAAGTCCCTCAAGCCCTAAGACGGCAACTCGTCAGCCTGATGGCAGACGCTCGATTTCGGGCGACCCTGACGGAGGGGACGAGCCACGCGTCGAAGCTTCGTGAGCGGATCTCCCTCTGGCGGGATGCGGTAAAGAGCTTCGTGGAATCCCCTGAGTCCCCGATTCAAGAGTTCAAACTCGTGCACACACTGCTTAGCAATAGCAACCATTGCTTCACGTGCTCGGGAACCGTGCACCTGGACGATGCGGTGATCCGCCCGGGCGGTGGTGGCGTAGCACATCGCTCATGCTCAAGAAACTAGCGCCGATGGCAGGCGGCGGTGCGCTCCCCGATGCGATGGCGTTCGAAGCGTGGCTGCGCGCGCAGCTGGGGTTCGCGGAGGCGCGCGTGCTGGGACTGGCGGCGGTCGAAGGGGGCGCATCGAATATCACCTGCCGGGTGGCGCTGGAGGGGGCTCCGCTGCCGGCGGTGGCCCTGCGCGTGCAGCGCGAGCGCGGCATCTTCGAGCCGTACGACGTGCTGCGCGAAGGCGAGGTGCTGCGGCGCCTGGCGCGCTCGGACGTGCCCGTGCCCGCGGTAGTCGGTGTCGAAGCGGCGCCGGGCGTGCTGGGCGGGCCCTTCATCGTGCTCGAGTGGGTGGACGCGCCGCACATGGGCATCGCCGGGGCGGAGGCCGACCTCGGGGCCTACACGGCGATGGTGGCGCGCATCCACGCGCTTGACTGGCGCGCGCTCGGGCTCGACTTCCTCGGCGTGCCCCCCAGCGCGGCGGCGGCGGTGCGCGCCGAGCTGGAAGCGGTGGCGGCGCGCATGTCCGGCTTCGCTTGCGGCGAGGACGCGCTCCTTGGGCGGGCGCTGGCACGGCTGCGCGAAACGGTACCGGATGATGGTCGGCTCGCGCTCTGCCAGGGCGACATCAACGTCTTCAACTACCTGTTCCGAGACCGCAAGGTTGTGGCGGTGGTGGACTGGGAGCAGGCACGCATCGGGGACCCGCGTTCGGATGTGGGCCAGCTCGTGGCGCTGGCGCACCTCAAGGGCGCCCCGTTCGGGCCGGCGGATGAGCAACCGTTCGTGCTCGCTTACGGCGCGGCGGCGGGGACACCGCTGGCGGGCATGGCCTACTTGCGCGCCCTCTGGCTCTTCGAATTGGGCGTCATCTACCACGGCTGGAAGTGCTTCAACGATTCCGACCCGTGGTATGACTGGCCGCTCCTGGCAGAGTTGCTGGAAGCATCACTGGCGGAGCTGGGCTGATGGAGTGGAGGGAGCGGCTCGCGCGGTGGCTGAGCGTGCAACTGCCATCGGCGGAGGCGATCCGCGTCGTGCGCGTGGGGGGAATGGCGGCGGGCGCGAGCAATGCGACCCTGGCCATCGACCTCGAAGTCACCTGCGATGCCCGCGCGGCAACCCTGCCGCTGGTGCTGCGGCCGCAGCGCAGCGAGGGCATCCTCGCACCGTACGACATCGCGCGGCAGTTCCGGGTGATGCGGGCGCTTTCGCGGACGGCGGTGCCCGTACCGGCGGTGGCGTGGCACGAAGCTTCGGGGGCCGTGCTGGGAGCGCCCTTCTTCCTGATGGCGCGCGTGCCGGGCGAAACGCTGCCGCTCTTCTGGTACGGCGGACGTTCGCCGCGTTTGGAGTCGGTAGCGGAAGCGCTGGCGGCGATCCACGCAGTCGATTGGCGCGCCGCCGGGCTGGAATTCCTGCTGCCGGGAAGCAGGTGCCCTTCGCCGCTTGCGAGCGACCTGGCGCAATGGCGCGAAAAGGCGCGGGTGCTGGGGATGGATGGCCACCGCACGATCGTGGCGCTGGGTGAGTTTCTTGGCGCGAACGAGCCCGCCGACGCCCGCTTCGCGCTCCTGCACGGCGACCCCAACCCCGGGAATTATCTTCTCGATGGCGCGCGCGTGACCGCCGTGGTGGATTGGGAAGTGGCGGCCATCGGCGACCCGCGCTCGGACCTCGGTTTCTACGCCGCGCTGCTGACGGTATTCGGGGGCATGAGCGGCGAAGGCGGCCACACGCTGCTTTCGGAAGCCTACGCGCGCGCAACGGGACGCCCCGTGCACGCGCTCGATTACTACGAAGCGGTGGGGCTCTACAAGATGGCGATCGTGATGGCGGGCTGGGCCGGGCGCGCGGGCGGTTTCGGGTTTTACGGCACGGAGGCTATCGGCGGGCGGCTGGCGGTGCTGTTCGGCCCGCGCTGGGCAGGGTGAAGGCGAAGGTAGTGCCGCGGCCCTCTTCGCTGGTGGCCCAGATGTCACCGCCGTGCGCGCGCACAATTTCGCGGGTAATGGCGAGGCCAAGCCCGTGGCCGCGGCCGTTGCCCGCCGTGCTGGCGCGGTAGAAGCGTTCGAAGAGATGAGGCACATCCTCGGGAGGGATGCCGCCGCCGCTATCACTGACGGTGACCTGGAGCACGCCCGGCGCAACTTCCCGCGACCCGACGTGCACGGCGCCGCCTTCGGGTGTGTGGCGAAAGGCGTTATCGAGCAGGTTGTTGAGCACCTGTTCGAGGCGGTCGAAATCGCCGCGGATGCTCGAATCGCCACGGGTGCGCATGTCGAGGGAGATGCCGCTCTCTTCGCTGCGCAAAGCGAAGACTTCGCCTACGTGCTCGAAGAGCTCATCGAGCGAGAAGGGCTCCTGGAGCATGGAGACCTGGCCGCTTTCGATGCGTGAGAGGTCCAGCAGCTCCTGCACGAGGCGCAGGAGGCGGTTCGATTCGTCGCTGATGACGCGCGCCGAGCGCTGGATGCCCGCGCCGTCATCGATGGTGCCATCGAGCACGGCTTCGCTGAAGCCGCGGATGGAGGTGAGGGGCGTCTTCAGTTCGTGGGAGATGTTCGCGAGAAAGTCGCGCAGGGTCTGCTGGGAGCGCTGCACCTCCTCGGTCATGCGGTTGAAGTTGGAAGCGAGATCGCGCACTTCGCGCGGCCCGGTAGCAGGGACGCGCTGGCGGTAGTTGCCGCGCGCGACACTACGCGCGGCACGGGCGATGTTGCGCAGGGGGGCGGCCACGCTCCGGGAAAAGGCAAAGCCGAGACAGAGCGCGGCCACGACACCGATGAGCCCCGAGAAGAGCAGACGCGGCATGAGGTCACCAAGGACTTCCCCCAGGCTGGCGGCGGGCTGGGCGACCACCAGGGCGGCTGCATCGGTGCCCGGAAAGGTGGCGAGCACAGATTCGCTGAGCGGCATGCTGACGCAGAGCAGGGAAGCTTCGCCCTCCACGTTGAGCCGGCAGCGCCGGGGCGTGCGGCTGGTGGGCGCTGCGGCGGGCGCGGGGAAACGCAGATTTTCTACGCGCGCCCCTTCCAGGCGGCTGGCGCTGGCCCAGGCGCCGGGAATAACGTGGCCATCGCGCCCCACGATGGCGACAGAGGTTTCGCGCGCGAGGTCGCTGCCCGGCCCGGCGCGTTCGAGGATGCCGCGCAGCGCGAGCAGGAGTTCGGCGCCGCGGGGGAACTGTGGGTTGCCCGGGTCCTGGCCGCCAGCGATGGCGTTCTGCACTTCGTTGTTGGCCTGGGCATCGATGAGGATACCGATGTCTTCGAGGCTGGAGTAGGAGATGTCATCGCGGTAGCCGCCGAGCAAGAGGAAGAGACTGAGGGCGGCCAGCCCCAGCGTGACGCCGATGACGAAGAGGTAGGTGAAGAAGAGGCGGAACTGGAGGCTGCCCATGAAGCCGGCTATCCTGCGGGGCGAATCAGGCTGGCGCTTCGACGAGCTTGTAGCCCACCCCGCGGAGTGTTTCTATCTGCACCTTCGCATCAGTTAATTTCGACCGCAAATGCTGGACGTGCACATCGACGGTGCGCGTTTCGCCCGCGTAGTCGTAACCCCAGACGGTTTCGAGGAGCTGGTCGCGCGTGAGGGCGATGCCGGGGTTTTCCACGAAGGCGATGAGGAGATCGAACTCCTTCGTGCGCAGGGTGAGGAGGGCCGAATCGACACGCACTTCGCGGCGCGCCTTATCGAGCGTCAGGTTGGCGACGGAGACAGCGTTCTGGGGCCGGCGGCCGCCTTCGGAGCGGCGCAGGATGGCCTTGACGCGGGCGACCATTTCGCGCGGGTTGAAGGGCTTGGTCATGTAGTCATCGGCGCCAAGTTCGAGTCCGACGATCTTGTCGACATCTTCGTTGCGCGCGGTGAGCATGAGGATGGGGACGGAGTGTTCGCGGCGCAGTTCGCGACAGACTTCGAAGCCATCCATGCCGGGCATCATGACATCCAGGATGACAAGGGCGGGCTGGTTCTGCTGGAAGCGGGCGATAGCATCGCGGCCGTTGGCGGCGGCTTCGACGGTGAAGCCTTCCTTCTCGAGATAGAGCGAGAGCAGATCGCGGATGTTGTCTTCGTCATCGACGACGAGGATCTTTGGGGCCATGTGCGGCGAGCGAACCTCAAGCGAAGGTAGGGACGGAGACAGTATGCGCCGGTGGCCACCGCCGCCGCCACCCGGACATGCGGGTTGGGCGGGAGGTTGGCCACCGGCGAGGGTGCCTGGCGGGCGGGGCCGTTTCCGTCCGCTTGCGAGACAAGTTTCGCGCGGGCGGGTAAGAGCGCGACGGAGGGGACGCAAAGGGACTGTAAAACGTGCGCGCAACCGCCGTTAATGTGGCGTTAAAGGGTCCTCCCTACGGTGAGGGTGTCTGGACAGCACTCACGCCCATTGGGAGGACACATGAAGAGGATAGCAACTATGCGGGCACGATGGATCTGGTGGCCGGCTGCGCTGCTCGCCGCGGCGCTGCTGACGCTGGCGGGGGCCTGTGGCGGTGACGATGACGACGACGCCACCGCCGTGGCCACGCCCGTGGTCACCTCCGTGTTGGACTACGGCAAGCTGAGCGGGAGTGTGCGCATCGATGGCTCATCGACGGTCTTCCCGATTTCGGAAGCGGTGGCAGAGGAGTTTAGCAAGGTGGCGAAGAACGTGCGCGCGAACGTGGCCTTTTCGGGCACGGGCGGCGGTTTTGAGAAGTTCTGCCGCGGGGAGATAGAGGTCTCGAATGCTTCGCGGCCGATCAAGGAAAAGGAAGAGAAGACGGACCTCTGCGCGAAGGCGGGCATCACCGATATCGTGGAGCTGCAGGTCGCCATCGACGCGCTCACAGTGGTGGTGAGCCCGCAGAACACCTGGGCGAAATGCATGACGCCGAAAGAACTGAACCTGCTCTACCGCGACGGCGGCGCCAAGAAGTGGAACGATATCCGCCCGGAGTGGCCCGCCGACAGCATCAAGTACTACTACCCGGGGGCCGATTCGGGGACGTTTGATTACTTCAAGGAAGCGATCATCACGGCCGTGGACAAGGACTCCAAGCACCGCAGCGACGGTACCTCCTCCGAAGACGACAACGTCCTCGTGCAGGGCGTCGAAGGCGACAAGAACTCCGTCGGCTACTTCGGTTTCGCGTACTTCGAAGAAGCGGGCAAGAAACTGAAGGCCGTCGAAGTTGACAGCGGCGGCGGCTGTGTGGCTCCCTCGTTCGACAACGCGCTCACGGGCAAGTACAAACCGCTGAGCCGCCCGCTGTTCATCTACACGCGTGAATCGTTTCTGAAGGAGAAGCCGCAGGTACTGGGGTTCATCAAGTTCTATGTGGACAACATGGGCGAGCTGGCGAAGGACGTGGGCTACATCTCGCTGCCCGATGCTCTCACCAGGGCGCAGAAGGACAAGGTCGCGCCGTTCCTCCCGAAGTAGCCGCGCGCAACGCCAGGGCGGAGCAAGGGCAAGGGACCCGGTGGTCCCAGCCCTTACTCCGTCTCTGCGCCTGGGGAGGCTCTAGAGTACTCAAGTGAGAAACTACGCGTTCAGTCCGCGGCCTCGAGCCCTCACCCCCAGCCCCTCTCCCACTGCGGTGGGCAAGGGGAGCGCCACCCTGGGCTCGCTTCCGAACGGGCGTCAACTTTCTTGAGGACGTACCAGGACGTGGCCCAATCCGCCGCCGGCGATCAGCAACTGGAAGCCCATGAGCTGCAGGCAAGCATGTCGAAGAGGTTCATGCGGCACCCGTGGGAGCTGGTGGCCATGGCCTTCCTCTGGGCCTGCGGGCTCATCTCGCTCGTAACGACAGTGCTCATCGTCATCACGCTCTTCGGCGAGACGGTGAGCTTCTTCGGCGACGTCAGCTTCGCCGAGTTCTTCCTCAGCACGCGCTGGCAGGCCCTCATCCCGGGGACAGAGTCGTTCGGGATCTGGGAGCTGGTGGCGGGCACGCTCAGCGTGCTGCTCTGGACGATGGTCATCGCCTTGCCGCTGGGCCTGGCGGCCGCGGTGTACCTGAGCGAGTACGCCCACCCGCGCACGCGCAGCATCCTCAAGCCGGTGCTCGAAGCGCTCGCGGGCGTGCCGACCGTGGTCTACGCGTTCTTCGCGCTCACCGTCATCACGCAGGACGTGTTGCGGCCCCTGCTCGGGGCTGAACGCGTGCCCATCTTCAACTCGTTGAGCGCGAGCATCGTGATGGCCGTGATGGTGCTGCCGACGATTGCGTCCGTTTCGGAAGACGCGATGTCGAGCGTGCCGCGCGAACTGAAGGAGGCCGCCTACGGGCTCGGCTCGACGCGCCTCGAGGTGGCTTTCCGGGTCGTGTTTCCGGCGGCACTATCGGGCATCATCGCTGCCATCCTGTTGGGCGTGGCGCGCGTCATCGGCGAGACAATGATCGTGGCCGTGGCGGCGGGCTCCACGCCGAACCTGACCCTGAACCCGCTGGCGACGGTGCAGACGCTCACGGGTTACATGCTGCAAGTCGGCCTCGGAGACGCCGCCCGAGGCACCATCAACTACACGTCGCTGTTCGCGGTTGGATCCACGCTCTTCGTGTTCACGTTCCTGGTGAACGTGGTCGCGCAAACGATCGTAGCGCGCTACCGGGAGGCGTACGACTGATGGCGAGCACACCGGTATCGCCGGCCTTCTCCTTGCACGCCCAGGGGCCTGTCGCGCGCCGGCAGGCGCTGTCGCGAGCCTCGCGCTGGGTGCTGCTCGCGCTGACGATGGTCGGGGTGGTGGCGCTCATCCTGCTGGGCGTCGATATCGTGACCACCGGCGGCGAGCGCCTTTCGTGGGACTTCCTGACGAGCTACCCGTCGCGCCGCGCCGAAGACGCGGGGCTGCGCTCATCGATGCTGGGGACGGTGTGGGTGCTGGGCACGACGATGGCGCTGGCCATCCCCCTTGCCATTGGCACGTCGGTCTTCATCGAGGAGTTCGCGCCCAAGAACTGGTTCACGAAGGTGGTCAACCTGAACATCGCGAACCTCGCGGGCGTGCCAAGCATCATCTATGGGGTACTGGGGCTGACCGTTTTCGTGCGCGGCGTGCAATGGCAGGGCATCACGCTCGTCCCGGCGCTTGGGCCGAGCATCATCGCGGGCGCGCTCACGCTTGTGCTGATGATCCTGCCGATGACGATCATCGCCTCGTCGGAGGCGATCCGGCAGGTGCCGCCGAGCATCCGCGATGGATCGCTCGCGCTCGGCGCGACGCGCCTGCAGACGGTGTGGTTCCACATCCTGCCGGGGGCGCTGCCGGGAATCATGACGGGGGTCATCCTCGCCGTGGCGCGTGCCGCGGGCGAAACCGCCGCGCTCATCATGATCGGCGCCTTCGCCTTCATCGCCTTCGACAACACGCGCCTGGGCGATGACTTCACGACGGTGCCGATCCAGATTTTCAACTGGACGATCCGGCCCCAGGAAGCGTTCAAGGTCAATGCGGCAGCGGCTATCATTGTCCTCATGGTGGCCGTCTTCGGGCTCAACCTCATCGCCGTGCTCATTCGCGAGCGCTTCCGCCGCAACGCAGGGAGATAGAGATGCCAAACCCAACGCAAATCGACCTGCGCCCCAGCGAAGTGGGGGCGAGCACGGATATCCGCCAGGGTGAGCATGAACAGGACCGGTCGCGCTTCGTCACCGACCCGGTGGAGCCGACGGCGATCGAGGTGCGAGACCTTTCCCTCTGGTACGGCCACAAACAGGCGCTCACGAAGGTGACGCTGAAGGTGCCCGTGAACCGCGTGACGGCGCTCATCGGGCCTTCCGGTTGTGGCAAGAGCACGCTCCTGCGCTGCTTCAACCGTATGAACGACCTGATCGCGGGCGTGCGCATCGAAGGCACTGTGGATTACCACGGGGTGGACATCTACGGCCCGAAGATCGACCCGGTGGAGGTGCGCCGCCGCGTGGGGATGGTGTTCCAGAAGCCGAACCCGTTCCCCAAATCGATCTTCGATAACGTCGCCTTCGGGGCGAGGGTGAACGGTTACCGCGGTGATATGGGCGAGCTGGTCGAGCGCTCCTTGCGGCGGGCAGCCCTCTGGGACGAAGTCAAAGACAACCTGAAGAAGTCGGGCCTGGCGCTTTCTGGGGGCCAGCAACAGCGGCTCTGCATCGCGCGCGCGATTGCGAACGACCCCGACGTGATCCTGATGGACGAGCCGTGCTCGGCGCTGGACCCGATCGCCACGCTGAAGATCGAGGACTTGATGCGCGAAATCGTGGAGGACTACACGATCGTGATCGTGACGCATAACATGCAACAGGCGGCGCGCGTTTCGGACTATACGGCGTTCATGCTGACGGATGAACGCACGGCGGGCCAGGTGATTGAGTACGAGAGGACTGAGGAGCTCTTCACGACCCCACGGGACAAGCGTACGGAAGACTACATCAGCGGGCGCTTCGGCTAGGAAAGGGGGCCTACCGTGACACGAGACCTGTTCCAGCGGGAGCTCACGCAACTCCAGGACCAGGTGCTCGTCATGGGCTCCATGGCCGAAAAGGCGATCCTCGACGCGATGGAATCGCTGCGCGACGGGGATGCGAAGTGGTCCCAGCAGATTGTCGAGGACGACCGCAAGATAAACGCCAAGCGCTTTGAAATCGAAGACAAATGCATCTTCGTGGTCGCATCGCAGCAACCGATGGCGACGGACCTGCGCACGCTCATCAGCATCCTCTACATCGTGACGGACCTGGAACGCATCGGGGATCACGCCGAAGGCATCGCGAAGATCAACATGCTCCTGAGCGACGAGCCCTTGCCGCGCAAGCTCGGCTTCATCCCGGCGATGGCCGACCGGGCGGTGGCCATGTTGCGCGATAGCCTGCAGGCGTACATCGAGCACGATGTGCAGGGGGCACGGCGCATCTGCGATGCCGACGACGAGGTGGACCGGCTGCACGATGCCGTCTACGAGGAGTTGATCAAGACCATGATCGATAACCCGGCGGCGATCCAGCGGAGCACGTACCTGCTCTGGACGGCGCACAACCTGGAGCGCATCGCCGACCGCTGCACGAACATCTGCGAACGCGTGATCTACCTGGTCACGGGCCGCATGGAAGAGATAAACGTCTCCAAGTATTAGCGGGGGCCCCACGGCGGCGTGTGCCGCAAGGCGGGAGCTCTGCTACGATCGTGCTTTGCCGTGGCGGGCGTAGCGTAGTGGTTAACGCGTCTGGTTGTGGCCCAGAAGATCGAGGGTTCGATCCCCTCCGCTCGCCCCAATCCTCCCCTTCCCCGATCTCGTGGCTCGCGGCGCGCCCTCAGGCGATGCGTTCGATGACGACGGACGCGAGGCCAAGGAAGAACACGAACCCGAGGATATCGGTGATGGTGGTCACGAAGATGTTGGCGGCGAGCGCCGGGTCGACGCGCACGGACTTGAGGCCCAGGGGGATGAGGACTCCGCCCATGGTGGCGGCGCAGATGTTGAGGAAGAGGGCGGCGGCGAGGACGAGCGAGAGCGCTTCGTTCTGCTTCCAGGCGTAGCTGATTAGCCCGGCGGCGACGCCGATGGCGAGGCCGTTCGCCATCGCCACGAAGATCTCCTTGCGGCAGGCACGGACGATATCGGGGACATCCAGGTCACCGAGGGCGATGCTGCGGACGGCGATCGTGGCCGTTTGCGTGCCCGCGTTGCCGCCCTGCCCCGCGACCACGGGCATGAAGGCGGCGAGCAACGTGGCGCGGTCCAGCGTATCGCTGAAGA
Source organism: Tepidiformaceae bacterium (assembly GCA_051003295.1). Taxonomy (GTDB): domain Bacteria; phylum Chloroflexota; class Dehalococcoidia; order Tepidiformales; family Tepidiformaceae. The sequence continues at coordinate 11,290 of JBPCLM010000111.1, read as the reverse complement.
GGCTCACAATTGCCGCCGCCACGAACGCGGTCACCAGGTTCACGAGCATCCACGGCAGGCGGCGGCGCACGCTCGTGCGCACGGGGCTGAATACGCGTTCGTTCTCGGCCAGGCCGACCATGCGGTACATGTCTTCCGTTGCTTCTTCCTGGAGGACGTCGATGAGGTCGTCGGCGGTCGTGACGCCCTGCAGCCGGCCCTCCCCATCGACGACCGGCAGCGCGAGGAGGTTGTACTTCTGGAGTGTGCGCGCGGCTTCTTCCTGGTCGGTGGCGGTGCCGACGGCGTGCACATCGTGCTCCGTTATCTCCTCCAGGCGCGTGCGGGGGGCAGAAACGATGAGGTCGCGGATGCTGACGGTGCCCTGCAGGCGGCGTTCCGCATCGACCACGTAGAGGTAGTAGGCGCGGTCGGCGGGCGGGCGCAAGACGCGCAGGTAGTCGATCGCTTGTTGCACGCTGATGCCGCTGTTAAGTGCGACGAAGCCGCGGCTCATGATGCCACCGGCGGATTCGTCGCCGTACTGCAGGAGTTCCGCTACGCCTTCGCGGTCGAGGGCGGCGAGCGTCTCCTGCTGTTCCGTCGGCTCGAGCTGCTGGATGACGTCCGCGGCGACGTCGTCGGCCACCTCTTCGAGGACAGCGGGCAGGTCTTCGATGCCAACGCCGCGGATGAGGTCGCGCAGCTCGTCGTCTTCGACGAAGGCGAACATGTGCCCCACGACATCGGTCGGCAGCTTATCGAGGATGGCGCGGCGATCCGCTTCCTCGAGCTTGAGGATGAGTTCGACCAGGTCCGCGGGGTGGAGGGCGACGACGAGCGCGACGAGCTTGGACCATTCGCCCGCCTGGAGCAGTTCGTTGGCATCGACAAGCAAGTCGCGTACGAGCTCGTCGTCTGCCATGGTGACCGTCCTCGAACGCTGGCTGGGGAGGGCGCCGGGGCGCAGGGGGAACGTAAGCGGCACGCGGTGAAGGGTCAATGAATCGAAGGGTCAATGAATAACGGAATGGGCTGCGCCTGCCGGATGCGCTAAGGGTAAGGGACGGGCGGGCCCGCGGGTGGCGGGGTGTCATCCGTTGGTTCGTCCCCGGCGGACGTCTCGCCGACGGCGTCGGGCGGCGGAGGCGCGGCCCCCTGGAGGGCAGCGATCAGTTCGGCCGCTTCCTGCGAAGAGATGCGCCCCTGTTCGAGCAACTGGAGCACGCGGAATTGCTCGACCTCGCGGCTTCGACCGGGGGCCGCGCGGCCGCTACCGCGCTGCGGTTTGGCCGCTGCGGGCGGGCGCGCGGGCTCTTTCTGTTCATCGCGCGCACGCACGACAACCTCGCCGATGCCGGTTTCGATGTTGACTCGCGTGGGCGCGTCGTCCGGCCCGTTGGGGACTTCGACGCGCGCGCGGCCGATCCCGCTGGCGGCGCGGACGTGCACCGCCGCCCCGGGCGGCAGGCGCAACTCTGCGCGGCCCATGCCGACGTTGATGCGGTACTCGCCATCGACGACGGCCGCGATATCCATGAGCACGTCGCCTGTGCCGGTGTCGCAACGCGCGAGCCCAATGTGGTCGTGGACGGCTATTTTCCCCGCACCCAGGTCGGCCTCCAGGAAGCCGCTGGTGGAGTAGGTCTGGATGTCACCGGCGCCGACATCGAGCTTGATGGTTTCGCAGGCGATATCGCGCACCTGCAACTCGCCGTAGCCGAGATCGATGCCGAGCTTGGCGAAGCCTTCGCCCACACGGACGGTGGTGGTGGCGCCTTGCTTGCGGCGGAGGAGCCAGCCTTTCAGGAGCTTCACTTCGATGCGCAGGCGGCCGTTGTCGCGGTGCACTTCGAGCGTGGGGGCGGATTTACTCGCGGTGGCCACGACGCCTGGCGTTTCGCCCTCGGCACAGGGGCGCACGGTCACGCGTCCCGCCTGCTGGTTGATGTGAACTTCGCGGACGCCTTCGAAGGTAAGCGACTGCTCGGCGCGCAGGCCATCGCCGGCTTCCCAGCCGAAGTGGAAGTGGGGACCGGGTCCACCAGGCGGGGGGCCGGGCCGCTCGCCGCGTTCCTGGCGGGCGCGGCCACGTTCTTCATGGCGCAGGCGGCGGCCGAGATCGCGCGCTTCGCGGCGGAGGCGGTCGGCCTCTTCGCGTGCGCGGCGGGCCTGTTCCATAGCATCACGCATGAGGTCTTCGGGGTCAGCCACTTCTGGCGCCCTCTGAGCGGAGCTCCTCGGCGGCCTGGGCAGCGGTGATGCGGCCGGCGGCCAGGTCATCGAGCACGCGCTGGCGGCGTTCGCCCTCGCGAGCGTCGTCGCCCGCTTCGAAGCCGAGCGACACAAGTACATCGTTGAGGCGCGCGACGACCGTCGGGTAGGAGATGCTGAGGTCTTCTTCGACATCCTTGATCTTGCCGCGGGCGCGCAGGAAGGTTTCGACGAAGGCGAGCTGTTCGCCACTGAGACGGGCGAGCAAGCCGATGTCGAAGCGGCCATCGACGCCCACGCCGCAGGAAGGGCATTCGAGGCGGCGGACGTGCATGGGGGAATCGCAACTGGGGCAACTGCCCACGAGACGTGCCGTGGCTACCGCGTCGCGTCCGCGCGCGCGTCGCGGGCGGTAGCTTCCGCCGGGCCGCGTGCCCAGGCTTCCACCCGGTGCGCGAGGGCGGCGAAGGCGCCCGCCACGTGCGCGAGCGCGACGAGGCAGGGCGACGTGCCGCCCGTGCCGTGGCGCCGGGCCGATGCGTGCCGGGTGGCGATGAAATCGCGCGAGTAGTCTTGCAGGAGCGAAGCGGGGACCTGGTTCATGGGATTGCCCTCCGGAGTTCGATAGAGGGATATTCGCAGTCCGACTGGACGATGTCAAGTTATTTCTTAGGAATATCAAGTAATAAGTTGATTTACATGAGTCCGAACTGTGAACAGCGTCACGGGAGGGAGGCGTGGAGGTGGAGACCGGCCCGCGGCCTAAGTGGGGTCACCGGGGCCGCTGCTGGCGAGCAGCCGCTACGCGTTGAGCGCCGCGAGGACTTGCGCTGCTGCGACAGTCAGGGAGTCTCCATCGAGGCAGCGGACGTGGACGCCGCGAGGCCCCCACGTCGCCTCCAGCCGGGTGGCCATCGCCTGGAGGGCGGCTGATGAGACCACGGCGGGGAGGACGGTTTCGTCACCCTGCCCGTGGAACACGATGGCGCCGCCGCCGTCCCGCTCAAGCACACGCGCGAAGGCCTGGGCGGCGAGGAAGGGGACGGTCAATCCCGCGCGCAGGGCGGCCTCCCACTCATCGGGTGAAAGCTCGTCGATCGGCGCCTCGAGTGGGGGAGCGGCGAGCACCACCGCGGCCTTGCAGCGGCCGAGGCGGTCGCAGACTTCATCCGCGAAGGCGGCGGCTGCGGTGGGGTCGCCGGCATCCATGACGCGTACGAAGTGCTCACTGCCGATCACCCACACTTCGTTGGCGATGGACTGGACCGCGAATTCCTGTTCGCTCGTCTTTTCGCGCGTGGCCAGGGCGACGGCGACTCCGTGCTCGGCGCAGGCTACAGCAATGGCGCGCATGGCATCGCCGCCGTGGCCGATGAGCGCGACAGCCCCGCCGCCGTCTCCCGCCGTCACCGGAAGAACACGAGCGCGGCGGGAAGGAGGAGCGCCGCGAGGATGAGGAGCGCCAGCCCCGTGCCGATGGCGCTCCAATCGCGGCCTCGTTCGCGGCCGCTGTAGTAGCGCTGTTCCCAGGAGCCATCGAGGAGGTCCATGTCGCGCTCATCCGGCCCGAGCGCGGGGCCGTCATCGGCTTCCGCGTCTGCCTCGCGGCCGAGCGCGATCACGTCGTCGTCTTCTTCGCTGGCTCCGCCGGTCATGGGCCGATGTTAGCGCACGACCGTAGCGTCGTCGTCACGGTCGAAGAGGTCCCATTCGAGGCGCCGGGGCAGGTGGAAGTCCTGGAACCCGAAGGAGGCAGCGGAGAGGAGGAAAGCGATCACGGCGAGCCAGAACCAGCCATCGGCGGCGAGCATGATCGTGCCCGCGATGCCCCACCAGAGGACGGCCGTGAGCCCCCGGATGTGCAGGCTGCGGCTGTTGGCGAGCGACCCGGCCGTGAGGAATGCGAAGACGGCGATCCAGGCGCCGCCCCCATCCTGGGCGGCAACGACGAGTCCGGTCACAAGCCAGGCGGCGGCCACCCCGGCACCCACACCGAGGGCGTCGCGGCGCATGATGCTATAAACGACGGCGCCCGTGGTGAGGAACGCAAAGACGGTGACCCAGGCGGCATCGGGTTCGCTGCCGGAAGCGAGGGCGGCGCCCGCCCAGGCGCCCGCGATCGCGATCACGCGGGAGACGCCGAGGCGCCGCCAGGCGCCGATGCCAACGGCGGCGGTCGCGAGGCCCGCGAAGATCAGTGTCCAAACGGGGGCATCCGCGAAGACAACGGCGGGCAGCATCGCCGCCCAGATGGCGAGGAGCGAAAGCAGCGAGGTGGCCTTGATGGTCATATGAGGCGGCCGTGCTCGTCGCGCACTTCGGGGCCATCGACGCGTGCGCGGCCATCGCCGAATTTGTCATCGCGCCAATGGAGGGCCGCCTTGAGGCCCTGCTCGCCCGCGATGCGGCCGAATTCGCGCACGCTCGGGGCGAGGTGGGCGCGGGCATCATTTTCGACGGCCAGGCGCTGCATGGTGCGTGCACCCATGAGTTCGAGTTGGAGGTTGACGATGCGCTTGTTCGCGCTGAGCAACTCGGCATCGATCATCGCCATGCGGTCGGCGAGGCCTTCGACTTCGGCTTCGAGCATGGCGGAAGGGACGGACTTGAGGACGAGGCCGATCTTCGCGGCCTCCGCGCCCGTGATGGTGTCGCCGGTGAGGAAGAGGCGCTTGGCCCACTGGGGGCCGCAGTTGTAGATCCACATATTGTTCGGCAAGGCGCCCATGGCGCGCGCGGGCGGGAAGCCGATGGTGGCATCGTCGGCGGTGATGATGATGTCGCAGAGGAGCGCCACATCGGTGCCGCCTGCGAGGCAGTAGCCGTGCACCTGCGCGATCACGGGCTTGTGCATATCGAAGATGACCATGCGCAGACGCTGCTGGCGTTCCATCTGCCAGGCGTCGTCATCGAAGCCGCGCGCGCCGCGGTAGACCGCTGTGTAGTGCTCGCCTTCGGGCTCGGGGCGGCGCTGGGAGAGGGGCGTGAGGTCGTAGCCCGCACTGAAGGCGCGCCCGCTTCCTTTGATGATGACGAGGCGGACATTGTTGTCGTTGTCCGCTTCCCAAAGGGCGCTGTTGAGTTCGCGCTGCAGTTCCATGGAGAGCGCGTTCAGTTTTTCGGGTCTGTTCAACGTGATGCGCGCACGCCCGCGCTCGACTTCGTACAGGATGGTCTGGAACTCGTCCATGCGTTCCCTCCGGATCGATCCGGGGCATTGTAGCGAGTGGCGCGTGCGGCGAGGGAGGGCCACATCACACTCCCGATTCGCCATAAGCATCGGTACCTGTGTTACGATGACTATCGAATTGTTTGTGAAGCTTGGCTGCCGGCCCTGGGCTGGCCCCGGAAAGCTCCGGGTGCACTTGTCTGCTGTCCCTTCGCGGCTTCTTCCGCTCATGCGGGCGCGCGCTATCGGAAGCGCTGCACGGCCCGCGCGGGGCGCCCTGCAATATCTTCCCTAAGGTTTGGTCCTCTCCTGTTCCTGTTCAAGCGAAAACACGAGGAGCTGACGCTCCAACCGGCCGGCGCGAGCTTCGAAGCGGCACCGTCCGGGACGCCCTCCCACCGCCTCCACCGCGAGGCGGACCACCACCACTCCCCTGTCCCTCACGCCCCCGCGGTGCACGTGGCGGGCGAACCGGCCGTACGCCGGCGCCGCAGCCGCGGTGGTCGCGGCCGTGGCCGGGGTGAACAGACCACGATAACGCCCGCTCCCGAGACGAAGCCGGCCCCACTCGCGGCCGTAGCGATGGCCGCACCAGCGGCGGCACTGCCTGAGGCGTTCCGCGCCCTCGGCGTCGATGAAACGGGGCTGCGGGCAATCGCCGCCCTTGGCTTCGACCAGCCCACGCCCATCCAGGAGAAGGCCCTCGGCCTGCTCTACGATGGCGAAGACCTGGTCGGGCTGGCGCAGACGGGCAGCGGCAAGACGCTCGCCTTCGGCCTGCCCCTGGCGGCGAGCATCGACCCAACCCTGCGCTCGGTGCAGGCGCTCGTGCTCGTACCAACGCGTGAACTGGCGAACCAGGTGCAGGAAGTGCTCGACCACCTCGGGCGCTTTCACGGCTACAACACCATCGGGCTCGTGGGCGGGCGCCGGTTGCAGTCCGACTTCGTGGCGCTGGACCGCGGAGCGCAGTGCGTCGTTGGCACCCCGGGCCGCGTCATCGACCACATCAAGCGGGGCACGCTCGACCTGACGAACATTCGCTTCGCGGTGCTCGATGAAGCGGACCAGATGCTCGATATCGGCTTCGCGCGCGACATCGACTACATCCTGCGGGTGACGCCGAAGCAGCGGCAGACAGCGCTCTTTAGCGCGACCATGCCCGAGAGCATCGGCCGCCTGGTCTACCGCTACATGCGCAAGGCCGAACGCGTCGCCGTGGCCCCCGAGCAGCGCACGGTCGAGACCTGCGCGCAGTATTACGCCGAGGTGCCTGAGCGGGAGAAGTTCCTCGCGCTGCGGCACCTCTACGAAACGATGGACCTCGGGCGTTCGCTGGTGTTCCGGCGCACCAAGATCGGTGTGGACCGCCTGACGGCGCAGCTGCAGAACTGCGGCGTGCCCGCGCGCGCCATCCACGGCGACCTCCGCCAGGGGGAACGCGACCGCGTGATGAAGGCGTTCAAGACGGGCGAACTGGAGTTCCTGATCGCGACCAACGTGGCCGCGCGGGGGCTCGATATCCCGGACATCGAACACGTCATCAACTACGACGTGCCCCAGAACGCCGAGGAGTACATCCACCGCATCGGGCGCACGGCGCGGGCCGGCAAGGACGGGACGGCGGTCACGTTCGTGAGCGAGTGGGAACTGGGCGAGTGGGACATCATTGCGCGCCACCTGGGCGAGGCCGAGGTGCACAAGCTCGACCTGCCCGCCCGCTGGGACTGAGCGCAGGCGCCGGGCCGGTCGCAGTGTACAGCGAACTGATCGACCGCTTCGGGCGGGAGTGCGCGCGCAAGCTTTGGGCGGCTGACCCGTTCACGGCGGGGGAATTCCGCGCCTTCTCGGTGTTGCTGGAGGCGCGCGAGCTGAGCGGCCAACGCCTGCTCGGCAAGATGGCCGGCCCCGACCCGTGCATCGACACGGTCAGCGGCCGCTGCGGCCACCCGGTGCTGCGGCTGGGGTAAGGGGCGGTGGGTGCCATGGAACCAAACGGGCCTGACAGGCGTCTTAGTGGTGACACTGGATGGCGGGGGGCGTGATGGGCCAGGCAAGCGGGACGGGCGAGCGGGCCTTCGATGACGGGCTGACGCCGTCCGAGCGCGGCGTGCTCGATCACATCCGCGCGGGGCAACTGGACGCGGAGATCGCGGTGCGGCTGGGCGTCCCCATCGGCGACGTGAAGGAGCGGGTGGCGGCGCTCATACGCAAGACGGGCGTGGCCGAGCGGCGCGAGCTGGCGGCCTGGCGGGCAGAGGGGGGATCGCCGGCGGAAGAACGCGGCGGGCCCGCCGGGGAGCTCTCTTCGGAAGCGCCCGCCACGGATGGCGTAGCGGAGGGAGCGCCGCGCCCGCGGTCACGGGCGTTCGTGGCAGGGCTGGTGCTGGGAGGGGCGGCCGTGGCCGTCGGGCTCGGCGCGGTGGCGTACCTCGCGGGCGGCGGGGGCCAGCGGCGGGAGGAGCGTGCGGCGGCCGGGGATGCAGCGACACCCGCATCGACGGAGGAGCCGCTAGCGCCCGCTGAACCAACGCCTGATCCACGAGCGCCGTTGACGATGGTGAACGGTCTGCCGGTGCGGCCGCTGACTGTAGGGCCCGCGCTCGTTTCCTTCAACGGCTGGATGCTCATCGAAAAAAGCTGCGTCAAGTGTGAGCAGTCCGTGGCCAGCATCCAGCGCGTGTGGTGGCCGGACCGCGGCCGCGGCGAGCCGGTAGTGGAGACACTGTTCCAGTCGCCGTATCCCGGTTCCTACATTACCGCGGTGACGGCGGACGCCGAGGGCAAGATGATCGCTGCCACCGTTTGCAAGACCGGCGCGTGCCGGTCAGGCAGCCTCGATGCCGGCACGACTGCCCTGTTTCAGTCGCTGGATGGCGGCGTCACGTGGACAGAACTGACGACTCTTCCCGGCGCGGTTTTCGCGTCCGCCGTGACGATGAGGGCGATTGTGCTCGAGCAGCGTCGCGGCGCCTCCGGTGAAAGGCCCGAGGGCATCTCCGAGTACAGCTACTACGGCGAAAAGATCCCGGTGAAACCCGGCGGTACAGGTTCGGTTGGGATGGGATGGCGTCTCCTGGGTACGCTTGCTGACGGGGATCCCGTCTGGGCCACATCCGACGGTTTCCTGGTGACAACGAGTGGTCGCGCGGTGCCGGGTCCCGCCATCTCGGACAGCGCCATCGATCGCGTCGTGGGCTCTCCGGGCGGAGGCTACCTGATGAGCTGGCACCGGACGGGCGCGGGCGTGACGGACCGAACGCCGTACCACGGCTTCGTCTCCGCCAACGGCGACCTCACGGCCGTGTTCAGCGGCGACGTCCGGTTCAGCCATTTCGCGGCCGGCTTCGCCATCGGGACAGCGCTGATTCCCGTAACCGGCATGGGCGGCGGTGGTCCACACATCGTACCCGTGGAAGTCGACCTTGCCACGGGACGCTACTTCCCAATCGAGCGCCCCTTCATAGACGAGCCGCCGGAGTCCGCCGCCAGCCGTGTGGTCGCACTGCAATACGGCGCCTTCGCGCGCGTGGTTACGGGCCCGGACTGCCTGAACATCCGCGAGGGGCCAACGACGCAGTCGCCATCGATCGATTGCGTGGCCGATGGCGTGTTGCTCGGGATCATGGCGGGGGAGCGGGAGGGCTGGGCAGTCGTCGAGACCCCCGGCGGCCTGGGGGGCTGGGCTTCGACGGAGTTCCTGTTGCGCTAGCCTTCCTCAGCGGCGGGGACAAGGGGCGCGGCGGTGGAGGCGTGGTTCCCGGCTTCGGCGCGCCGTTTGAGGCCGGCGGCTTCGATGGCCAGGTTCTTGCGCGCGACGCGCATGAGCAGCGGACGGAGAACCCCTGCCACGGCGCCGGGCTGGTCGATAGCAAGCGTGACGCGGGAGCCTTCGCCCGCGGCTTCGATTTCGTGCGAAGCAATGGTGCGGATGCCTGCGGTGGAAGCCGTCCACGTGAAGGCGGCTCCGCGGCGCACCTCTGTGACCGTCCAGGTGGCTGTGGGCGCACGCCGGATGCGCACGCGCGCGCGCAGTCCGGGCACGAGCGGGGCCGGGTCCAGCAGGTTCACCGAACGGACGGTCTCGGTCCACTCCGGCCAGCGCGCCAGGTCCGCCAGCACCGCCCAGACGGCCGCGGGCGGGACGGCGATATCGATGGTGGTTTCGTAGTGCATGCGGCCACGATAGCGCCCGGAACCCAATCGCGGCTTCAACAGCCGAGCGGGTATGTCAGGCGAAGGGTATGTCTTCGACCCAGAGCATGAGCCCGGGGTAGGGGCGCGCAAGCCGGTCGTAAAAGGGACGGTCCGCGGTCACCAGCGAGCACGCCCGGCTGATGGCAACGGCGGCATAGAGGCAATCGTAGACGGAAGGGTGGAAGGTGAGAGCCAGCCGGTACGCATCTGCGAGGTGGGGCGCATCATCAACCAGCGCCAGCGGCAGCGCCAGAGCGCGCTCCAAGAACTCCTTTGACTGCTGGTCGGTGAGCACCCCGCGGCGAACCTTCTGCGTTGCGATGCTGGTGAGCTCCAGTTGAATGAAGGCCGGGGCGAACAGTTCGAACCGTGGCTCCCGGAGGCGGCACGCGGTGTCGCTATGCACCTCGGCGAGGAACCATTTCGTGGCAATGCTGGCATCAACCACGACTTCGGTCACTCGCGCCGGCCCTCATGCCTGAGAATGGCGCTATCGGTGAGGTCGGGACCAATCTCCGCCCGGAACGCGTCGGCCCAGGCCCAGAAATCGCGGTGTGCGGCTTCGCGCTCGGCTAACGCCGCCAGGGCCGCGTCACGCAGATAGTCTGCAAGCTCCGCCTGCACGGAACGCCCCTTGAGCCTCGCACGGCGCTTCCAGTAGTCGGCCGTCTCCGCATCGACATCGCGCACGAGGATGTTGGGCATCAGGGACCTCCACCAGCGGCTGATATCACCACGATATCACGGAGTGGTCCCGCTCGCCAGTTCACCCGGGGCTCGTTGCCGCCCATGGTCGGATCACGGTCCTCCCGGGTGAGCTGGGCACTGTCGCTGTGGGGGCTGCCTCCGAGCCGCTTCTGCCACGCGAGCGCGGCCTCCCAAGAGTCAGCTTCGCGCTGACGCGCCGTCTCCTCGATGCCATCGAGGAGGTGACGGATTTCGGCCTGGAGTGAATGGCCGTGCGCGGCGGCTTGCCGCCGCAGGTAGGCGTCCGTTTCGGTCCGGATGTTCCTCACGAACATCCTCGTGGCTTCCGTTGATATCGACATGATATCACAATCTGGGAAGGTATGCCCTCAGTTCACGCGGCGTTCGACGCCCTTCCAGTACTGCTCGCGAATGACGAACTTCTGTAGCTTGCCCGTGGCCGTGCGGGGCAGCGACTCGACGAAATCGACCGATGTGGGGCAGCGGAAGTGGGCCAGGTGCTGGCGGCTGAACTGAAGGATCTCTTGCTCCGTGGCGGTGGCGCCTTCGCGCAGCACGATGAGGGCCTTGGGGGTTTCGCCCCACTTTTCGCTGGGCACGCCGATGACCGCTACTTCGAGCACCGCCGGGTGCTTGTAGAGCGCGTCTTCGACTTCCGGCGAAGAGATGTTTTCGCCTCCGGAGATGATCACGTCCTTCTTGCGGTCGACGATGTTGACGTTGCCGAACTCGTCCCAGACGCCGAGGTCACCGCTGTGGAAGTAGCCACCGTAGATCGCCTTCGCGGTCTCTTCGGGCTGGCGCCAATAGCCTTCGAGGACGACGTTGGAGCGCGCGCAGACCTCGCCGATGGTGGTGTTGTCCATGGGCACGGCGTTGCCGTCGTCATCGAGCACCTGGATATCGACACCGATCGCTTCGACGCCGGCACGGGCGCGGCGGGGGTAGTCGCCGCCGCCGGCGTTGTGGTGATCGGCCGTTGAGACGGTGAGGATGGGTGCGGTCTCGGTGAGGCCGTAGATC
>JBPCLM010000110.1:0-6133 GCA_051003295.1 Tepidiformaceae bacterium | reverse complement strand
TTCGCAGAAGGGCCACGAAGGCGAGGAGCTGGGGCTGCGCCTGGAGCTGCGCCTGCTCGCCGATGTCGGCCTCATCGGCTTGCCCAACGCGGGTAAATCGACCTTGCTGGCGGCGATGTCGAACGCGAAGCCGAAGATAGCGAACTACCCCTTCACCACGCTCGAACCGATGCTTGGCGTGGTGCTTTCGGGCTACGGGCGCTTCACCATGGCCGACCTGCCGGGACTGGTCGAAGGCGCGAGTGAAGGCTACGGGCTGGGCTTCGAATTCCTCAAGCACATCCGCCGTTGCCGCGTGCTCCTGCACCTGGTCGATAGCACCTCGCCCGACCCGGTGACCGACTACGAGCTGATCGAAGGCGAACTGCGCGCGTACGATCGGCGGCTCGATGAGGTGGCGCGCGTGGTCGCGGTGACGAAGGCAGACCTGGACCGGGCGGCTGCCGAACATTCGGCGGCGACACTGGCGGCGCACGTGGGCGGGCCCGTGCGCATCCTCGCGGCCGCGCTCGATGCCGGGGGCGAAGGGGGGTTGCCGGGAGGCAGCGACGCCGCTGGCAGCGGGGCGTTGGCCGCCGAACTGCTCGCGCTCGTGGAGGCCGAGCGAGCCCGCGCCGATGCAGCCGCGGCGCTGGTCATCCCCGTGCTGCGCCCCGAATCGCGCGAGCGCTTCACGGTCGAGGTCGTGGGCCCCGGGCGGTTCGCTGTCGAAGGGCCATCTATCGTGCGTTTCGTGGAGATGATGGACACGGGCATGGAAGGGGCGCTGCCCGAGGTGGCGCGCCGCCTGGAGCGCTGGGGCGTGGCCAAGGCCCTGCGCCGCGCCGGCGCGAAAGAGGGCGACACCGTCGTCTTCGGCGCCACGGAAGTGGAGTGGCAGGGGTAGGGGCGAGGCGCGAGTTCCGAGGCCCGGGGCCCTTCCTGTGGTCGGGCTACTGACCGAAGCGGCGACCGGGACCGGACATTTGCCTCAGTCGCGCAACTCGCCCGCGAGCATGTCCATCAGCAGGCCATCGCGCCAGGCGCCGTCCGGGGCCAGCTCGTACTGCCGCATCAGGCCCACTCTGCGAAAGCCCACGCTTTCGTAGGCGCGGATGGCGTTCTCGTTCGCTGCCGCCGGGTCGATGATCAGGCGGTGGTGTCCCCGTTCGTGGAGCAGGTAGCGGGCGAGGGCGCGAATCGCGTCCGGGCCGAGCGCGCGCCCCTGGAAGGCTTCCGCGAGGGCGAGGTCGATGGAGGCGTGGCGGTACATGGGGTCGAGCTCTTCGCCGTACTGGATGATGCCGGCAAAGGCGCCCTCTGCTTCCACGGCGAAGACGACCACGTCGTCGTCCTCCAGTATCTCTTCGGCGACCCTGGCGGCGTCGTATTTCCCCCACCAGCGGGCGACGGTCGCGTCCTGGAGGACGGCGAGGATGGCGGGTGCATCGGAGGCCGTGATGCCGCGAAGCCTCACCGAGCGGCCGTCCAACACCAGCGCACTTACCATTTTCAAGGACGCATTGTCGCACGTCCGGTGCGGCGGGCGGGGCGTACGGGCGGGGCGACTATGAACTGCGTCTCTCGCGGCTGGTCAGCAGCGGAGTAAGATTCGCCCAGACGGGGCCTGGTGGTCCAGGGGGCACGACGATGGCCGAGGCACGGCCCACCTACGAGGAACTGCAGGCGCGCGTGGCCGAGCTCGAGCGCGAGCAGGCGGCGATCAGAGGCGTCTCGCAGCGAACCAACGAGCACCCGGCGGACCGCGACGGGGCGCTTGCGATCGAAAACGCCCGCCTCGCCAGCGAGCTGCAGGCACGCAACAGCGAGGTCATTGAAGCGCTGGAGCATCAGCAGGGCACCTCCGCGGTGCGCGCCGCGCACGCCGAGATGGCCATCGAAAACGAGCGGCTGTTCAACGAACTGCAGGAACGCAACCGCGAGGTTACGGAGGCGCTGGACCAGCAGATCGCGATGTCCGAGGTGCTGAGTATCATCAGCAGCTCGGCGACTGATGCCGTCCCTGTGCTCCAGGCCGTGACCGAGCGCTCGGCCCGGCTCTGCGGGGTCCCCCAATCCCGGCTGGAGCTGATTGATGGCGACACGGTGGTCGTCCTCGCGGCGGTTGGCCCTTCCACCCGTGACGTCGGCACGCGCAGACCGCTTGCGGGGTTGGGCGGCATTACGGGGGAAGCGCTGCGCTCAAAAGCGGCCGTCCACTTCTTCGGTAGCGGCGAGGAGTATCTGCGCCGTTTTCCAGGAACGCCGCAAGCGGAGGACTCGTTCACGGTCCTGGTCTTGCCGCTCCTCCGCGATCGAGAGGTTCTGGGCTTTCTCGGCGTGAATCGCCCAGATGCGGTGCCGTTCACCGCCAAGCAGATCATGCTCATGCAGACGTTCGCCGACCAGGCCGTGATCGCCATCGAAAACGCGCGGCTGTTCAACGAACTGCAGGAGCGCAACGCCGGGCTGCGACAGGCACTCGAACGGGAAGAGGCGACATCCGGTGTCTTGCGTATCATTGCAAGGTCACCAGCCGCGCTGGAAGCAGTCGTCCACGAGCTGGCGAGACGCGCGGCGGACCTGACGACCGCTGGCGATGCCCAAGTCTTGCTAGTGGAAGATAACGGCGTGCGTGTTGCAGCCACCTATCCGGTGGACCACCCGGCAGCACCATCGGATCCAGTGTTCCCGCTCTCAGGGGAAACGATGGGCAGCCGAGCCATCCTTGAGTCGCGAACGGTGCACGTGTTCGATGCCTCGGAAATGGAACGCGAGTTCCCGCGCAGCTACGTAAGAATGCTCGAGTGGGGATTCAAGACCGTTCTCGCCGCGCCGATGCTCCGCGACGGAAGGGCGGTTGGCGCCATCTTGATCCGGAACACCGTGGCAGAACCATTCCCGCCGGCCGCTGTCGCGCTTGCCGAAACGTTCGCCGACCAGGCCGTGATCGCCATCGAGAACGCGCGGCTGTTCAACGAGCTCCAGGATCGCAACCGCGAGGTGACCGAGGCGCTCGACCAGCAGACTGCGATGGCGGGCGTCCTACAGGCCATCAGCAGCAGCCCGACTGACCTGCAACCGGTCTTGACGGCAATCCTCGAGGGGGCCACACGGCTGTGCGATGCGTCCTCCGCGAGGGTGTGGCAACTCCAGGGCGACGAACTGGTGACGCTCGCCCGCGCCGGATCCGATGCGGACAGTGAGGCGCACTACACGCTCAATCCCGGCCTCGTGGCCGCCCGCGCGTTGCTTCAAACCCGGACCATCCACGTACCCGATATCCTCGCGCGGGATGCAGACGAGTACCCCGAAAGCCGGGAGCGCTCCTTGCAATTGGGGTGGCGCGCTATCGTGGCGACGCCTCTAGTGCGCGAAGGCATCGGGATCGGCGTCCTATCGGTGTTTCAGGCGGAACCCCGGCCCTTCACGGATCGGCAGATCGCCCTGCTCGAAGCGTTTGCGGACCAGGCCGTCATCGCCATCGAAAACGCGCGTCTCTTCAACGAGCTCCAGGAGCGGAATCGCGAGGTAACCGAAGCCCTCGAACGTCAGACGGCCATGGCCGAGGTCCTCGGCATCATCGCGAACTCGGCCACCGACGCTGCGCCGGTGCTCCAGGCCGTGACCGAGAGGGCCGCTCGCCTCTGCGGCGCCCAAAACGGCTCACTCTTCATCCGGGAGGGCGAAGTCACTCGAACGGTCGGTCATTTCGGGGGCCAGGACGACCGCCACGTCGTCGGGCAGGCGCAGCCGCTCACCAGCGGACGCTTTGCGGCTGGGGTGTTTCGCGAAAAGTCCGTGATGCGCTTCGCCGGGACGCAGGAGCAGTTCGTCGATGCATACCCCGATTCCGCCAGCAGTGCGAACGAAGCCGCCCGCCACGTCGCGGTGTTGCTCATCCCCCTCTTTCGCGGACCGGAGGTCATCGGCGCGCTCGGGTTGAATCGCATGGACGCCGCCGATTTTAGCGATGCCGAAGTCGCGCTGGTCCAGGCCTTCGCGGACCAGGCTGTCATAGCCATAGAGAACGCCCGGCTGTTCAACGAGCTCCAGGAGAGCAACCGCGAGGTTACGGAGGCGCTGGACCAGCAGGCGGGGATGGCGGAGGTACTACGCGTCATCGGCTCCAACCCGACCGACCTCTCCGCGGTGTTTCAATCTCTTGCCGAAACCCTCAAGCGTCTCGTGGCCGCCAAGATCGGCTATGTCGGCTACCTCGGCGACGGCGTATGGCGGGAGTGGTCCTCGGCGATCAATCAGTTTTCGGAGGCACCGGCGACCGAGGTCCCGGACAGGTCGGCGGTTCCCACTGTCGCGGCGAGGGAGCGCCGGACCATCCATATCTGCGGATCCATCACCGAATGGGAGCCCGAGTACCCCTACGCTGCCGCGTTCCAACGCGCGCAGGGACACACCGAGGTGGCCATCTACGCCGCCCCGATCCTCAGGCGCGGTGTGGGCATTGGAGCGGTGGCCGTCATCCGGGAGCGTGCGGTCCCGTTCAGCGAACGCGAGCGGGCGCTGGTGGAAAGCTTCGCGGACCAGGCTGTGATCGCGATCGAGAACGCGCGGCTGTTCAACGAACTCCAGGAGCGCAACCGCGAGGTCACTGAGGCTCTGGAGCAACAGCAAGGCACGTCCGCCGTCCTCGAGCTCATCAGCCGTTCGCCGACCGATCTTGAAGGCGTGCTGGTGGCCGTTTGCCAGGCCGCCATCCGCCTCTGCGACGCGGATGAAGCCTACCTGGCGCTCATCGAGGACGGCGAAGAAGTCACGCGCATGGACCTCACCAACGGCGAAGTGCGCTGGTACGACGCCGCGGAGCTGGGCATCAATCGGCGCCGCCCGGCGGACACGGCGTTCCTGGAGGATCGCACGGTCCACGTGCACGGCCCGGTGGGCGAGGTGGTCGCGCAGTTCCCGGAGCTGCTCAACCCGCCAGGGGAAGGCATCGCAGTACTCGCCATGCCGTTGCGCGGGGCCGCCGGATTGCTCGGGTTCATCTGCGTGAGAAGACGCGAAGACCGCGCCTTCAGTGCACGCGAAGTGGCGGTCATCGAAACGTTCGCCGCGCAGGCCACGATCGCGATCGAGAACGCGCGGCTGTTCAACGAATTGCAGGACCGCAACCGCGATGTCACCGAGGCGCTGGACACGCAGACGGCGATGGCTGAAGTGCTGGAGATCATCAGCCGCTCCCCGACCGATCTGCAGTCTGTGCTGGATGCCGTCGTGGAACGGGCGGCGCGCCTGACAGAGACGGGCGCATCCATAACGTTGCTCAACGGGGAGGAAGGGGATCTCGTGGCCGCTTGGCTGGGCGGGAGAAAAGTGCGGGCGGTGAGCCTCAGTCGACCGCTCAGCTTCCCCGACGTGCGGAATGCGAAGTTCATCTCGTCGGTCCCCTACGTCGAACGTCGCACGATCTCGCTCTCAGGCGGAGCGGGAGCCCTGGGCGAGCTGTTCCCCGGGGACGGAGAGGTGCAAGCACGATTGGGCGTCCAGTACGGGTCGATCGTGGCGGTGCCATTGATACGAAGAGCGGAGGCCTTTGGCGCGTTCTGGGCGACTCGCCCTTCGCCCGAGCCTTACACGGCGCGCCAGATCTCGCTGATGGAAGCATTCGCCGGCCAGGCCGTCATCGCCATCGAGAACGCGCGGCTCTTCAACGAGCTCCAGGAGCGCAACCGCGAGGTCACCGAGGCGCTGGACACGCAGACTGCGATGGCCGAAGTGCTGAGCATCATCAGCGGCTCTATCACCGATGCCAGGCCAGTGCTCGACGCCGTCATTCGCAGCGCCGCCCGTCTCTGCGAGGCTGACTACGGGGTCATCTTCCGGCCGGACGGTGACATCCTGCGATCGGTCGCCAGCTTCGGCGACGATGAGACACTCCCCCCAGCTCAGCTCGCCAACGACGCCACGACGATCTCCGGAAGGGTGCTGCTCGAGAAGCGGACAATTTCCGTCGACGACCTCGGCGCTGCGGCCGTCCGGCGTGAATACGCAGGGTACGAGCACCTTGACGCCCAGCGGTACTTTCCGACGGTGCTCGTCGCGCCGCTCCTCCGGGACACCGATGCGATCGGCACGATTTCGCTCGGACGGCGCGCGGCACTCCCATTCAGCCGGCAGCATGTCGCCCTGCTCG
>JBPCLM010000109.1:0-10725 GCA_051003295.1 Tepidiformaceae bacterium | reverse complement strand
CGGCCGCTCATCTGGTTCCTGCTCGCGCTCTCGGTGCTGGTGGTGCCTTTCTTCGATGATGTGTGAATGCGGATGCCTTTCCTGGTGGCGTTGCACGCGACGCTGGGACTGGGGCTCAACGTCGTGGTCGGGCTTGCGGGGCTGCTGGACCTGGGCTTCGTGGCGTTCTTCGCGACGGGCGCGTACGTAGTCGGGATCTTCGGCTCGCCCGTGTCGCCATCGGTGGATGGGACGATCAACTACTGGTTCCTGTTGCCGCTGGGCGTGGGGATAGGCGCGGTGGTCGGGTTGCTGCTCGGGTTACCGGTGCTGCACCTGCGCGGGGATTACCTGGCGATCGTGACGCTCGGCTTCGGCGAAATCATCCGCATCATGCTGCTGAACATGGATGACCGCACGAGGGGCTCGTCGGGCTTGTTCGAAATCGAGCGGCCGGACCTGGGCTTCCGCGAAGTGGACGACGTGCGGGCGTTCTACGTGATGATCGTGATCGCGGCGTTCCTGGCGTGGTTCATCACGGCGCGGTTGCGGGATTCGCGCACGGGGCGGGCGTGGGAGGCGATCCGCGAGGACGAGGACGTGGCGGCGGCGATGGGCATCAACACGACGAAGTACAAGCTGATGGCGTTCGCGATGGGCGCTTCCATCGGGGCGCTGGGAGGAGCGATCTACGCGCCATTCATCGACTTCATCGCGCCGCAGTCGTTCGGGCTGCTCGTATCGATCAACGTCCTTGCGCTGGTGATCATCGGAGGGATGGGGAGCACGCAGGGTGTGGTGGTGGGCGCGCTGCTCCTGATCGGCGTGCCGGAGCTGCTGCAGTTCGACGAGACCCAGGACCTGTTCGAGAAGCTGAGTTGGGTGCGGGACCCGGTGAACAGCGCCATCGATGGGCTCAACGGCGCGCTCGGGTGGCTGAACGCGCTGTTGGATGGGACGAAGGGAAGCCGCGACCTGGAGGTGCGCAAGCTGCCGCCTACGGATGAGTGGGGGGAGAAGCTGGCGCTGTACCGCTTCATCGTTTTCGGGGCGCTGCTGGTGATGGTGATGGTGCTGCGCCCGGCAGGGATCTTCGCATCGCGGCGGCGGCAGCTCGAATTCGAACATCCGCCGGAGCAAGAAGCAGCGGAAGACGACACCGTGGTGAGGGGCTGAGATGGCAGCGCTGCCGCTGCAGGCAAAGGGCCTTGGCATCGCGTTCGAGGGGCTGGTGGCGCTCGATAGCGTGGACCTCGACGTGCCGGCAGGAGAGATCCAGGGGCTCATCGGCCCCAACGGTGCGGGCAAGACAACGTTCTTCAACTGCGTCACCGGCTTCTATCAACCCACCAGCGGCGAACTCTGGCTCGGGGGAGAGCGCATCGACGGGCTGGACCCGCACGAAGTGAGCGCGCTCGGCGTTTCGCGGACGTTCCAGAACATCCGCCTGTTCAGCAACATGACGGCTATCGAGAACGTGCTCGTGGGGGAGCATGCGCACATCGGCGCAGGTGGCCGGGAAATGGTCTCCGTGCGGCGGCCAACAGGGAACGGCCTGGTGGATGCCTTCCGCGATCTGCCGGGGGTGCCGGCGGCGCTGCTCAGCGGGCTAGCCGAAATCGGTGGTGCGGTCGCGCGGCCGCCACGCGTGCGCAAGGCGGAAAGTGAAGCAGTCGAGGCGGGACGGAAGCTGCTGGCGGCGGTGGGGCTGCGCGGACGGGAAAACTTCGTCGCCAGGAACCTGGCGTACGGTGACCAGCGGCGGCTGGAAGTGGCGCGAGCGCTGGCGACGAGGCCGGGGCTGTTGCTACTGGATGAGCCAACGGCGGGCATGAACCCCCAGGAGAGCGCTTCGATGGTGGCGCTGATCCGGCGCATCCGAGAAGAGTTCGCGACCACCATCATCCTCATCGAGCACCAGATGCGCGTCGTGATGGGCGTCTGCGAGCGAATCACCGTGTTGGACTACGGCAAGAAGATAGCCGAAGGGACGCCGGCAGAAGTGCAGCGCGATGCGGCGGTGATCGAGGCGTACCTCGGCAGCAAAGCCGTCCAGGGTGGTCCCTATGGCCCTCCTTGACCTGAAGGGCCTCGTCGCGGGCTACGGGGCAATCATTGCTGTGAAAGGCATCGACCTGGAGGTGGCGGAGGGGCAGATCGTGACGCTCATCGGGTCCAACGGGGCGGGCAAGTCGACGACACTGCGGACGATTTCGGGGCTCATCCGGGCGCGGGCGGGGAGCGTGCGTTTTCGATCGAAGTCGATCGAGCGGATGGCGCCGCACCGCATCGTGGAGGCGGGGGTTTCGCAGGTGCCCGAGGGGAGGGGAATCTTTCAGCGCTTGAGCGTGCTGGAGAACCTGCAGCTGGGTGCCTTCCAGCGTCGTGACGGGGAGATAGGGGCAGACATGGAGCGCGTGTTCGGCCTGTTCCCGCGGCTGCGCGAGCGGGCGCGGCAGACGGGGGGCACGCTTTCGGGCGGGGAACAGCAGATGCTCGCGATCGGGCGGGCGCTGATGGCGCGGCCGAAGCTGCTCTTGCTGGACGAGCCCTCAATGGGACTTTCGCCTATCCTCACAGAGACGATCTTCGCCACCATCAGGCAGATCCGCGAGCAGGGGACGACCATCCTGCTGGTGGAGCAGAATGCTTCGATGGCGCTGGAGATCGCCGACCACGCCTACGTGCTCGAATCGGGGCTCATCACGCTGAAGGGCACGGGGGCAGAACTGGCGCGGGACGACGGCGTGCGCCGCGCGTACCTGGGAGAGGGATGACGTCCGGATCATCGCGGGGCGGACAGGCGTATGAAGGGTGGGAGATGTTGAGACGACTCGCGGTGTTGATGCTGGCCCTGGCGGGCGCGAGTGGAGTGGTGCTGGCGACCGTGAGTGGGTCCGCCGCCCCAGGATCGATCGCGGGCACGCGCGTTGTGGTGCCCGCGATCGCGCGCAGCCTGCAGCCAACGCCGGTCCCGCGCCCATACGCGGGACCGGTGGCTTCGCTGACGCTGGAGTCGGCGGCGCTTACATCGGCTTCGGGCGTGGAGGTGCGGGACACGGAGTTCGTGGGTGGCGAAGAGACGTTCCAATTGCCCACGCACCCGTCGCTGATCGCGTGGTACGAGGCGTTTGGGCGGCCGGGCTTCGGCGGCGCGAACTCCATCTTCGCCGCCCACATCGATTACGTGAACTACGGCCTTGGGCCGTTCGCCTACCTGACGAGCGCCGACATTGGCGACACCCTGTACGTGCGGATGGACAATGGGATCGAGTACGCGTACACGGTGCTGTCGGTGGAGACGATCAGGCTCGAGGACATCAATATGCACTCGGTGGTGTTCCCGGGCCTGCCATCGGACCGGGAACGGGTGACGCTGGTCAGCTGTGGGGGCACGTTCGTGCCCTACCCCGGGGGTGGCGGACAATACAACAGCCGCGTCATCCTGGTGGCGGAACGCAGCATTCCATAGGCTGGGCACCCCGCCGGGGAGGCGAGTGATGTGATGGACGTATTCCAGGCGATGAACGAGATGCGCGCGATGCGGCGGTTGAAGCCGGACGCCGTACCCAGGGAGCTCCTAGCGGAGATCGTCGGGTACGCGACGCGGGCGCCCTCGGGGGCCAACGCGCAGGGCTGGAAGTTCGTGGTGGTCACCGATGCGGGCCAGCGAGCGCGCATCGGCCCCATCTATAAGCGGGCGGTCGATATCTACCTCGAGCGCATCAACACGGCGCCCCTGCCGCACCAGAGCGAAGACGAGTGGCAACGCCTGAAGAAGGCCGTGCGCTGGCAGGGCGACCACCTCGCGGAAGCGCCGGTGTTGGTGTTCCCATGCCTCACGGGGCTCGAGAACTCGGACTTCGGGCGGTTCGCGGTATCGGCCTCGACCGGGGGGAGCATCTGGCCGGCGGTCCAGAATTTGCTGCTGGCGTGCCGGGCGAAGGGATTGGGGGCGACGCTCACGACGCTGCACCTGATGTTCGAAAGCGAGGTCGATGAGGTACTCTCGCTGCCGGCGGGCGTGCGCACGTTCGGAATGGTGCCGGTGGGCCATCCGATGGGGAAGTTCGGCCCAACGGCGCGCCGGCCGGTGGAGGAGGTGCTGGTGTGGGAACGGTGGCCGGGATAACACCGGACGAGCGCGAAGGGATGGCCAAAGTTGTAGCCTGAACGGCCAGGCGGAAACCGCCAGGGCGGAAGCCGATTGAGCACATTGCCCACGCAGAGCGCGGGCCGGGATGAGTAGCATGACCAGGGTGACGACAACGGCAGCGCGGGACATCCTGACGCAGGTGGAGGCGGAGGAGCGCGCGAGGCGGATTTCGGGCGCCGGCTACACGCTTGCGATTGAAATCGAGCGAGGTGCGGAAGGTTACCGGGGCGACGTGACGGTGGCCTTCCAGGTGGCGGGCGAGGGCGACACGTTCCTCGATTTCCGCGGGAAGCGGATCGACTCGCTGGAGGTGAACGGCGCGACCATCGAAGCGCGCTGGAACGGGTACCGGTTGACGCTGCCGGGCGAGACGCTCGCGCCGCAGACGACGGTGCGCATCTGCTACGAGAACGACTACGACCACCAGGGCGACGGGTTCCACCAGTTCACGGACCCCGAAGACGGCGAAGAGTACCTGTATTCGAACTTCGAACCGTACGAGGCGCATCGCCTCTTCCCGTGCTTCGACCAGCCCGACATTAAGGGGACGTACCGTCTGACGGTGACGGCGCCGGAGGAATGGGAAGTGGTTGCGAACAGCGGCGAGACGGCGGCGCGGCCGGGCGGGAACGGCTGCACCGTGCACGAATTCGAGGAGACCAGGCGTTTCAGCACCTCCCTGTTCGCGCTGGTTGTAGGGCCGTATCACGTGGCGCGCGAAGAGCACAACGGCATCGCGATTGGCCTTTACTGCCGAAAATCGATGGTGAAGCACCTGGACACCGGGGAATTGTTCACCATTACGCGCCAGGGGCTCGACTGGTACGCGGAGTTCTTCGATTATCCGTACCCCTTCGGCAAGTACGACCAGGTGTTCGTCCCGGAGTTCAATTCCGGGGCGATGGAGAACGTTGGCTGTGTCACCCACAACGAATACATGGTCTTTCGCGACCCGCCGACGGAGAACCAGCGCCAGAACCGCTGCGAGACCATCCTGCACGAAATGGCGCACATGTGGTTTGGGGACCTGGTGACCATGCGCTGGTGGAACGACCTGTGGTTGAACGAGAGTTTCGCGACGTACGTGGCCTACGTCTGCATGGAGGGGGCGACGCGCTTCCAGAATGGCTGGCAAGACTTCAACGCGGGCATGAAGAACTGGGCCTACCGTGTGGATCAACTGGTGACGACGCACCCAATCGCGGGGACGGTGGCCGACACGGACCAGACGTTCCTGAACTTTGATGGCATCACGTACGGCAAAGGCGCCTCCGTGCTCAAGCAGTTGGTGGCGACAATCGGGATGGAAGGGTTCCGCGAGGGCATGCGAGAGTACTTCCGCCGCTACGCGTTCCAAAACGCGACGCTCGCGCAGTTCCTGGAGTCGCTGGAAACGGGCAGCGGACGCGAACTGGGCGAATGGTCCCGGTTGTGGCTGGAGACGCCATCGCTGAACACAGTATCGGCGCAATGGGAGGCCGATGGGGAGCGCCTGACGAGCCTGGCGGTGGCCCAGACAGCGCCGGCGGAGTACCCGACGCTGCGGCCGCATTCGTTGGAAATCGGGCTGGTGCGCGCCGATAACGGGGGCATGAGCGTGGACGTAATCCCGGCGCGGCTGGACGGGGAACGGGCGCAGGTGGCGGAAGCGCACGGCAGGGTGCGGCCGTCGTTGGTGTTCCCCAACTACAACGACCACGCCTACGCAAAGGTCGCGCTCGACCCGGAGTCGCTCGACTTCGCGCGGGCGCACTTGGAGCGCTTCGACGACCTGCTATTGCGGCAGCTGCTGTGGTCTTCGCTCTGGAGCATGGTGAGGGACCAGCAGTTCAGTTCGGTCGAGTACCTGGCGCTGCTGCGGGAGAAACTGCCGCTGGAGCGCGCGACGGAGCTGCTCGACGCCACGCTTGGCCAGGCGGCGGCAGCCGCGGCCCGCTTTGTGCCGGAAGAGGAACGCGAAACAGAAGCACACCGGCTCTTCGAAAGCGCGTGGGCGGCACTGCGCGATGCCCCCCGCGGCGACGCGCAGATCATCTGGGCGCGCGCGCTCTTCGGGTTCGCCTCGACGGCGGCTGACCTTGAACGGGCGGCGCGGTTGGCCGATGGGGCGGAAAGCATCGCAGGGCTCGAAATAGACCAGGACATGCGCTGGAACCTCGCGGTGCGCTTCGTGGCCTACGGCCTCCCGGGGGCGGCCGAGCGCGTGGCGGGAGAAGCGGCCCGTGACGCCACGGACCGCGGTGAGCGCGCGAAGCTCCAGGCGGAGACATCGGTGCCGACGGAAGAGGCCAAAGCGCAAGCCTGGGCGGGCATCAATGGCGAGGGCTACGGCTCGCTGTACCTTACGGACGCGGCGATGAGGGGGTTCAACTGGGCGAAGCAGCGGGCGCTGCTCGGACCGTACGTGGAGCGCTTCTTCGAGTCTGTGGAGGGCGTTTTCCGCACGAAGGACAAGGAATTTCAGGTGGACTACTTCAACTTCCTCTTCCCCGCCTACCGGGTGGAGGACGGGGTGCTGCAGCGGTCACGACGGTTGCTCGCGGAGATCGACCAGGAGGAATTACCGTTGCTGACGCGCAAGCTACGGGAAGCGAACGACGAGTTGGAGCGGTCGATCCGCTGCCGGGCGTTTGCGGCACAGTCTCAGGGAGGGACGCGATGAAGTTCGGGCTGCACATTGGACAACAGAACCTGCCGGTGGAGGAGCTGCGCAAGCTCTGGCGCTGGGCCGATACGGTCGGCTTCGACTGGGTGGATGTGTGGGACCACTTCTACGAAGCCCCCCCGGTAGATGGCAACGGCAGCTGCTTCGAAGCGACCACGTGCATGGCGGCGATTGCCTGCGAGACCGCGAACGTGCGCATCGGCGTGCTGGTGCTGGGGATGAACTATCGCCATCCGGCGGTGCTGGCGAACGCGCTCTGCACGATCGACCAGCTCAGCGGCGGGCGGTTGGAGATTGGGCTCGGGGCGGGCTGGCACGAACCGGAATACCGCGCTTACGGCATCCCCTTCCGGCCGATCGGCGAACGCATGGACATGCTCGAAGAGGGCGTGCAGGTGGTGCGTTTGCTCACGACCCAGGACCGTTCGGACTTCGCGGGCAGGTACTACACGCTGGAAAACGCGGCCTGCAACCCGAAGCCGGTGCAGGAACGCCCACGCATTTGGGTGGGCGGCAACGGCGAGAAGCGCACGTTGCGCATCGCCGCGCGGCACGCGGACGGCTGGAACACCCCCTACACTTCCGTGGACGAATTCAAGCGGCTTTCGGGGGTCCTCGATCACTGGTGCGAGGTGGAGGGACGGGACCCGGCGACCATCGAACGAAACGAGAACCTGAGCTTCCACATGGCCGCGAACGAGGCGGCGCGCACGCGCGCTGAACAGCATTTCAAGGACACGTGGGGGCCGGCCGCGGAGATGTTCCGTTCGCGGGGCGTGGTGGTGGGCACCCCGGACCAGGCGAAGGAGCTGGTGTCGCGCTACGCCGAGGCGGGGGCGGCGCGCGTCAACATCGCCATCCGGCCGCCGGTGGACTGGGATGCCCTGCAGGCGTGGTCGGAGGAAGTGATCCCGGCGTTCGGGTAGGGCGTCAGCGACGACGCCGGGTGTACGATGGCTGCATGAAGCGCCCCACCGCCAATCACGGCCCCGCCTTCGACGCTGACCGGCTGACGCTGGAAGTCGATCGCATCCGCCGGTTCCCCGGGATCGCGTTCAACGATTCTGCGAACGGCCGTGTGGCGGTGGTGAAGGGCACCAACCTGAAGGCATGGTTCCTCCCTGGCGAATTCAGAGCGCTGGCCTGCGATTTCGAGAACTTCAAGTCAAGTTACTACTGGGTGTCCCAGAAGGCCTGAAGGCGGCGCTGGACTATGCAGCGGCACATCCTGAGGAGGTCGAACCGAGGCTCGCGGAAAACGAACGCCTCGCGGAACCCGAGCACCTCTACGCCCGGTACCCGTGGGCGCGGCCACCGTGGCACCAGGTGCGCTTCTACCTCGATGAGATGTTCGCGGTGGACATCGCCCAGCGGGCGCGCGAGCTGTTAGTAGACGTGGTTAGTTCGCACGAGCGTGGATACGATGGCTTTCCCGACCAGTTCCAGTTATAAAGCGATAGCCCGAGCCCTCCTGTCGTTCCATCTCGCACACTCCGAGGATTCGCTTCCCGCTTACATGGTCGATTACCTGCGCCTCCCCGGCCGCTAACTGGCTCGGAAGCGCGGCGGGGGGCAGGGAGGCGGGCGCGGCTGAGGTCAGCCCTCGAGCCCGTACACCTTCGCCATGTTGCCGCGCAGCATCTTGCGCTTTTCGTCTTCGGGGATGCCGGCGAAGTTTTCGGCGATGACCTCCTGCGAGCGGGGCCAGGTGGAGTCGCCATGGGGGTAGTCGGAGGCCCACATGAGGGTATCGACGCCGATGAGGTCGCGCGTGCGTGCGCCGGCGATGTCGTCCTGCCAGGTGCACCAGACCTGGCGGCGCCAGTATTCGGTGGCGGGCATCTTCATCTCCGGGTAGCGGTGGCCCCAGCGCCAGAACGCGTGGTCGAGACGGTTAAGGAAGTGCGCGACCCAGCCGATGTCGTTTTCGGCGGAGATGATCTTGAGGCGCGGGTGGCGTTCGAGGACGCCGCTTGTGATCATTTCGACGATGGAGGTGGAAATTTCGCGGGGGAGGTTCATGTAACTCCCGATGATGTCGGCGGTGAGACCCGTGCCGTGCGCGCCCGTGAGGATGTGCAGGCTGACGGGCATGTCCAGGTCCTCGGCCTCGCTCCAGAAGGGCTCCCAGGCGGGGTTGCTGTAGCGAAGGTCAGCAGGCGGGTTCGCGGAGATGAGGACGCCGCGGAGGCCGAGTGCTTTCGCGCGCTCCATTTCGTGGATGGCGGCATCGACATCCCAGACGGAGATGGCGGCGATGCCGAGCAGGCGCTGCGGGTTGTACGACTGGTATCCGGCGACCCAGTCGTTGTAGGCGCGGAAGGCATCGCGCTGCAGTTCGGCGTCCGGGTGGGCATAGAGGAACATGGTGAGCCCGGCGTAGAGCACTTCAGCATCGACGCCGTCGATCTCCATGTCCTTGATGCGTTCGGCGGGGTCCCATCCGCCGGGGCGACAGACTGAGTAGCCGCCGCGGCTGAACTCCTCGACCTTCGTGGGGTCGATGCCGGCGGTGCCGAGGCTGGTGACATCGAAGGGGCGCAGGGGCTCGCAAGCGATGAAGTTCCCGGGCTTGCCGGCCAGTTCATCGAAGATCTGGACGCGGTCGCGGAACTTCGGCGACATGTGCTTCGCCCAGAGGTCAGCGGGTTCGAGGGTATGGGAATCGGCGGAGATGATGCGGATCTGGCCGGTTGGGGCTGTCATGGGGCCTCCTTCGGGGATCGCGGGGGTGTGTGCGCAGTCTAGATGACGTGGACGAACGCTGCCCCGGCGCGGCACGGGGGCGCCTAGCGGTTCGCCCAGGCGATGCGTTCATCGATATGGCGTTGCATGATGTACTCGACGGCGACGAAGCCCTGGCGCTGCCAGAAGGGCGCACCGCTAGGGTTGGCGCTGGCGTAGTGGAGGCAGCACCAGTCGTAGCCCTGCTCACGGCACCAATCCAGGGAATGGGCGAGCAGGGCCGAGCCAACGCCGCCGCTGCGGACTTCGGAATCGACGACGCCCTCGTACAGATAGATGGATTCGCGCGGGGAGACGGTCGACGGCGTGAAGCCCGGCTTCCAGAACGTTTGCATGCCAAGAGCCGTGCCCTCGCGGTAGGCCACGAAGTGGGCGTTGCCTGGGTCGGCGAGGGTATGCACGTGGGCAGCGTGCACGGCCCTGTCCGCATCGTGGAGCACGGGCCAGAAGATCGGTCCGCCAGCGTGGTGGCGCTCGAGGGCGCCGCTGAGGGCGACGATGGCGCCGATGTCCTCGGGCCCGGCCTGGTGAACTTCGACTCCCGCTGGCATCGAGGCGGGCACGGCGCTGGTATCGCGCACGGCAGCGGTGGTAGTGCGGCCGAAGCCCAGGGCTACCCACGCTTCCTGCACGTCTGCGTCGCCAGCGGGGATGTTGGCTGTGTGGACGAAGAAACCTTCGCCGGCCCAACCCTCGGCGAGGGCGGCGTAGAGCTCGCGATAGACGGTGACTGCGTCTTCACCGGCGGCGACGGCGTGGGATGTGATGCCCATGGAGATGGAGTGCGGCGCGATGTAGCGGGCGAAAACGTGGTCGGGCGGCAAGAGCATGCGTTCGCCGAGGAGGAAGCCGATGATGGCGCCATCGCGGACTGCGACGGCGCCGTTCGAACGTTGGTCACCAAGAGCGGCAGCAAGCACGGATGCGCAAGCGCCGGGGTCGAGCAGGGCCGGGTCCATGGCGGGAAGGTTGGCGGAATCGCGGGCGTGGCGGGCGGCGAGCAGGGCCGCGATCGGGTCGAGGTCAGCGGGCTGGAGCGGGCGGACGGAGAGGTTTGCCATGTACGAGGTCCTCCGATGTGGAGCCGATCGTAGCGCAGGTGCCCAAGCGGCGGCGAACAAGTGATGAACCAGTACCAGCCTTGGCGTTGGCAACGATACCAAACTAGACCGCGCTCTGG